>JBJYWH010000173.1:0-6784 GCA_046259355.1 Anaerolineales bacterium
TTGCCCTGGCGCCCCGGGAAGTCAGTTTGTGGGTCAACGATTTCAAATACAAACAGGTAAATCGTGAGCAGTAATATTGATGAAACCCAGGCAATCTCGATCGTAGGGACTGCACCGGTCAGCGAAAAGCCGGCCGCCAGGAACTCCACTGAAATCGGCGTACCAGTACGTCCATGAACCGGGACCCTGGGGGAAGCTGGAAGGCGATGCCGGCCCCGCGACCGTGCTGGAACTGTAGTCATCGCCGTTGTAGTACGGAACCCAGTTGAACTGCTCCTGGTCGACATACATGCCCGGATCCATTTCGTTCCAGCTGGTGTTCGACCCGGTCAAATAGATGGTGCGCGGGTTGCCATTGAACATCCACATGTACAGGCCGTCCCCGGAGGTGAAGAAGGAACCCACGACCAGATTGTTACAGTCGACGGTCGGCGTGATGGTTGGCGTAGCGGTTGTCGTTGGTGTCATGGTGGAAGTCGGTGTGGCCGTGTCGGGCACATTCAGCATGAACGTGATTTCCGCCATCGGGCTTTGAACGCCCTCATCGTCGGTGGCGACGGCCTGCATGCGGTGCAGGCCGCTGCCCATCGGGCCGCCGCTGGGCCATGTCGCCGAGCCGGTCGGGTGCTCGGAACAGGGCGCATTGCCGCCAAAGACGCAGTAAGCCTCTGCGAATTCGGTATGGGTGTAGACGCGGTTCCAGGATGCGCCCGTCCACTCGTCGATGGCGAAGTCGACCTGCACGATCCCGTCGCCATCACTTCCGACACCGACGCACGCGGCCGGATCGGCGTTATCCGGGTCGTAGGCCACTGCCTGACCCGGGACTTTGTCGATCAGGATCGCCCCATTCGTCGGCTGCGTGATCGTCACCACCGGCGGCACCTTGCACAGCGTCGCAGTCGGCAGGGGCGTATCGGTGATGGTCGCCGTGTGCGTCGGTGTGGCGGTGTTGGTCGGCGTGAAGGTCGGGACCGAGATCGTCGCCGGCAGACCCACAACACGGGCTACACGGAACTGTTCGACAATGCCCTCACGCCGAGCCGACAGATGGATGTTCGGCAGCCAGGTGCTCAAGATCGGGACGATCAGCGGATGCTCAAAATCCACCGTGACCGAAACACGGTCACCCGGTCCGCCCGGATCCTGGATCGGATTGTGGGTTGCGAGCTGCTCACACCAGGCCGGAATATGCGATGGCGTGATCGAAGCATGGTAGCTGAAGAGTGGACCACCACCCTGCATCTTGTTCGAACAAACCGTCACTTTGAAAAAGCCCGGCGTAGCTTGAGCCGCCGCGGGATTGCGCAGAATCGCCACCGAACCGGATTCGGCGGCATCGATGATCGATGGAATGCGGGCCGCTTCCTGCTCCGGAAGATCGTCACAAACACCGCCAGGATAGCCCGAGCAGTAGGTATCGTCATATTCGCCCGTCACGGCATAGCGTACGCCGAAACGAGCGCCGTTCTCAACCGCCAGCCAGGCATGCAGCAGGCGCGCAAGCTCGATGATCACAAACAAGATGAGCAGCATGATTGGAAGCACCAGCGCGAATTCCACGAGCGTCTGGCCGCGAAAACGCTTCCGTTTCTGCCCCTCGGATGTATGCTGGCTGGCTGGCAAGCGGATCATAGTCTGTCTCTCTCAAGGATTAATGGATGATGCGCGTGAAGATGCGTGATGCAATCGCTTCAAATACCTGCAGCAGGCCGCCGCCGGTCGGCGAGAAGTAGTAGTTCCCGCACGAGTGACCGGTCGCCGTCGAACTGCAGGGATCGGATGACGGATCGCCGTCGTCGCCGACCGCGGCGATGAAGCGCAGCAGCTTCTCACCCTGGTCGACTTCACAGCCGCCCGGATACGCACTCGGGCTGCATCCCTGGTTATCGATCAGGTCGTCGCCCAAGCCAATCGTGAAGACCACCGCACCCTGCCCGGGCGAAGCGCAGGTTGTCAGCGAGGGATCGAACGAGTTCCCCTCCGGGCAGCCGACGAAATACGCCTGGTCCACGGCGGCATCTTCCGCATCGTAGCCGTAGGCGCCAAGTCCAACTTCGAAATCCTCATCCCGGCAAAACGGCTGCACCCAGGTGGGGATATTGGTACCGCCGGGGCAGATCAGGTTGCCGTGCACGTCGGTGGCGGCATTTGCCGAACCATCGCTCAGGAGGATGAAGATCAGGACCGCTTCCTCGCGCAGGAAGGAGCCGAACTGGCTACCGCCCACTTTGAGCCCATCGGCAATATTGGTTGAAGTACAACCGGTCGGGTTCTTTGCTGCAGTCCATCCCGGGCAGCCGGGGAGTTTATAGACGGTCAGACTCCCGATTGCGGAGGTGATCGAACTGGCGTTCGAACTCAGGTTCAACTGGGCTACTGCATTCAGGTCGAAGCTGATGATCCCCATGCGATCGTAGGGGAAGTACATCCGGTTCACCAGGGCTAGCGCCGCGTCCCGGACTTCCTCAAACGGGTGGCAGGCGCCTTGAATGCCCGGTGCTGAAGGATCGACATCGTTGCAGATATCCGGGTTGCGAAAGTAGTCGTCCGGCACATCCCAGGACGGATCCGTTGTGGGGCCCGGCGAACCCGGCCAGCCGTACTGGCTGGGATCGCAGTCGTCGTCTACCCCATCACCATCGTCATCATCGCCATCGAGGCAGTCGGCATCGTAAGCCATCGATTCGGATGTGTCGATCGCCAGCACGATATCGACCGATGCAGCCTCCGAGACGGCATTGGCCTGGATGTCGATCGATCCGAAACCGATGATCGGCAGGAAAGCGAAATCGACCGGCATCGTCGCCACGACGCGAACGTACTTGCGGGGTGGAGAATCGTTGTGGACGCCGTCACCGTTCGTATCCGGCGGACAGAGCGTGATATCGTGGTACGGGTTGGTGTTGGTATCCGTTGGATCGCTGATGTCACACTTGAAGATATCGGCATGGGCCGGGTTGAGACTGTTCAGGTTGATGAACTCGTCCGCGGCCCGTTCGATTTCGGCGTCCGAGCGGCCTTCACGGAACTGGTTGGCAGCCGCCAGCGAGGCGGAGTCCACCGCCCGCCGCAGGTGGCCGATCTGAATGAAGAGAATGCCGGCATCGACGGTTAGGCCGGTGAACGCAGCCAATCCGATAAAAGCCAGGGCGATGAGCACCATCGCCTGGCCGCGCTGGAGCCTGCGCTCGGCAGGACTATGGGAGGGGAGTGGGTGTAGGTTCGACATTTGGATTCGGCATGATGCTGTAGGCGTATAGGGTTACAGGGTCGGGAACAAAAGCCCGGATCCACGGCAGTCCGAGGATCATGTGGTACTGGTAGTAAATCTCCACCGACACCAGGCCGGTGTTGGGCGCAAGGCTGTCGAGTTTGGCTTCGATATCATTGGTGGTATCGAGCCCCGAGTGCTTGTTCGAATACAGGGCAACCTCGCCCGTTCCGGAGGGGAAGCGCTGCTCGACATTCCCTCCGATCACCCCAAAGGCAGAGATCACAATATCGTCCGTAGCTGGATTGAGCGTGATCTGGCCGCCTGACCCGATGTTGAGTGACTGCAGCGCGACCGTCTGTGTCCGCAGGTAAAAACCCGGGTTCGGATCCTGGTACACGCCGGTGGCATCGTTGTGAAGCGGATCGTCGTTGGCGGCGAAACGGGCAGCCTCGCGGGCGGCGTCGATCATGTCCAGGTAGTAGTTCAGCATGAAGCCGAACTCGATCAACCCGGAGAGCATCATGATCAGCACTGGCAGCAGGACCATGAACTCGACGATGCTCTGGCCGCGCGACTTGGGCCTGCGTTTGCGCACACCCTTGCTCTGGAATCGTTTGAATCGGAACATCACCACCTCAAGCGATGTCTCTCCCTGTTCGGACAACTTACATTATAGGGGCAGGTCCAGGCCGATCGCCTAGTACTGGAGAGCCAGCCGGGCAAACTGTCAGCCACTCGACACGCCAATGTAACAAAATCGGAACAATTGCAGGGGATTTTCTATCATTAAGGGGCTACATACCCAGCAGTCGCTCGAGGCTCGACCACCCCTGAAGGTAAACCCACAGGGCGCCCAGGATCAGGAATGGACCGTAGGGGATCGGCATGAAGGCAGCATACTTACGACGAATGACCATGAATAGTAAGAAAGCAATGCTGAAAATGCCCGCGTACAGAATGCCGCGAATGAGCGCTTCGATGACCCCCGGAAATCCAACGGCCAATCCGATCAGGGTCGCCAGGGTTACATCCCCGAATCCCAGGGCGACCTCGCCGCTCGCGGCCGCGTTCCTCCGGCCAGCCCAGCGCGAGAAGGCCGTGCCGAGCAGGTAGAGCGCCAGAAAGATTACGAATCCGAATGCGCCCCCGAGCAGCGTCCGCTTAACGCCCAGCTCCGGATCCAGAAAACCCAGCACAGCAAAGATGACTGCGGAGGGAAGGGTTACGGTATGCAGGATCAGGCGGTGCTCGATATCGATGACCGTGATCAAGAAGAAAACAAACCCGATGATGAGTGCCGGGATGAATGAAACCGAAGGCGGATGGAATACCCAGAGCGCGGGTACCGCCAGGGCGGCGATCCCCTCCACGACCAGATTGCGGTTTCGAATCGGGACACCGCAGTAGTCACAGGTCCAACTGCCGGTAAAACGGGCCGTGATCGCCGACCACGCCAGGATTGGCCGGGGTGCGGTGCAGGCCAAGCAGTGCGGCCACTCGACTCTCCGGCTGATCGGCAGGCTGTCCGAGAGAAGGTTGACCAGAACACCAAGCGTCCATCCCATGAGGAACAAGAGTGCAATCATGCCGGCCATTATACTGATCACACGCATGAAAGCGAACGGGATATAACGGGATATAAATAGACAGAGTCAGGAGCGCGATGCTAGAATGCTTCCGTGATGAGCGATAGACCAACCCCCGATCGTGATCGATTGAGCACGCTCACTGCGCTGGTCTTCCTGACCTACGCCTTGATCCGCATCGTCAGCCTGCCGACATTGGAGGCCGAATTTGGCATCTTCGGTGTGCTGGTTCGAATCGTGATCAACACCCGCTTGATCATGCTCTCGGTTGCAGCGCTCCTGACAGCCGCCGGCGCTGACTGGCTGGTTCGTTCGCACCCAGCCTACACCCCGGGAAGCTCCAGCCTGCAGCATTGGATCGTACCCGGCCTGGCAGCCCTCGGAACCGGAGCCATCTTGACCAGGCTTCCTCAAGGCCTGGCGTTGTGGATCGGACTCCCGTTGGGTGCGCTGATCCTCGTCGCCGTGCTCTATGCCGAGTTCCTAGTGATCGATCGAGAAGATGTGCGTTTCGCGGCTGCTGCGATCGGGTTGCGCACCCTAACCTATATGCTGCTGGCAGGATCGTTTTTCACCCTGGGAGCCACCGGGCAGCGAGCAATCTATGGTGTCCCGGTCTCATTGGCTGCAATCTTCGCCACCTCATGGAGGCTGGAGCTCCTTGAAGGGCGTTCGGCACGTACGGCGCTCCTGGATGCACTGGTGATCGGAATCATCGGAGCACAGGTATTATGGGCGGCACACTATTGGCCCATCTCGCCGGTGCGGCTTGCTCTGGTGATCGGGCTTCTGGTCTACCTGGGAAACGGTCTCATCGACACATTCAGGCAGGTTCCCTACAGCCTGAGTAGAGTGGTTGAATTCGTGGTTCTGGGGTTGATCGGCTACGGAGCCATCTTCACGCTGACCTGATCGTTTCAGCCATTATCCAGGTTCCGTTCCTGGGGCCCCTCGCCTCCCACGGATTCCTCAATCGAACCGTTCCCTTCACGCTGCTTTCGCCTCGCCCGCCATCCAATCAAGCGTTCTTCACCCGCTATCAAACGAAGGATGTTGGGACGCAACGCCCACAGCACAACAATTTCTGCCAGAAGACCAAATGCGACATAGGTCCACGAATTCAAACCCGCTGCCGCCCGCAAGGCGAGAACCACCCCTGTGATGATGGGCACCGACATGGTGGCAACCGATGCATATCCGATTCCAAAAAGGATGACCGCTCCGACGGCAAGAATGATTAACCCTACCGGCGGCCAGAGACCCATGGAAGCACCAAAGGCTGTAGCGCCGCCTGCCCCGCCCCGGAACCGAAGCTTGCCGTCGATGCGCTCGACCAGGAAGATGGAATAGTTGTGCCCGATGATGGCCAGTGTGCCTGCAAGCACCTGCAGCCACGCGGAACCACCGCTGATCCAATTTGCCAGCCGGACAGCCAGAAAAGCCTTGAGGACATCCAGCGCAGCCGTTGCCAAACCTGCCCAGTAACCGGCTACACGCATTACATTCGTCCCCCCGGTGCGGCCGCTGTACCAGCGGCGAACATCCCGTCCTCGCACCATGCGGACGATCAGCAAGCCCGACGGGAACGAACCCAGCAAATAGGCTGCAAGCAGGCTTGATACGCTCTGGACAAGTACGCTCATCTCTTACTCCTTGTGGCAAAGATCAACCATGCTAACCCCGAAATCTTGCTATCGTTATTCTCTCCACTCCACTTCGATCGCAGCCAGATCACCCGATGGGGATATCCGGAATGCCTGGCATGTCCAGTTGGATCCCGCTTTCGAACAGATCAGGTGGACAACGCCCGGATACCCCACTTGACGACGGTCAATCTCGGATGGAAACGGTGGTCCAAGCGGATGGGAGTGATAAATCCCAACCAGATCCAATCCCCGCTTCTCGAAGTCAAAGAGCAGCCGGACCTGCTCCTCCGGCTTCATCCGAAATGCCGTCGCGGATTGCAGGATGTTCGTGACAG
>JBJYWH010000174.1:0-35524 GCA_046259355.1 Anaerolineales bacterium
GTTGACCTCGATCCGGACGTCGCCGTAGGATTCGCCGAGCGGGGCCGTGATGAAGTCGTATCGCTCCTGGTCGTTATCGATCCAGGCCCTGAACTCGCCATCGGCACATTCGTAACCCCGGCTGGCGTCGGCCTGCAGCTTTCCGAAGGGGCAGGTGCCTGAAAAATCCGCCTGCAAGCTGCCCCGCGGCACTTCCGGCGACGCCGGGCCGCTTCCACAAGCTGACAGCGAGAGCACAACGAACACGATCGTCCCGGTGATTCCGGCCTTTCGCACCCGGTTGATTGGTTCAGTTTGTGGTCGTGCAGGGTATCGACTGCTTGATCGCTTGCCGTCCATCTCAACCTCGCTGACCTACGGATCGAGCCGATCGTCCTGGCCCGAAGGTGGCTTCTGGCTGACCCCGTCTCCCTCTCCTTGATGGTGGGGTGGGCTCTCGTCGAGCCGATCCAGGAGCGCGCCGGGGTTTTCACCGGGCAGGACTTCAAACCAGCTGACCGACCACTCAGTGGTATTGACTCGTCGTATCAGGCGGCGAAAGACACGTCGCATGGGGGGCTCCTCCGGTTTCGTGCCATCATAGGGCATTCGATAGCATGTAACTTGACTTTTCTTGCCAAGATTGGCCCCAAAGCCGTATAATCCATCCGGCCGGCTTCACAGCCCCGGCTTCCAGGACATGAACAGGAAATTCAAGGCAGTCACGAGCCCCGCACTGGGGCTTTAGGTATTGAGCATTCAGGGAGATCAAGCTGCGGTGGCTGGTGCATCCCAGGTTTTACACGCGGAGAGCTTCGGTGCCCTGCTTCGGTTGCTTCGACGGCGGGTTCATCTGACGCAGATGGAGCTCGGCGTTCAGGTTGGATACAGCGAGGCCCATATCTCCCGCCTGGAAAATGAGCAGCGTACCCCTGACCCGGTCATCGTGGCGACGCGTTTCGTGCCCGCCCTCATGCTGGATGATGAACCGGAGGTCGCAGCCCGGTTGGTTCAGTTGGCCGACCGTGCATGCGGAGGAATACTCCACGATCTGCACTTCAGGACAACCCCCGCCACGCAGCTGGAGCAGCTGGAGGAAGTTGGAGCGCTCGAAACGATTCCCGCGCCGCCCAGCATGGAAATTCCACGGCGTGAGGAATTGAATCGCCTGGCCGCGCTGCTGGAGAGTCAGGGTGCGGCGGCGCTGATCGGAATGCCAGGCATGGGGAAAACTACGCTGGCGGCACAGCTTGCCCGTGAAGAGCAGCGGCCGGTCTTCTGGTTCACTTTCAGTCCGGCCGTGGCGCCAGCACTTGATGTGCTCATCCGGCAGCTAGCCCTGTTCCTGGTGCTGGAAGGCCAGGAGCAGGCTGGTTTTCTGCTCACGACGAGCTCGCCGGCACCGGCGTGGGACCAGCAGATCAATATCATCGCCTCGGCGCTGGCCGGAGTGAGCGGACTGCTGTGTTTCGATGATATCCATGAATTGAAGGATGGAAATGCCTGGGAAGCCATACGGCGCTGGATGAAGGTCGAGCCGGTGAGGTTCCTCTTTATCAGCCGTGAGGAACTGCCGGGACTGGGCGTTCCACAGATACGCCTGGACGGGTTAGGGCTGGACGAGGCCGAGGAATTAATTCAAGCCTTGAGTCAGGGGATGGATCACTCCACGGCGCGACAGGTTCACACCGTGACCGCAGGCAACCCGATGCTCATCCGTCTGGCACTTGGCCAAATGACGGCCAACGGAACACAGGCTGGCGGGTACCTGGAAAACCTGGCGCTTGAGCCAACTCTGTCAGCATACATACTCGATGCAATGTTGAAGGATCTGCAGCCGGATACGAGTCAGCTGATTGCATGGCTGTCGCTCCTTCGCCATCCGGTTGATCTATACCAGCCCCAGCTTGTCGCATGCTTGCAAGCGGTATTACCGGAGCCTGCTGGGGCCATCGACGAATCGCGCCGGCGCCAGTTGATCGATCGGCCCGATCGGGCCGTACTGCATCCCCTGGTCCGCTCGCATATTCAGCACCGCCTGGCAGCCGAACCGGATGTCCGCTCTCGACTCCATCATCTAGCCGCTGACTGCTGCATGAAGGCACAGATTGGCGATGCGGTGGAGGTTGCCTACCACCTGTCACGTGCTGGCGAGGTTGAAACGGCTGTCGACTGGCTAACCGACCACGTCCGGGAGCTCCGCAATCGCGGATTGACAGCCGGTGCATGTCAGGTGGTGGACGAAATGTTCGGCGAGATCCCGGTTCATGACGGTTCGCGCATCCTTCGCCGCCGTTTGCTCAGCCTGCGCGCTGACCTGCTGGTTCATTCCACTCGGGCGGAGGAAGCGGAGCAGGCCTACCGTCAGGCTCTCGATCTCTCACCGCTGGATGAAGTGGGTCCGGTGGCCTGGTCGCAGCTGGCGCTGCGGCTGGCGAACTGCCTGATGCAGCGTACCCGGGTTCAAGAAGCGGCAGAGCTTCTCCAGGAGGCCTTGATGGCCATGGGGGAAGGTTCCGCGCTGGTGCGGGTGCAGTTGGAAGCCTCCATGGCCCGTGCCCAGCTGATGACGACCCAGCTCGAATCGGCCGAAATGAGCGCTCAAACCGCTCTGGGGATGATCAAAGACGTAGAGCGCATCGCGCCGCATGCGGCGGCTGAAGCCAGCGCGGCGGCACACAGCATGCTGGGCATCATCCTCCGCATCCGACGAGATTACCACGGCTCGATCCAGCACTGGAACCAGGCGATTCATGAGGCCCAACGGGCAGGACAGCTCGAAATGGAGTACCGCTCGCTGGTCAACCTGGCAGGCGCCTACTACGAGCAGGGCGATCTGGATAAAGCGCTTGAAATCTGCGAGGAGGCGAGGACTGGACTAACCGCCATCGGGGATAGCTACGCCCTGGCGCGCGTGCTGAATACGATGGCGCTGCTGCATCATGTTCGCGGCGAACTTGACCGGGCGCTGGCGCGCGCCGTGGAAGCGCGAGACCTGAAAGCGCTGATAGGAGACCGGCAGGGCTGGGCCAACAGCGAGGCGCAGCGGGCGATCATCTTGCTCAACCTTGGGCAAATCGAGGAAGGAACTCGGGCAATCGAAGCGGTGATCGATGCTACAAGCGAGACCGGCGAGGAACGGGCACAGGCCATTTATCTCGACACCCTGGGCCTGGCCCTGGCGCTGGCCGGAAAGGGACGCCAGGCCCAGCTAACGCTCGAAAAGGGGATGCAGATATCCAACGGTCTGGGCGATAACCGCCTGCGTGCCAATTTGGAGGATCACCTGGTCCAAGCCTTTCTCGGGCAGGGGAAGCTGGCCGAGGCCGAGGCCCTGGCTTTCGCGCAGGTTCCGGAAGGGGCAGGACCGGAAGTTGAATTCGAGCGTGAACTGGATCGAGCCATGGTGCTGCACGCAAAAGGCGACCGGGCTGCAGCTGTGGCTTTGGCGAAGGATGCGGCTGCCCGAGCGCGCGAATCCGGCTTCTCACTCCTGGGCGCGCTGGCCGAGCAGCTGGCAGATCCCGGTTTGCCCGCCCTGGCCGGAGCGGAACTTCTGAGGCGCGGCTGGGTCCTTCAGACGCCCTTCGTATCGAAACAGACCACGTAGAGCAGCGTGGCCGGATGTTGCCAGAATACAAGTGAAATTCAGCGGGAAATCGGAATTCGTGGAATCAAGCGCGGGACGTTCCGGCGGTACGTATCGTACGCCTTGCCGAATTGGCGCAGCAAGCGCTGCTCCTCGAAGGTGCTCCCAATGTACAGGTACAGGGATATCCCCAGATTGAAGGCGAGGACCGTGGTAGTCAACACCGGCGTCAGCCAGATGAAGAGCAGACCGGCGCTGTACAGCGGATGGCGCACGAAGCGGTAAAGCCCCCCGACCTGCAGTTCGCCCGCATCCTCCGACCTGCCGCTCACCAACTGCCGCAAGCCGATAAACTGCCAGACATCGGTTTCGAACAACCCCAGTGCGAGGAGCAGTACTGCAGCCAGCTGACCGAGGCTGGAGAGCAAGAGCCACGGCCACGACCAGTGGTAGAGGACCTGGCCAGGGTATGCTGCCACCACGCCCAGCACGGGCAGGAAGGTGAGCACCGCCAGCAAGTTGTACACCAGCCGGTATGCGCGCGCCTGCCGGCCGAGCAGCTCGTTCGCCCGCCGTTTGGCAGCGAAAGTCGCCAGCAAGCTGTGCAGGGCGGCATACCCCAATATAGCCAACAGCACCAGGAATGGACCCATCATTATGCTTTACCCGCAGAATGGAGTATGAGGTGGCCGGCGTTCGGCCACCTCATACGCTCAGGTGTTTCGTGCCACCTCGCCAGCGTTACTGCTCGATTTTCGCCCGCAGGTCTGTGCCGCGAAACGGGGTTCGAAGGAAGAGCGCTCCGATTACGCAGACGTCGAAAATCCCGGCCAGGAATGGAACCGCACCCACGACGGCCAGGACGATGCCCCAGACGCCTCCGACCAGGAAAATACCGATCGCGATCAGCGCCGCTCCGGCGATGATGCGGATCCAACGACCCAGCGTGCTTGACATGAACTTAGCGAAACCCATTTTTGCCTCCAAGAATTTGCACAATTTCGATGCACTTCATTCGATGCGGGAGCAATCGGAATCGTTACATCACCCGCAGCCAGCGGGTGATGATCTACAGAAATTCGTTGGGACGGTCCGGGCAGGGCGGTTCGGCGTCTACCGTTTGCCGCGGTGTGTATCTTGCGCGTAGCTGTACCGGGCCGGGCCGACGCTCAGCAGCATGATGGCAGTGATCAGCACGGCCGATGTCAGGCACCAGGCGCAGCTGGCGCCGATAACAAAAGGTTCCAGAAAGGTGAGGTAGAGCGAGAATAACGTTCCCACCAGGCTGGCGCCGAACAGAGCGAGCCTGGCCCACCGTGCGGTCCCGGGCTGGGTGTAGCGAGCGATCAGCCATCCGGCGACGATCACGATGTACCCCGCGACGCCGATGTATCCGTTGGGTATGCCCAGGAGCAAAGCCGAATACTCGCTCTGCGCGACCGTGTTGCAGTCGCCCACCGGTCCGCAGGTGGCCTCATGGCCGGAGGCGGCGATGTAGGAAAGGTAGCCGGCGACGACGATACCGATCAGCGAGAGAATCGGAACCCAGATTGAAACCGGCCCGGGGTTGCGAGGGGCGAATCGGCCGCTCCATCGCAGACCGGCGGCGACCAGGCTGAACAGCATCGCGATCATAACGACGATCGACAGGGTATTACCGGCCGGGTCGAGCATGATCCGCTCTCCGAGGGACAGATCGGCCGGATTGCGGTTGAGCACCTCGGGTGGGGCGGCTTGCTGTGTGGTGGGCGCACTGGTGGCGGACTCCAGCTCCCCGGTCGGTGTGGACACAGCCTCGGGGGTCGCGGTCTCCTGGCCGGGAAATGGCTGCAGCGCCTCGACGTACGGGGCCAGGCCGGGAATATCAGGCCAATCGAGGCCGCCGTTTGGTAAAGCTTGCTCAGTGATCAGGGGCAACTGTTCCGGGATATCAAGCGATCCGGTCAGGATGGTACCGCCCACGACCATCAGCGGGACGACCCAGCTATCCTGGGGGATCGAGTAGCGCTCAATCGCCGCCGCATAAAGCTGGTTGCCAATCTCGCTCGTCGTATCGATGTAGAGCACCTGCAGCGCGTTTCCCAGGAGTGCCACCACGGGTGGGGTTTCCTCGCTGTTCGGGTCGTAATTCTCCCCGTAGTAGCTCCACGTCACGCTGCTGTTGAACTGCTGCGAGATTTCAGGCATGGAGGTCGTGATGACGAGGTGGCAGTGCGGGCAGGTGGGCGAGTAGAACAAAACGGCCCGGACAGCATCCCCTTGCGCCGAAGTTGATGCAGCGGGCACAATCAGGATCAGGGTCAGCAGCGATGCAATCAGGATGCGCTTCATGTTGGCTCCGAGAGTTGGCTGAAAATCGGAAAGATTATACCGCCTGCAGAGCCCGATAACGATCCCAGAGTGTACCGCATGCTGTTTCCAATCTTTGAAGGAGCGGTTCACCCGCCCGGGTTGTGACATCATCCTCGTTCTCGAACGTGACGTAGGGCACTTTCTTGCCGGCGGTAAGAAGGTACTGCGGGTCAGCCGAGGAGAAGTCTCCCCAGTCATCGTCGCGGTAAAGGCGCTCCATTTTCGCGTCCGACAGACCGTGTTCGAGAATGCTGTCCGGGCGATCCGGATTATAGCGGGCCCGATTCTTCCGCAGCGATTCGGCATAGGAAACCTGAACATACAGCGCGCTGGCCTGTTTCAAGATGGTCGTACCCAGGTGCGGGTAGGCTTTTCGATAGCCGCCGCTGGCTGCCCCGCGTGAAAACTCGATCACAGCCGTAGACTCTGCAAACCGGTCGCGATGCCACTTTTCGTATTCCAACGCCAGCCGCCGAATGAGTAGATGCCAGAGGTCTTCGTACAGGAAGTAGCCGTCCGGTGTGGTGTGCAGGCGTGGGTGCTGAAAAACGCTTTCCAGCAGCATGTCTTCTTCGAACCATGTCCACAGCATCGGGAAATCGTCGAGAACATGCATCGAGCCGATGTGGAAGCGCTGGATGCGCTCCTCCTGCGGTACGCCGCTCAGAGCGTGGATGATCTCGCTCTTTCCGGCCGCCGGGCGGGCGTTTAAAATCAGAACAGGGAAGTATGAATTCATCCATTCACCTCGCTTGCGAATTCGCTGACCGGGTTCATTCTGATTCGCTCTGCCCGTAACGTCAAGTGTGGAATGCGAGCGGCTCCAGGGCGCATGGTAGAATGACGGCGCGGTGCGGAAAGGCCACCCGCCCTGCGCGGTCGGCAGCGATTTCTCAGGAGTCCGTTCAGCATGAACACGGCGCATGAATGCATATTCTGCCAGATTCTGGGGGGAAAGAGCGAAGCGACCTTCGTCTACCAGGGTGAGGACGTTTCGGCTTTCATGGATCTATACCCGGTCACGCCCGGTCACATGCTGGTCATTCCCCACGAGCATTACCGGGATTTCAGCCGGGTCGATATCGAGTCGGCTGGAAAAATGTTCCAGTTGGGGCGATCGCTTGGTGAGGCTCTGCGAAAGAGAGGCCCGAACCTGGAGGGGATCAGCTACTTCCTGGCTGAAGGCGAGGCTGCCGGACAGGTTGTGCCTCACGCTCATCTGCATATTATTCCACGCTATACCGGCGATGGCTGCGGCTTACGACTGCACAAGGATGTTCCGCGCCGCGCCGGCCGTGACGACCTCGAGCTGCAGGCAGCCGGAATTCGCGAAACTCTGAACGCGGCGGACCTTTCCGGCGTGTAGCGTAGCGGAGGTTATGGTATGTCCTTGAAGCGTATTTGCGTCTACTGCGGCTCGAGTGATAGATCCAACTCGACCTACTTTCAAGCGGCCGCTGATATGGGACGAGAAATTGCGGCGCGTTCGCTCACTCTCGTTTACGGCGGCGGCGGCACGGGAATGATGGGCAAGCTGGCCGACGCCGTGCTGCAAAACCATGGCCAGGTCGTCGGAATCATTCCGGAGTTGTTCAACATCCCAGTCCTGCTGCATGCCGGCCTGACGGAACTTCAGGTCGTTGGATCGATGCATGAGCGCAAGGCGCGAATGGCCGAAATCGCGGACGCTTTCATTGCGCTGCCGGGCGGATTTGGCACTTTCGAGGAGTTATTTGAAATCCTCACCTGGTCTCAGATTGGTCTGCACCACAAGCCGATCGGGCTGCTCAATGTAAACAAGTATTTCGATCCACTGCTTGCCCTGATTGACCACGCTCGTTCGGAGGGCTTCATCTACAGCGAACATCGCGAGCTTTTCGTCCATGAGCCGAATCCGGCTGCACTGCTCGATCAGCTTGAAACGTACCAGCTGCCGGATGGTCTGGAACGGTGGGTTCACCGGAAGGAGCAGGAATGAACGCGGCACAGTTCTTCGATCAATGGAATCCCGTCTGGCGTGATCTGATGCGCGCGGTCTCGATGCTCAAGGACGGCCAGCTTGCCTTCAAACCCAGCGAGCATTACGAGCGCACAGTCGGCGATATCCTGCGGCACATCATCAACGTCGAGCGCGGCTGGATCCACTACGTGATCCGCCGGCAGTACGAATCCTGGCCGCAGGAAGATGCCGCCACCCTCGCAACCGTTGAGGCTATCGAGGCTGAGATGCAGCGCGTGCACCAGTCGACGATGGACTACCTCGAGACGGTCGATGTAGATTACTTCACCCGCATTGTGCAGGTGCCCGATGATGGCACGCCCAAGCTGGCGTGGATTCTCTGGCACGTATTTGAACAGGAGATCCATCACCGCGGCGAGCTGTACCTCTGCTTGAGCCTGCTCGGCTACGACCGTCCCAAAACAGACCGGCCAGGGTAGGCCGGCGCGCGGTGATGGACGTGCAAACGAGAGCCCGATGAGCGACGCGATCCGCATGCTCCACTTTGCCGATCTTCATATCGGCATGGAAAACTACGGCAGCCTGGATCCCAGCACCGGGACATCGAGCCGGGTCTTTGATTTCCTGCAGCGCCTGGACGAGCTGATCGACTACGCCCTCGAAAACGAGGCCGATCTGGCCGTCTTCTCGGGGGACGCCTTCAAGGACCGCAACCCCGAGCCCACCCAGCAGCGCGAGTTCGCCGGACGCATCAAACGCCTTGCGGATGCTGTTCCCACGCTGCTCCTGGTTGGCAATCACGACATGCCCGGTATGGCGGTGAAGGCCAACAGCCTCGACATCTTCCGGGCGCTGGAGGTGCCGGGAGTGATCGTTGGTTACCGGGATGAAGGTCGGGTGGTGGAAACGCGCCGCGGCCCGGTGTACCTGGCATGGATGCCGTACCCGATGCGCAACCGGCTGATGTCCTGGAAGAAGTATCAGGGGAAATCGATCGACGAACTCAATCAGGGTCTACGGGCTGAAGTCGCAGAGCGGCTGGCTCAACTGGCGGAGCAGGCGTCCACGATGGACATGCCGCGCGTGCTGGCCGGTCATTTCGGGGTCGACACAGCCCGATTCGGCTCCGAACGTTCGGTCATGCTCGGACGCGACCTGCCGCTTCTGACGTCCATGCTGACCGATCAAGCCTGGGACTATGTCGCCCTGGGCCACATCCACCAGCACCAGGATTTAAATCCAGCGGGCTACCCGCCGGTTGTGTACAGCGGCTCATTGGAACGCATCGACTTTGGCGAGGAAAAAGAGCAGAAGGGTTTCTGCTGGGTAGAGCTCAGGCGTGGAGCCACCGAGTGGCGCTTCGTGCCGGTGGCGGCCCGCGCCTTTGTGACGGTGGATGTCGATGTCCGCGCCTCCAGCGATCCAACAGGGGATGTGCTGGCCGCCATCGCTGAAAGAGATCTGGCTGGCAGCGTCGTGCGCCTGCGGATTCAACTGCGGGATGATCAGACTCGTTCACTCGATGAGCGCGCGATCGAAAAAGCCCTCGAGCCGGCCGCCAATTTCGTGATTGCGCGCGAGCTCGAAATCGAAGCGCGCAGCCGCCTGGGGAACCTGGCGCCGGAAGAACTGACACCGCTCGAGCTGGTGGAGCGCTACTTTGAAAGCCGCGAGGTGGACGAGGAACGGCTTGCCAGGCTGCTCGAGAAAGCCGCTGAACTGCTGCATGGATGACCTGCTCGCGGCCCGCTCTCGCGACCCGCAGGCATCGAGATTGATGGTTCTATGATTCCGCTGGAACTCGAGTTAAAAAACTTCCTCGCCTACCAGTCGCCTCCGCCGTTGAATTTCGAAGGCGTTCACGTCGCCTGTCTGGCGGGTGAGAATGGCGCCGGCAAGTCATCCCTGCTGGATGCGATCACCTGGGCGCTGTGGGGGCGCGCCCGCAGCAACAGTCCCGATGACTTGATTCATCAGGGCAGGACGGAGATGCGTGTGGCGCTCACCTTCGCGCAGGGAACCGACCGCTACCAGGTGATTCGACAGCGCAAGGCAGGCAAACGCGGAACGTCGATTCTCGAATTCCAGATCTGGTCGCCGGAGACAGAATCCTGGCGCAGTCTTTCCGAATCGACGATTCGCGATACGCAAAACCGCATCGATGAGCTGCTGCGCCTGGATTATGAGACGTTTACCAATTCGGCGTTCCTGGTCCAGGGGCAGGCAGATGCTTTCACCACCAAGACCCCGACCCAGCGCAAGCAGGTCCTGGCCAACATCCTCGGCCTGGGCGTATGGGAAGTCTTCGAAGGTCGGGCGCGAGACCGGATCACATCGACCACGGCCGAGATCCAGCGTCTTGAAGGCCGGCTGGAAGAAATCCAGCGTGAACTGGCTCATCGGCCGGATTACGAAAGCGAATTGGAGCAAGCCGGGGAACAGGCGGAGATTGCCGGTACGAAGCTGGCCGAGGCCGAAAAACAGTGGGCTGATCTGGAAGGCGCCCGCGCCGAAATGGTCAGCCTGCAGCGCAGCATCGATGATCTGACGCGCCGCATCACAACCCGCCAGAAGGAACTGGCCGAGTTTGCAGCCGAGCAGGAGGAACTCGCGGCACGCGCCGATGGAACCGCGCTGGAAGCCGCATGGTCGCAGGTGAAGGCTTCGCTGGATGCCCTTTCCCCGCTGCAGGAGCGGTTCGAGACATTGAACGACCGGCACGCCGAGCTGCTCGAGCAAACTGCCAACCTGCGCGGCGTGAACGAGGCGCTCGGCCCCGAAACCGAGCCGCTGAAGATTCGTTTGCAAACGCTGCAGCAGGCCGACCAGCCGATCTGCCCGACATGCTCCCAGCCGCTCACTGACGGGCATCGGCACCAGCTGGTGGAAAACCTGGAGCAGGAGATCGCTGCCCGGCGGGATCATTACCGCGAGAACCGCGAGAAGATTGCGCAATGGGAGCAGCAATTGGAGGCGGTCCGCCAGGAGCGGAACGAACTCCAGCTGCGTTTGAAGGAGCGCCCCGCGCTGGAGAAGCGTCTGGGTGAACTGCAGGCCGCCCGCGAACATGTCGACCGCTCCCGCCGTCAACTGCAAAAGCTCAACGAACGGATCCAGCGCTGGCAGAAAGAGCTGGCCGAAGATCTGTCGCAGCGGCAGCTGCTCGAGAAGAATATCAAGGCCAGCGAAGCACGAGTCCAGGCGGCCGCGCTGACCGAAGCGGATCTGGAAGGGCTGCGCCGCGAAAAACGTATGGCTGATGAGCGCGTCGGAGGGGCGCGGCAGAAGCTGGCCGCGTTGGAAGCGTTCGAGACTCAGCAGGAACAGCGGCAGAAAGAACGACAGGGGTTGTCGGACGACTTGAGCCTGTACGAAGCACTGCGCGACGCGTTCAGCAAACGCGGCGTACCGGCGATGATCATCGAGACGGCCGTTCCTGAACTGGAGCGTTCGGCAAACGAACTGCTTGCGCGCATGACCGATGGTCGGCTGCATGTGCGCATCGAAACCCAGCGCGAGATCAAGACCGGAGAACTGCGGGAGGCGCTCGATATCATCATTTCGGACGAACTGGGCAGCCGCCCGTATGAAATGTACTCGGGGGGTGAGGCCTTCCGGATTGATTTCGCCATCCGTATCGCGCTCTCCCGCATGCTGGCCCGCCGGTCGGGCGCGCAGCTGCGCAGCCTTTTCATCGATGAGGGCTTTGGGACTCAAGACGCGCGCGGGCGCGAACACCTGGTCTCCGCGATCAACAGCATTCAGGACGATTTCGACCTGATCCTGGTCATCACGCACATCGATGAACTGAAAGAAGCCTTCCCGGCCCGCATCGAGGTCACCAAGACCAGCAAGGGCTCGACCTATCAGTTCACATAGATCACCTTCCTGCACGGACGGTGGGCGAACCCGGCCAACGGTTGGCGTGTTTCATGATTTGAGCTTCATCTGCGCCTATTGACCGGCGAGGAGGTTTGATGCGGGTTTTTATCGCTGGAGGAACCGGTTTTATCGGGACGTATCTGTCCCGCTTCGCTCTCGAGCGTGGATGGCAGGTCACCCTGATCGTACGCGATCTCCAACACGAAAGCGCACGGTGGCTGGAAACGCAGGGGGCGTTTCTGGTCGAAGGGGATATCACCGATCGGGAAGGGATGGCGTCCATCTTTCAGGACCATAAGCCGAACGTGTACATCCACAATGCTGGCTGGTATGAGCTGGGTATTTCATCCCGCCAGCGAGCGGCCATGCAGCGTGTGAATGTGGACGGGCTCGAAAATGCGCTCGCTGCGGCCGAAGCGGCCGGCGTGGATCGAATCGTCCTGACCTCCAGCACGACCGCCCTCGGCGACACAGGCGGTGAACAGGTATCGGAAGGATTCCGACGGATCAAGCCGCCGCTGAGCTGGTACGAAAGCACGCTGGTTGAGGCCCGCAAGATTGCCGACCGCTACATCGCCCGGGGCCTGCCGCTCATTCTGGGTTGCCCGGCACAAGTTATCGGGCCCGGGGATCACTCTGCCTACGGACAGCTCTTCCGTCTTTATCTGCGCCGACTGCTTCCGCCTGCCGTGTGGGCGCCGGACGGGGCATTTTCTTTTGTGCACGTGGAGGATACCGCCCGGGCGCTCGTGGAACTGGTAGAAAAAGGTACGCCCGGTGAGGAGTACTTCATCTGCGGCAGCGTGATGACGAATCGGGAGATGCTTTCCACCTGGGCAGAGGCGTTGGGGCGTCGGACGCGCTTCCTGTGGCTTTCGTATCCTCTGGCGATGGCGACCGGGCTATTGGCGGCGCCGTTCTTGCGGCTGCTGGGAAAGCCGGCCTTCATCTCGACCGAAGTTGTCCGGTCCAGCTACGCCTCATTCCGCTACGACGGGGAGAAGGTCCAGCAGACGACCGGGGTGAAGCTGCGCCGCGCACCGCAGGCATGGACCGACACGATTCAGGCTGAACGGAAGAGTCTTCTGGAAAAAAAAGCTAGGTGAATGCGTCGGGAGGACCTTCAACCGGCAGCCAGACGGCGAAGCAGGAACCCTTTCCATGGCCGGCGCTGTAGACGTGAATATGTCCGCCATGGCGTTCGGCGATCTCGTGGCAGATCGCCAGACCCAGACCGGTTCCCGGCGCACCCGTCTCCTGGCTGGCAGTGCCCCGGAAGAAGCGTTTGAAGATCTCGCTTTGCTCGCTCGGTGCAATCCCCAATCCGGTATCCTCGACTTCGGCAATGACCCACTCGAAAAGGCCTTCTCGATGGGTTCGTGACCGCAGCGTGATGTGTCCGCCTTCGGGCGTGTAGTTCATGGCGTTTGTGAGAAGGTTGGTGAACACCTGGCCCAGCAGCCGTTCGTCGCCGAGGATCGGTGGGGTGTCTTCGAAAATCTGCAGTTCGAGTTTCAGTTCGCGCTCGGCCGCCAGGGAGGCGCGATCCTGCACCAGGGCGCTGAGCAGCTGATTGATGTCGACCGGTCGGGCGTACAGGGGTGAGGCGCCGACGTCGAGCCGGGAGAGTGAGAGCAGGTCGTCGATCAGGTTGGCCAACCGGTCGCTCTCGCGCGAGAGTGTTTCGAGGTAGCGGGCGACCTTCTGCTTATCGCGCACGCGTTCCAGCAGGTCCAAGTACAGGCGTATGTTGGTCAGCGGGGTGCGCAGTTCGTGCGAGACGTCGGAGACGAACTGGGACTTGAGGCGGTCGAGTTCTTTCAATGCGCTGATGTCATGGTACACGCTGACGTAGTTCAGGATGGATTTATCCGGCGCGACAACCGGGGTGATCGTCATTGCAGCCTCATAGGTGCTGCCATCCTTCCGCATGTTCACCACCTCGGCCTTGAACGTGTCGCCGGCCTCGATGGTATTGAGCATCGATTTGTAGAAATCTTCGCTCTGCTTTCCGGTGCGCATGAATGCCGGTGTCTTTCCAAGCACTTCGGCGGCGCGGTACCCGTTCAGCCGCTCCCAGGCTGGGTTGACGAACTGGATCGCGGCATCGCGATCTGTGACCATGACCGCATCGCCGACGTGGGTGAGCATCGCATCCAGGCGATCCCGTTCGGCTTTAAGCGCTTCTTCCAGCTGGATGCGCTCGGAGATATCGGTCGCAAGCACGGTCAGGCCTTGAAGCTCTTTGTCTTGATCGGCGATCGCGCTCACACCGAGCATGATGGGAACCGTGCGCCCAGAACGCGAGCGGAAAGTCGTCACGTAGGCGTCGGTGAGGGGCAGTTCACCCCGCATGCGGGATTCAAACCGCTGCAGGAGCTCCTGCCGGTTGCTTTCATCCAACAAGCCAGTGTCCTGAAAAGTTTTACCGATGATCTCATTCAGCGGTGTTTCCACCATGCGGGAGAGTGTGCTGTTGGCGTAGAGAATTACACCCTCGGAGTCGATCTGAAGGATTCCGGATTGGGCCGATTCGACCAGTGAACGGTAGCGCGCTTCGGACAACGCCAATTCGCGTGTACGCTCTTCGACCTGGCGCTCGAGGCGCTGCGCCTGGGCTTCAATCTGCCCGTACAAATGCGCGTTCTCAATCGAGACCGCGGCCTGGGCGGCGAATGCCCGCAGCAGGTCAAGCTCCTCGGCCGAGAACGGCCGCTCCAACCCCAGCCGGCGGACGGTCATCGCACCCAGCGTGCGCTGGCGGATCGAGAGCGGCACGATCGCCAGGCATTCGAGCTCATCATCCGGTGTGCCGGGAACCTGAATGGCGCGCGAATCCGTGGTTGGATCGTTGATCATCAGCGGTTCGCCGCTTTCGACTACATGGCCGGTAAGGCCCTGACCGATAGGCAGGTCGAATTTCAGGATCGCCTGCGCGTTGGGCTCGAGCGCAACGACACAGCGCAGGATGCCCTCCCTGTAATCCAGAAGATGAATGCGGCTGCCGTCTCCGTTCAATAAGTCGTTGGCCTGGCGGGCGATCTCGTTCAGCACGGTGTCCGTGTCAAGGGAGGACGAGATCGAGCGTGCGGTGCTGATCAAGGTCTGGGCTTCTTCCGCTCGCCGTTGCGCCTCGCTGAACAGCCTTGCGTTGCGCACGGCAATGGCGGCCATGCTGGCAATGGCCTGCGCTTGTTCGATCTGCTCCGATCCGAAGGTTTGTTTTTCCGTAAAGCTGAACAAACCGAGACCACCGATCGTGTCATTCCCGATGGTCAGCGGCACACCGAGGAAAGCGTGCGCACCGGCATCAACCCAGGAGGGGAATGCGCAGGGCACCTCGCGGTATTCCGGCACCAGAATCGGCCGCTTGCTCTTCACCAGCTGCCGCGCAAAACCACCTTTGCACGTTTCGATCTGCAGGCCGCGAGTTTCGGGCAGCCCGATGATGCAGGGGTAGCTGACCCCCTGCGCCTCGCTGTCCACCAGGCCGATGGCTCCTGCGTCGGCCTCGATCACTTCCAATGCCAGGTGGATCACAGCCGAAAAGACCTCGTCTGTGGCGCGTGCGGTGGCTACGGCTTCGATGACCTGATTCCGCAGCCGCTGAAGCTGGAGCGAACGTTCGAGATTCTGGCGCGCCCGGACCTGTCCCAGTGCGATGGCAATATGGTCGGCCAGTGCGGCAACCATCGGCAGGTCGTCTGGCGAGAGCCAGTCGGCGACAACATTCAACGTGCCAATGACGTCATTCCCCAGCAGGAGCGGAGCCAGAATGACATTCTCGTTGCCCAGAATCTTCATCACCTGGGTAAGCAGTGTCCGCAGCGATGCCGGCATCAACTGCGCGACGACTTGAGAGCGGTCGTCGGTAAATACCGGTTCTCGGCGGGTAATGACCTGTGCATAAATATCGACGGTATGGGGATCAAAGCGGTAGCCGGCCGGGGAGAGGCCGGTGATGCGGTGCAGGGTTGCGATGATTGGTTTTGGAAGAGAGGGTGTGCTGACCTGGAGCTGACCTTGTTCATCGAAGAGCGCAACCGTGCCGCGCAGGTTGAGTCGGGTGAGTTCCTGGGCGACGGCGCGAATGACATCCTCCTCGCCGGAAGTCGCCTGTCGGGCGACGCCAGCGGCCGCGCGCAGGGCTGAGACCCAGATGGTTTCGTGCTCCCCCTCGGTATTTCTGCGTTTGGTCAACGTACTATCCCCGACTCTCCCAACGAAACTATATCATGCACCCATCGTTTGGGGCCTGGGATTCTGGTGGGATCATGAATCGAAGCCCAACCATTCGATGATCGTCGCTTCGCCCTGTCCGACGCCGACGCAGAGTGTCGCCAGCCCATAATAGGGACGTTCGGCTTGCGGGGCGCGCCGGCGCATCTCATGCAGCAGGGTGACCATGATGCGGGCTCCGGAGGCGCCCAGGGGATGGCCCAGGGCGATGGCACCGCCGTTGACGTTGGTGATCTCGTGCTGGAACCCGAGCTCGTGCATGACAGCCAGCGCCTGGACGGCGAAGGCCTCGTTCAGCTCGATCAGGCCGAGGTCGCTGACCTTTAGCTCGGCCCGGGTGAGCGCCTTGCGGGTGGCCGGGATGGGGCCGAGCCCCATGGTGCGCGGCTCCACACCGGCGGCGGCGCTCGATACGACGCGCGCCAGCGGACGCAGATTGAGCTCCCGGGCACGCGCCTCCGACATGAGCACGAGCGCTGCGGCACCGTCATTGATCCCGGAGGCGTTGCCGGCCGTGACGGAGCCATTCTCTCGAAATGCCGGCCTCAATCTCGCCAGGGCTTCGGGTGTGGTATCCCGCCGGGGGCGCTCGTCCAATTCAAAGACGAGTGGATCGCCTTTTCGCTGTGGGATGAGGATCGGGATGATCTCCTCGGCGAACCGGCCGCTGTCCATTGCTTCGATCGCCCTGCGATGACTCTCGTATGCGAACGCATCCTGCTCCTGCCGCGTGATCTCGGGATGCGCTTGAAAGATGTTTTCTGCGGTCTCGCCCATCGCATCATTCCCGAAGGTATCCCGCAGATCGGGGTTGGGGAAGCGCCAGCCAAGCGTCGTATCCCACAGGGTCACATTCCCCCAGGGGTATGCGCTCTCGGCCTTCACAACGGCATAAGGGGCCCGCGACATGCTTTCGACGCCACCGGCGACGAAGACCTCGCCTTCCCCGGTTTTAATGGCCCGGTAGGCGGCGTTGATGGCCTGCAGACCGGAAGCGCACAGGCGGTTGAAGGTGACAGCGGCCACCTCGACCGGCAGGCCGGCCAGCAGGGCGGCCATACGGGCCACGTTGCGGTTGTCCTCGCCGGCCTGGTTGGCACAGCCCATGTAGACTTCTTCGATCGAGGCCGGGTCGATTCCGGCGCGTTCGACGGCGGCGCGTATCACCCGCGCCGCCAGATCATCGGGACGCACGGGGGCCAGTCCACCGCCATGCGCGCCGATGGCCGTTCGTACCGCGGATACGATGACAGCTTCGGGCATCCTTGCCTCCAGGTTCAGCGCCTTCTACAGGCGATTGTACTCCACCTTGATAGAAGGCCTATGGTGCTTGACGTGCAGCAGAAAATATAGTAGAGTACTCTAAGACATAGAGTACTCTGGAGTGATAACCATGGATCCTTCTCAAGCATCGGAATCGCTGGCGCTCATCGAGCAGGCCGGGAACGCTACCCGCCGGGCAATGGCCCGCGCCGGCGCCGGGTATCAATTCATCATCTGGGGCCTGGTCTGGCTGTTCGGATACCTCGGGACGCAGCTTTTGGAAAATGAGGCTTCGGGCTACTTGTGGCTGATGCTGGATTGCTTCGGGGTGGTGGCCAGCGCATACGCCATCATTCGACTCAGCCGGCGTGTGCGTTCGCCGGGCGCCTGGAAGTTCGGGATCTTCTGGCTGCTTTTACTTGCCTTTGGCGGCCTGATGATGTGGGTTGTATGGCCATTGGATGCGGAGGAATACGTGCTGTTTATCACACTCCTGATCGCGATGGGCTATGCGCTCTTTGGCCTTTGGGCCAGCACCCCCCTGCTGATCGCCGGAATCGTGATCGCCATCCTCGCTATTCTGGGCTGGCATTTTCTTCCAACTTACCTCGGCTTCTGGCTGGCCTTCACGGGAGGTGGCGGTCTGATCGGGGCCGGGCTGTACATCCTGCGGGCATGGAAGTGAGCGATGCCTGAATTCGACCCCATCATTCATCAACCTGTCCGCTTGCGGATCATGGCCGCGTTGGCCGCGCTCTCGAAAGGGGAATCGATGGAATTCACGTTCTTGCGCGATGCGCTTGATCTGACGGATGGCAACCTGGGCGCTCATCTGCGCAAGCTGGAAGAAGCAGGTTACGTCCGATTGGAAAAGACTTTCGTCGATCGCAAGCCGAGGACATTTGCAGAACTGACGGCAGCCGGACAGCGTGCTTTCGATGAACACGTCCGGGCATTGAAAGATCTGATCCGTAGTGCTGAGTAGCCGAGCTGGCTGCCTCTTGGGAGGTTCCGATGGATACTGTCCTCCAGGTAAGGAATCTGAAGAAGAATTACAGGGATGTCGAAGCAGTAAAGGACGTCTCGTTTGAAGTGTCCCAGGGTGAGATCTTTGGCATGGTTGGGCCAAATGGGGCGGGAAAGACGACCACGATTGAATGCCTGGAAGGTCTGAGGATGCCCGATGCGGGGCAGATATCTGTTCTGGGTCTTGATCCGCTGCGCGAGCACACGACCCTGGTGGAATTCATCGGTGTGCAGCTTCAAACATCAAATCTGCCGGCGCGTCTCCATGTAGAAGAAGCCCTCTCGCTCTTTGCCTCGCTGTATCCGGATCCCGTGCCACGTGATGACCTGTTGGAGCGAATGGGTCTGCAAGAGAAGCGTCACTCTCCGATCGCCCAACTCTCCGGGGGGCAGAAACAGCGCTTATTCATCGCGTTGGCGCTGATCAACCGCCCAGCGCTGGTTTTCCTGGACGAATTGACCACCGGCCTCGACCCGCAGGCGCGCCGCTCGATGTGGGACATGGTGCGTGAAATGCGCCGTGGCGGTTGCACGATCTTTCTGACGACCCATTTCATGGAAGAAGCCGAGCGGCTCTGCGACCGGGTGGCCATCATGGACGAAGGCGAACTGATTGCCCTCGATTCACCGCAGGCGTTGGTCCACTCTCTTGAACGGGAAAAGCGCATCGTGTTCCATCTCAGCACCGAGCCTGCTGAACTCCAATTGGCCGCCATACCGGGCGTGACGAACATCGAGGTCAACGGCGATCGGGTCAGTGTGGAGGGGTACGGGGAACGCTTTATCAGCAGTGTCGTCACCTCGCTCGAAGATCACCGGGCCGACTTTTTCGACCTGCGGACCGAACAGCCCACGCTGGAGGATGTGTTTCTCCGGCTGACGGGCCGAAGGATGAGGGAATAGCCATGCGTGGACTTAAACAGCTAACCTGGATCACCTTTAAGCTCTACCTGCGCGAGCCGATGGCGGCATTCTTTACCCTGGCCTTTCCAACGATGCTGGTGGTCCTGTTCGGCTCGATCTACGGCAATGAACCGGCCGCGATCTTTGGCGGCCGGGGCAGCATGGATGTCTCACTGCCGGCATACAGCGGCCTCATCGTTGGCACAATTGGCTTGTTGTCGGTTCCGATCACGACGGCCGGCTACCGCGAGCAGGGCATCCTGCGGCGGTTTCGGGCTACACCCTTGAAGCCCTGGACCTACATCCTGGCGGATCAATGCACGAACCTGCTGATGACCGTCGTGGGAATGGCGATCGTAAGCGGCGTGGCCTGGCTGCTTTACCGGGTGGAATTCCGGGGCCAGGTCCTGGCAATCCTGCTGGCTATTATGCTGGGCACCCTCGCCATGAGCGCTCTGGGATATATCATCGCCAGCGTGGCGCGAGGCGCACGCATGGCACAGGTCATCAGCATGGTTGTTTTCTACCCGATGATGTTCCTTTCCGGCGCCGGGATGCCGATCGAGATCCTGCCGAATTCGATCCAGCGGATTTCGGATTTCCTGCCGTTGACCTATGTCGTGCGAATGATGCGCGGACTGTGGTTCGGCGATTCGCTCGGAGCCCACGGGTTGGAGGCCGGCATCCTGCTGGGCATTACGCTTGTCGGTGGGCTGCTGGCAGCCAGGCTCTTCCGCTGGGAATAGCGCGGACCCTGTATTTGGAATCCATGACAGCCTGCTGTCTTTACAGCCTCCAGCGCGGCGGGTAGACTTAGGCTCAGACTGATCGGTGAGGGAAATCCATGTCATTGTTATCGAATTGGAAGGAAGTCCTTGATACGGCGAACTTATCGCCCGACAAGGAGATGGATACCGTCAGCAAGTGGTTGATTATCACCCGGGCGGCCGTCTTCTCGATGACGGCTACCTCCGGCTTGATCGGAGGGCTGCTGGCAGCAGCGCTGGCCGCCAATCCGAACTACCTGCACTTCGGCCTGGCGCTGATCGGGCTCGTCCTTGCCCACGCTGCTAACAACATGATCAACGATTTCTTCGACCTGGAGGGTGGCGTCGACAACGATGAGTATACCCGGGCGCTGTATGCCCCGCATCCGGTGCTATCCGGTCTGCTGACGAAGCGGCAGCTGCTGACAGCGATCGCGATCGTGAATGTGATCGACGCGCTCATCATGGCCTACTTTGTCATCACTGTCGGCTGGCTGACGCTGGTCTTCGCTCTGGCCGGCCTGTTCATCAGCGTCTTCTACGTCGCGCCGCCGCTGAAGCTCAAGCACCATGGCCTGGGCGAACCGGGCGTGTTCCTCGTGTGGGGTCCGCTGATGATCGGCGGCACGTATTATGTCACCGCCGACGCGCTGCCGCCGGCTGGCGTATGGCTGGCCTGCGTGCCCTACGCGCTGGTCGTGACCACAGTGCTGATCGGCAAGCACATCGACAAGCTGGAAGTCGACAAAACGAAGGGTATTCATACCCTGCCGGTGATGATCGGGGCGCGGGCCTCGCTGATCCTGAACCAGGCCCTGATGATCGGCTACTACCTGGTTGTCCTGGCGCTGGTCCTGACCGGGACGCTGGGAGTCTGGGTGCTGCTGGTCGTGCTGGCGCTGCCGCGCCTGTGGGAAGTGCTCAAAATCTACAATCAACCCAAACCGAGCGAGCCACCGGAGAACTATCCCGTCTGGCCGCTGTGGTTCGTCTCCGCCGCCTTCTATCACAACAAGCTGGCCGGGGGGATGTTCGTGCTCGGCCTGATCCTGAATTTAATTCCGGCCATCAGCTTCACCATCGGCGGCTGAATCTGGGGCATAAAAATCGGGGCGGCCCAAAGGCCACCCCGCCATCCCGTGTATTTGTCGCAGGGGCGCACAGCTGTGCGCCCCTGAAGATTCCACGCCGGTTTATGTTTTACTTCTGGCTCATCAGCAGCTTCACGTACTGCGCCCGTTCGAAGCCGAACGGATCGTCGATCTTCTTCTGGCTCATCTTGCCGCGTATGGCTTTCAGGTCCTCATAACCATGTTCCTCCATCCAGCCTTCCAGTTCGCGGAGCATGGTCGAGAGGTAGGGGATGCCGTTCTCGAGCAGCGCTGAGGCGATCTGCACGATTTGCGCGCCGGCCAGGAAGGCCTTTGCGGCATCAACGCCGGAATGAACGCCGGTATTGAGCGCCAGGTCGGCTTTCACCCGGCCGTAGAGCAGTGCCACCCAGCGCAGCGGCAGCTTGAGCTCCTCGGGCAAACTGTAAACCATCTCCTGCTTTAAGGTCTCGGTTTGTGGATCGATGTCAGGCTGCAGGAAGCGGTTGAAGAGCACCAGCCCTTTCACGCCGCGTTGATCGAGCTCGGAGGCCACATTCGCCACCGAAGTGTAGAAGGGACTCAGCTTGACAGAGACCGGGATCTTCACTTCGCCCACCACCGATTCGACGATCTCGAACAAGGTGTTCTCCAGCTGCGCCCCGCTGACCTTTGGGTCGGCTGCAACGGCATAGACGTTAAGCTCCAGGCCGTCCACGCCGGTCGATTCGAGCTGCTTGGCGTATTTCGTCCAGGCGCCGGGCGAGACCGCATTCAGGCTGGCGATCAGCGGCATATCCGTCTCGGCGCGCGTTTTCTCGATCCACATCAGGTGCTCGTCGGCGCCGCCATGCTCAACCTTCGGAAAGTAGGTCATCGCTTCGGCGAAGCTCTCGGCGCCGACCGAGAGCGACTCTTCCAGCCGGAGCGCTTCGAGCTGGATTTGTTCCTCGAACAGCGATCGGATCACCAGCAGCCCGGCGCCGGCCTGTTCGGCCTGTTTGATGCGATCCAGGAAGGATGAAACCGAGCTGGCCGCCACGACCAGCGGCGTCTCGAGATCGATGCCCATGTAGGTTGTTTTAAGAGATGTCATGCTGCCTCCCGTGGTCCTGTTAATGCCATTTAAGGATGGTCGAAAAAGGCATGCCGCAATAGTGACAAGTATCCTCCAGTTTATGGTGCCCTAGTACACTATAAGCCGCTTCTAAAGCTGACTAGACTTGATGGGGATCGCCCAAGGATACCCCTTTAATATACCCCCCGACAACTTATCGCGTCGGTTGAAAGGAGCTTTTCATGGCGAAGAAGAAAGTTAAGCGCGAGTTGGTGCCGTTCGATGGCAACAGCGCGGCTGCGCATGTCGCCTATGCCACCAATGAGGTCATCGCGATTTACCCCATCACGCCTTCATCACCGATGGGTGAGATCGCAGACGAGAAGGCCGCCAACGGCGAGCCGAACATCTGGGGCATGATTCCGAACGTTACCGAAATGCAGGCCGAGGGTGGCGCCGCCGGTGCCGTCCATGGCGCGCTGTCGACCGGCGCGCTGACGACGACCTTCACGGCTTCTCAAGGCCTGCTGTTGATGATTCCCAACATGTTCAAGATCGCCGGGGAGCTGACCTCGGCGGTGTTCCATATTGCGGCACGATCGGTCGCGGCCCAGGCACTGTCGATCTTCGGCGACCACTCCGACGTGATGGCCGCCCGTTCTACCGGCTGGGGCATGCTTGCTTCCAATGATCCGCAGGAAGTCATGGACATGGCGTTGATCGCGCAGGCGAGCACTTTGAAATCGCGCGTGCCCTTCCTGCACTTCTTCGATGGTTTCCGCACTTCGCACGAGATACAGAAGATCGAGGTTCTGACTCACGATGACATGCGCGCCATGATCGATGACGAGGATGTCATCGCCCACCGCATGCGCGGGCTGTCCCCCGATCGCCCGGCGATCCGGGGCACGGCGCAGAATCCGGACGTGTTCTTTGCTGCCCGGGAAACGGTCAACCCGTATTACGAGAAAACGCCGGCCATCGTCCAGGATGCGATGGATCGGTTTGCCGGGCTGGTTGGACGCCACTACCACCTCTTCGATTACATTGGCGCGCCGGACGCGGAGCGTGTGGTCGTCCTGATGGGATCAGGCGCCAATACAGCCCACGAGGTCGTCGAGCACATGGTCGGCCAGGGCGAGAAGGTCGGGATGATCAAGGTCCGCCTGTACCGGCCTTTTGACGGTGAAGCGTTCCTCGCGGCGTTGCCATCGAGCGTGACCGGGATCGCGGTGCTCGACCGGACGAAGGAACCGGGCGCTTCCGGCGAGCCGCTCTACCTCGACGTGCAAAACGCGGTCGCCGAAGCCGTATCGAACGGAAAGATCAGCGTGAAGGACATGCCGCTCGTGGTCGGCGGACGCTACGGGATGGGGTCGAGCGAGTTCAATCCCGGCATGGTGAAGTCGGTCTTTGACAATCTGGCCCAGAAGCAGCCCCGCAATCACTTCACTGTTGGCATCCACGATGACCTGTCCGGCACCAGCCTGCCCTGGGACGATGATTACGAATCCCAGCCGGAGGGTGTACACCGGGCGATGTTTTACGGCCTGGGTGGCGACGGCACGGTCGGGGCGAACAAGGACTCGATCAAGATCATCGGCAAGGCGACCGATTTCTTCGCCCAGGGTTACTTCCAGTACGACTCGAAGAAGTCGGGCCAGATGACGATCTCGCACCTGCGCTTCAGCCCGAATCCGATCCGCAGCACCTACCTGCTGAAGCGGGCTGAGTTCCTGGCCTGTCACGCCTTCCCGTTCCTGGAGCGCTACGACATCATCAGCCATCTCAAGCAGGGCGGAACCTTCCTGCTCAACAGTCCCTATCCGCCGGAGGAAATCTGGGACCAGCTCCCGCGTGAGGTGCAGCAGGGGTTGATTGATAAGAAGGCGGAGTTCTACGTCCTGGACGCCTACTCCCTGGCGCGCTCGATCGGGCTGGGTGGCCGCATCAACGTGATCATGCAGGCCGCCTTCTTTGCGATATCCGGTGTGCTGCCGGAGGCCGAAGCCATGAAGATGGTTTCCCTGGCGGTCGAGGACACCTACGGCGATAAGGGCCAGGTGGTTGTCGACATGAACATCAAAGCCGCCAACCTGGCGCTGGAGCGCATCCACCGGGTGGAGCTCCCGGCGAAGGCCACCTCCGACATCCACATGCGTCCGCCGGTCCCGGCCGATGCACCGGAGTTCGTCCAGAAAGTGACCGGCAAGATGATCGCCGGGGAGGGGGGCGAAATCCCGGTTTCGCTGCTGCCGGATGACGGGACCTATCCGGTGGGAACAACACGTTTTGAGAAGCGCAATATCGCGCTCGAGATCCCCGTCTGGGATCCCGAGGTCTGCATCCAGTGCAACCAGTGCGCTTTCGTCTGCCCGCACGCGACCATCCGGCCCAAGATCTACTCGGCGGATTTCGCCAACGGCGACGCGCCGGCCGGATGGCAGGCGGTGCCGGCCAAGGGCCGCGGCATGGAAGGCATGCTGTACACCCTGCAGGTTGCGCCGGAGGACTGCACCGGCTGCGGCACCTGCGTGCATATCTGCCCGGCCTTTGCCAAGGACGAACAGGGCAACAAGACCGAGCGCCGGGCGATCAACATGGAACCTCAGCCACCGCTGCGCGAGCAGGAAGTAGCCAAGTGGGATTACTTCCTGTCGATTCCGGATACCGATCCGGAGCTGGTCAGCCGCTTCACGACCAAAGGCTCGCAGCTGATACGGCCGCTGTTCGAGTTCTCAGGCGCCTGCGCCGGCTGCGGTGAGACGCCGTATGTCAAGCTGCTCACCCAGTTGTATGGTGATCGGCTGCTGATTGCCAACGCCACCGGCTGTTCTTCGATCTATGGCGGCAACCTGCCGACCACGCCCTATGCTCCCCGACCGGACGGGCGCGGGCCGGCATGGTCGAATTCGCTTTTCGAGGACAACGCCGAGTTTGGCATGGGCATGCGCCTGACGGTCGATAAGCTCACGATCAACGCCCGCAAGCAGTTGGCAGAAATGAAGCTGAATGGTAAGAGCGGGCTGGCGCAGGAAATTCTTGAAGCCCAGCTGGACTCCCCCGAATCGATCGAAGCGCAGCGCGCCCGGGTCGCCGAACTAAAGGAGGTCTTGGCCTCGAGCAAGGATCCGGCCGCCGCCCAGATGGCCAGCCTGGCCGATTTCCTGGTGCCGAAATCGGTGTGGATTGTGGGTGGCGATGGCTGGGCTTATGACATCGGCTACGGCGGGCTGGATCACGTTCTGGCGTCAGGCCGCAACGTGAATGTGCTCGTGCTCGACACGGGCGTGTACTCCAACACCGGCGGCCAATCCTCCAAGGCAACCCCACGCGCCGCGGTGGCGAAGTTCGCCGCCGCCGGCAAGGGCATGCCGAAGAAGGACCTCGGCTCGATCGCCATGTCGTACGGCAACATCTATGTCGCCCAGGTCGCGTACGGCGCCAACATGACCCAGCTGGTAAAGGCCTTCCAGGAGGCTGAATCCTACGACGGACCGTCGCTGGTCATCGCCTACAGCCACTGCATCGCGCATGGCATCGATATGACCACCGCGACCGACCTGCATAAGGACGCTGAGCAATCGGGCTTCTGGCCGCTGTTCCGCTTTGACCCGCGTCTCTCGCAGCAGGGAAAGAACCCGCTGCAGCTCGACTCGCGGCCACCGACGGAAGATGTCAAGGAATTCGCCTACAAGCAGAACCGCTTCCGATCCCTGCGAGCGGCCGATCCCGACCGGGCCGAAAAGCTGCTCGAGGCGCTTCGCAGCGACGTGATCACGCGCTGGAAGTTCTACGAGCAGATGGCGAACCTGGATCTGTAGGATAACTCCATCGGCCATGCACAGGGGCACGGCGGCGCCGTGCCCCTGTTGGGTTAATTGCTTAGTGAATGGAAGGGGTTGCGACCGGCAGCGGGGTTTGTGTGTGAACTTTCGCTTCGAGCGCCGCTTGCAGGTGATCGATCCGGGCCTGCATGCAGGAGCTGTCATCCATGCACATGCTTTCGATGGCTGAACGGGGGAAGATACGGTTGATGTCATCTGCCATCTCGCTGCCATCGCCCGGTTTCGCATATCCCGTGGCCATGTACGATCGATCCCTCGCACCTGGCTGGTAATCCTGTTCGTTGGAAAGCAGGTATACCATCAGTGGCCCGCTGAAGCCGGATCCGACTTGCAGCACGCCCTCCTCGACGTAAAACTCCTCGCACACGGCCCAAACCCAGGCCTTGATCGCATCGCCGACTTGCTCGACCTCCAGCGTCTCGCTGGCGCAGTACACCTGGCCGCCGTACGCCGGCTCGATCAGGAATGCGGCCAGATAGCCTTCCACGGCAGAGGAAAGACCGGCGTCCATCCCCGGCTTTTGCGTGAGTGAGGTGCTGCACCCGCCGACCAGGGCGGCGAGCAGCGCGGCCAGGAGCATGGTGCGGGATCTATGGGCAGCGAATAGCTTCCCGCGCTCGAGATGCATGGCAACCCGCAATGTCTCTGATTTCAGGCGGCGATGTTCGGTGCGATGACTTCATGGAAGGAGGGCGGGAAGCGCGTGGGACGCCCGCTCTCCAGGTCAATCAGCGCCCAGAGCGTCGCCACCCGGGAGAGAAGCTCCCCGTCGGAGGTGCGATGGAGCGCGTAGTAGCGCGTGGCGGACGTGCGGCGGACGTTGAACAGCCAGGTCTGGATCTCGAGCCGATCATCGAGCAGAACCGGCTGCAGGTATTGAATGCGATGCTGGCGGGCGACAAAAGCCAGGCCGAGATCGGTCCACTGTTCGAAGGACCAGCCGAAGTGCTCCGCAAGTTGTACGGCGCAGTCCTCGACATAGGATAGGTAGGCCGCGTTGTTGAGATGATGCATTTCGTCGATGTCGCGCCATTCCACCCGCCGCTCGAGCCGGAAGAGGCCGGCCGGCGCGGCGGGAACCTCGGGAAACGCCGAGCGCGTGAAGCGGGGCGCTCGGCTGCTCTCGGGAAAGTAGGCTTTATGGATGGTGGCCGGGATGGTCGTCGGGAGCATGGTTTCGCGGTGGAGGAATACCCAATCCGTCCAGGCGCGCGCAACAGGCTGCTCGGCTTCGGGCCGCAGGAACAGGTACTGCCGGCGCGCCATCGTGCGGCGAAATCCCTCGTTCCAGGTCTTGATGGCGATCGTTTCGCCGCCCCGGACCGGTTGCAGATACTCGATCTCGGTCTCCCGGATCAGCCAGAAATGGCCCATGGCTTCGTATTCGGCCTGTCCCAGGCCGGCATCGGCGGAGGCGCGGAACGCAGCCTCCTGCATATAGCGCAGGTAGACGGCGTTGTTAAGATGTCCGTAGGCGTCGCATTCATCATGCCGGACGGTGAAATGTGTGGTGAAGGTATGGGGCATGGGCTGTTCCAAGGTCTATGGGTAAGAGATCATCTTGCCGGTTAAAGCACTCCAGCTTCGCGATACCAGGTATAGGTCTCCCGGGCCGCCTCCGAAAATGTGCGCTCCGGGCGGAAGCCAAGGTCATGTTCCGCCTTGCTGGTGTCATACCACAGGTAGTAACGGCTCATGCGCAGCTGGTTCCCATTCAGCGGCAGGGGAAAAATGTTTGAGATCAGGTCGACCGCGGCAGCCGACGGTGGGACGAGTGCGGCTGGCAGGTGCAGCCAGGGCTTGCGCCGTCCCGCGATTTCCGTCAGGTATGTAAAAACCTGCTTCCACTCCAGATTTTCACCGGCCAGCACATAGCGCTCTCCACTGCGGCCGGATCGCAGTGCTGCAAGCTGGCCCTCGGCGACATCATCGACATGGATGATGTTGATGCCGCCATCTACCCACAGGAATGCCTGGCCGCGGGCGGCGGAGATGACCAGCGAACCGCTGATCCGGTTCAGATCACCCGGTCCGAGCACGATGCTCGGGTTGACGATGACCACATCCAAACCGGTGCGGCCGATCTCAAGGGCGGCCAGTTCCGATTGGCGCTTGGCATAACCGTAGGGAAAGCGGTGTGGGGGCAGGTTGAATTCGTGGTTCTCATCCAGCAGCTCGCGACCATCCGGAACCCCGAGTGCGGAAGAGGAACTCGTAACGACGACGCGTTCAACGCCGGCTCTTGAAGCCTCTAGGAGCACGTTGCGTGTGCCGTTGATTGCAGCCTCGGCCACGTGCTCCGGGTGACGCCAGTAGTCGGATTGGGCGGCTGCATGGAACACCCAGCGTACGCCCTCGAAGGCCGCTTCCAGCGAGGCGTCTTCGAGAATGTCCCCCTGGTGGAGTTCCACATCCAGGCCGGCCAGGGCCTGCAGAGACGAGTGAGACCGGTGCAGAATCCGGACGGCTAAACCTTCGGCGAGCAACCTGCGGCAGATGGCCGACCCGATAAAGCCTGTGCCGCCGGTGACCAGCGCCAGGTCAGTCAATCAGGTTCAGCTCCCGCCCGACCTCACCGAAGATGTTTAAGGCCTGGTCGATCTGCTCATCGGTATGCGTGGCCATGTAGCTGGTGCGGAGCAGACAGCGACCTTCCGGCACACCGGGCGGGACGAAAGCGTTCGTGTACACGCCGGCATCGTAGAGCCCCTTCCAGGCTCCAAGAGCCGGTTCCATTTCGCCGATGATGACCGGGATGATGGGCGAGACGCTGCTCCCGGTGTTGAAGCCCATCTCTTTCAGTCCGGTCCGCATGCGTTCCGTCACTTCCCACAGACGGTCGACTCGCTCAGGCTCGTTCTCCATGATGTCCAGCGCCGCCAGGGCGGCGGCGACGTTGGAGGCCGGCATGGCGGCGCTGAAGATGAAGGCGCGCGCGTTGTGCTGGATATAGTGGATGATGTTCTCATCGCCGGCGATGAAGCCACCCAGCGAGGCGAAGGACTTGCTGAAAGTACCCATGATCAGATCGACGCCTTCGGTGACATCAAAGTGTGCCGCGGTGCCGTGACCGTGCGCCATGACGCCCAGACCATGAGCGTCATCGACCATCAAGCGCGCCTGATGCCGGCGGCAGACCTCGATCATCTCCGGCAGCGGCGCCAGGTCGCCGCCGGTGCTGTAGAGCCCATCGACCACGACCAGTGCGCCGCTGTCGTCGTCCAGCCCGGCCAGCACGCGCTCAAGATGGCCCATGTCGTTGTGCGCAAAGCGCCGCAGTTCCCCCATGGCCAGCATGGCGCCGTCGATGATGCTGGCGTGATCCTCCTTGTCCGTGACGACGACGTCGCCCCGGCCGACCAGGCACGAGATCGTTCCCAGGTTGACCTGGAAGCCGGTGCTGAAGACCAGCGCCGCTTCCTTGCCAACATAATTCGCAAGCCGCCGCTCAAGCTCCAGGTGCAGTTCGAGCGTGCCGTTCTGGAGTCGCGATCCGGTGCAGCTGGTGCCGTACTTCCGGGTTGCATCGATGGCTGCCTCGCGCACGCGCGGATCGGTCGTCAGACCGAGGTAATTGTTCGATCCGAGCATCAAGACACGGTGGCCGTTGATGACGGCCTCGGTACCTTCACTGTTCTCGAGCGGTAGAAAATAGGGATAAAGGCCGGAAGCCTGGGCCATGCGGGCGATGACATAACTCTCGCACTTCTCAAAAATATCCATAACGGACATCCTTTCGATCGGCATGCTGCCTGTGATAACACCTGACATTCGTGCACGAGGTGCGAAAGGTGCTGAACGGGGTTTGCCGCCCGCAGATGATCAGGCCGGCATCACGGGAAATTTTTAGCAGGATAAGCGTTGCGAGGCGGATTGTCAAACCCTTCTTTGCACGGGGGAAGAGCGCTGGAATGGCGCGACCTTGCGCGTCTCAACCATGAAGGTTCTTTAAAATCCAAGCAGGCCGACTTAGCGGCGGTAAGGATTACCCCCTCAGCCCTGATAACAGGATGCAGGCTGATGGGCCCGAGGCACCCATCGGGACGACGCAGGGGTTGTCTTCTCCCCACGAGCGAGGAGCAATCAACTTCTGTCGGGTAGCACCCGGCGGCATGTGGTGAGGTGGCCCACCTGGCGGCTGGGACGCGGAGCTGCTGACATCACCCCAGGGCGAGGATCCAGACCAGCAGAGAAACAGCCACATAGATAACGATCCAGATGCCGAATGCTATCCAGGTCGATTCGAACTTCCACAGCAAGCACCCGATCACGAACCAGAACCCGGCCATGATGAGGTTCTGGGTGAACGGATCGTCGAGGAATGCTGCGGAACCGATAAATCCCGGGCGGGAGACTGCCAGCAGGTAAATCGGAAAAAGACCACCGACCCCCACGGGAGATCCCAGATACAGCCCGAGATTCGCCAGGCCGGTGCCTGCGACCGCAGATAGAATTCCGTACCGCAACCAGCTCGGCAGTCCTCGAATCTGATCCATGATCGTGCTCCGTTTTCCCGGCGCGGATATCCATTTCAGCATACAACAAAATCATCCCCTGGTGTCGTGCTTGACTCGCCCCCTTTGGACGATATAATGCGTTAACTTCATCGGGTGCTTGCACCCGCCAAAGGCTTGCGCGAGGGCCAGTAGTCCCGGGATCGGACTTCAGCGAGCTGCCGAATGGTGCGAGGGCAGCGTGCGGCCCGGAGCGAATCCACCTCGCCGGCTGGAGACAGCCAGCCGCCCCCGCAGGGGCAGAGTAATCTGCCGTAAGGGTGGCCGGGAAGGCCCGTTATCGCCCCCGAGGCCGCGTGCGCGGCGAATGCAGGTGGCACCACGAGCTTGCCTCCTCGTCCTGCGATGAGGAGGCTTTTTATATTCCAGGCGTGTTGGAGGTTGGCGATGATCGATATTCGCACCATTCGTGAACATCCGGATCTGGTCAGGGAGGCGATGGCCAGGCTGCAGGCTGAAGCGCCTATCGATGAGATTCTGGAGCTGGATTCCCGCCGCAGGGAGATCCTTCAGGAACTGGAGGACCTGCGCCATGAGCGCAATGTCACATCAAAAGAGATCGGCACGCTCAAGGAGAAGGAAAAACGCGAGGCGCTGATCGAGCAGATGGGCGGTGTGAACCAGCGTATCAAGGACCTGGAGGAGACGCTGCGCGGCGTGGACGAAGCTCTCGAAGGCGCGATGTACCAGGTGCCCAATTTGCCGCATGAGAGCGTCCCGATCGGTGCCGATGAGAGCGAAAATATCGTCGTCCGGCAGGAGGGCGAGCCGGCCGAGGCGTCCGAGTTCGGATTTCAGCCGCTGCCGCATTGGGAACTGGGGACGCAGCTGGGCATCATCGACTTCGAGCGCGGCGTCAAGCTCTCGGGCAGTCGTTTTTACGTCCTGTTCGGGCTGGGTGCCCGACTGGAGCGTGCATTGATCAGCTGGATGCTCGACCTGCATACCGGTGAACACGGATATACCGAGGTCTACCCACCGGTCATGGTGCGTGAGGATTGTATGTGGGGCGCCGGCCAGCTTCCCAAGTTTCGCGACAACATCTACCACGACGCCGAAGAAGATCTATGGTGGATCGGCACGGCCGAGATCCCGCTCACCAATCTGCATCGCGATGAAATTCTCGAGCGCGAGAGCATGCCTCGAAAATATGTGGCCTACACACCCTGCTTCCGGCGCGAGAAGTTCTCGGCCGGCCGCGATGTGCGTGGGATCAAACGCGGCCACCAATTCGACAAGGTCGAGATGTACCATTTCACCACCCCGGAAACTTCCTATCAAGAATTGGAAGAATTGGTCTCGAACGCGGAAGACGTCTGCCGTGGACTGGGCATCCCTCACCGGGTGATCCAAATGGTGACCGGCGACCTGGGTTTCGTGGCGGCGAAGAAATACGATGTCGAGATGTGGGCGCCGGGCAGCGGGGAGTGGCTGGAGGTCAGCTCGTGCAGCAATTGCGAAGCTTTCCAGGCCCGGCGTGCGAATGTGCGTTACCGGCCGGAAGCCGATGCCCGCCCGGATTTCGTGCATACGCTGAACGGCTCCGGCCTGGCACTGCCGCGTACCGTGATCGCCGTGCTGGAGAACTACCAGCAAGCCGACGGAAGCGTGATCATCCCCGAGGTGCTGCAGCCGTATATGGGCGGCCTGGAGCGTATTACCCCGAGGCCTGAATCATGAGCGATGTGCTGATTACGATCCTGGCCGGTTTTCTGATGCTGGTGGGTTTGCTGGGCACCGTATTACCGGTGCTCCCCGACCTGCCGCTGGTCTGGGTCGCAGCGCTGGGTTACGGGCTGATCGTCGGTTGGGGCGAACACGGCCTGCTGCTTTTCGGCGTGATCTCCGTATTGGGCGTGATCGGAATTCTCTCCGAGATCTGGGTCAGCGGTGCCGGCGCTCGTCGCGGTGGGGCGTCCATTCTGAGCACGCTGGGTGGTATCGCCCTGGGGGTGGCCGGCCTGCTCGTCGCCGGTCCGATCGGCCTGGTGGTCGGCATGCTGGCCGGGACATTTATTCTGGAGTACGTTCGACATCAGGATGTCGACAAAGCCCTGCGCGCCACCCTGGGAATCGGCCTGGGGTACGGCGTCTCCATCGTGGTGAAATTCATGCTCGGTTTGGCGATGATTGCGGTGTGGATTGTCTGGCTGTTTGTCCGTTAAGGGCGTTCTCAGGGCTGATAGAAGACCATCCCGACCCCCTGACGTTCGAGCCCCAATTCAGCCCAATGCACGACCAGGGCAGAGGCATCATCGAGTGCCGCGAACAGCGGTGCGATAACATCCGGGTCCTCGATGGACGCCAGGGCTCGAGCGGCTTCGATTCGCACGGCTGGATTCTCACTGCGCAGCGCTTCGGTCAGAGGGGAGATCGAGCGTTCACCCAGAGCGGCCAATGCATCTCCGGCCAGCCGGGCCAGCAGGCGATCGTCATCCGAGAGAGCCGCGATCAAAGAGGGTATCGCTTCGAGGCAAGGCTGCTCCCGCAGGGCAAAGGCTGCGCACTGCCTGACGCTGATATCCTGATCGGCAAGTGAGTGGGTGAGGGAGGCCCGTGCCTGAGGGGATTTGATCCGGGCCAGCGCAGCGGTTGCCCACCAGCGCTGATCCGCTTCCGGCGATGCGAGCTGGGCGATCAGCGCGGGAAGCACCCCCTCGCCCCGGGTCGAAAGCTGGTGGACGGCCTGCTCTGCCAGGCGGTCGTCGCCCGAGTTGAGATCTTTGAGCAGGGAATCCAGAGTGCTCCTGCTTCGTTTCATCAATCTTCTGGCGGGGGCACCGGCAGGTCTTCCACTGCCGTGTCGACCCATTTGTCTCCTTCTTCAATCAGCATCACCGGGATATCGTCCTTGATCGGGTATTTTCGGCCGCAATCCGGCTCCTGGCAGATCAGCCAGGTATCACGGTGAAGCTTGAGCAGCCCCTCTTTCTCGCGCACACAGTGCGGGCAGCGCAGGATTTCGAGCAGATCATCACTGATCATCGTCATCTCCTCAAGCGTGGAGGTTCTGGAAACGGCTAAAACATAGACGCGAGCGCGGCGCTTGTCAAATTCCCGGAAGGGAATTCTCAATCCTTCTGAACCTCGACATCGTCGGGTATTTCCGCGCCCTTGCCAAATTCGTAGATCGCCCGCCATGGCAGGTAATGGGTCTTGATCACGTCCTGATGGAGCGTTTCACCCCCGCGGGTCACTGTCCTGTAAACGACCACATCCATGCCGTCCGCCTGATAGTCGACCTGTTTGATCTGGCCGTCCGGCAGGTCCCGGTTCAGCTTGTACAGCGGCTTGGGTGCATCGACCTCGTTGGAGGTCTTGCTGCTCCAGGTCACGGTGCGACCATCGGAGGTGGAATAGAACTTCCACAGGAGCTGGTTGCCGTAGATGTAGGTTTCCATCAGCAGCCAGTAGGGCGTGTCGTTGCGGAACTTGAAATCGACCAGCGGCACGAAAACCGTCGCGTCCAGGCCGGGGCCGGGAGAGCCCGGGCCCTGTTCATAATAGCCCACCCGGTAGGCATGCGGATGCCGCTCGACGATCTCGAAGCCGCCGAAGAACACCGCCCGGAAGAGCGTGGTGCTGACCTGGCACACACCCCCACCAACACCGCTGATGGTGCGGTCACCGTAAATGATCAACGCTTCGGCGTAGCCGTTGTCGAGGCTGATGTCGCCCAGCACATCCGACATGGAGAGCACCTCTCCCGGCGGAATCAGCAGACCATGAAAGGCGGAGGAGGCCGTTTTGATGTTCTGGATCCTTCCGCTGCTCGACCCGTAGAAATAGGTTGAAACCACACTTACGGCCTCGGTGATACCGAGCTGCTCGGCGGTGGCATCGTCGCCGACCTGGGGGGATTCAAAGTTGAATGCAAGGCCGATGCTTGAAAGGCCCGCATTCAAGCCCTGGTCCACACTCACGATGGAGGCCTCGATATCCAGCGTGCGACCGATCACCGCCGGAGCGAGCGGGTCGAGCTGGCGGGTTTCATCGTTGAAGATGAAGCGTGCGTTTTCGGGCTTTCGTCCGAGCTCATCGGTTCGAGGCTCAAGCAACGCCCGCAGCTGGGCCGGGTCGATACGGATTGCATATTCGCCGCCCGATGCCCCGTCGACGACCACGAAATCCAGCATCCCGGCCAGCGTATTGGGTTGAATCACGATGTCGTCCACACCCTCCGCCGTCAGATGCAGCGACTGGCGCAGCAGCGCCTGTGCCCGTTCGGCGGTCGGCCCCGCATCCAGCACGCGCGGTGCGGTCTCGACGATCGTCAGCGGGACCAGCGCGTCCTGCATTTGATGCACAGGCGTCTCGATGTCGGCCAGCGTGCTGCCCATGTCGATCGTCCGGCCGATCTGACCGTTGGTGGCGATCACCTGGGTGCCGTCGATCGACAGGCTGGCTTCAACCACCGGTCGATCGATCTGATCCGCTACAGCCTGCAAGGTGTGCCCGGCGACAACCTGGTCGAAGCGAACCTGTGCCGGCAGCGTGACGCCCTGGTACCAGGCCAGAATCTGCTCTTCGATCCGGTCCAGCAGGCTGCCTCTTCGCCCGATATCGAGCGCCGATCGTGCCATCGCCTCGAGGTCAATACTGACCCCCAGGTCGGCCGGCGTAAACATCCAGTTCTGATCCTCGTCGGAGAGGATCAGGGTTCCATTTTCGGGGTAGGGAAACACCGCTGCCAGATCCTGAACGATCTGCTGCTGGTTTTTTCCGCCCAGCGCGACGCCGTTCAACGCAACGCCCGGGTACGCCCGCTGGTTGTACAGCAGTCGGGTTCCCAGCAAGAGCATTACGGATCCTGCCGACAACACCATCACCGCGCTGGTCAATACCACAGCGGCTCGCAGCAGGTAGCGCGAGAGTCTGTGATCCTGGTGAATGCTTTGTGTGCTCTGCATCATTCCCTCGCAAGGAGGCGAATTATATCACCCGCATGCTCAACCCTTATGCGGGTATTGGTTACACTATTGATGCCAGGATTGGGAATATCAGCGTATCAACCAGACCTGAACGCTGGTGTAGTGGACCAGCTCGATGGGGCC
>JBJYWH010000175.1:0-4598 GCA_046259355.1 Anaerolineales bacterium
GATGGTCATGTCCGGGGGGCTCGAATGTCAGGGCGATCCGTTGGCTGACGCGAAGAGTTCGAGGGCGCGCCCCACAACGGCATCGAAATCCAGTGGAAAGTCGTGAACAAGGCCGGGTTTGATTTCAAGGTTGACGGCATAACCAGGGAGATCCATTTTCCCGTGAATCCTTTTTGCGATGGTGAGGCATGGCTCGTCCAGGTCCCCCACGACGATAACGCCGCGCAGCCCTTTCGAACGTCGTGACTCGATCAGCGAATCGAGCGAGTCGGGGTCCGGTAGATAAGGGCCAACCAGGATGAAATTCCTAAAGAGGGTGGCCGAATCCTGCAGCGCGATCAGCAGCGCCAGTCCAGCGCCCATCGAGAACCCGCCGATGACCGAGCGATCCAGATCCAGGCGGTATTGGTCATGCAGCTCTCCGATCAGGCTGCTCACCTCAACGGAACCCCGTTCCAAATCCGTCCAGTTTCGACGATCATCCCATGCAACCTGGGAGGAGAAAGGAGCAGCCAGGAGATACCCGTGATCAAGCATCGGGCGCCACGAACGCAGGGCATGGTCCGCGGTCTGGGCGTTGCCGTGCAGGGCAAGCATCAAAGGAATCCGTCGGTCCGCGGGAGTCGGCTCGAGAGGCGGTTCGAGAATTCGAAGAACCGGTTTTGCGGCAGCCTCTGCTGCCTTTTGACGTTCGAGGCAGTTCGCGCAGAGCTGTTCATAACGTGGCTTTCCCTGCAGACCCGCCAGATCCTGCTCCTCACGCAGCTGCTGGACAGAATACCAGCTGCCTTCGGATACGGTATCTTCCAGCACATGCAGCGCCAGATCCATCTCGCCCCTGCACGCCGCCAGGCAGGCACGCCAGTAGCGGATCTCCACCAATTCTTCCGGAAAACGCGGCTCGGCATCGGTCATGATTTCGTAGGCTGTCTTATAGTCCTTCGCCTGGTAAAGGTCATGGACCCGATGCTGGATGGCGGCAAGACGCTGATCAAGGAGGTGAGGATGTTCTGGCATGCTGTGATTGTACATGAACTGCAGGTTGATATGCCCCCTGGAGGGTTGATAAAGAGACCGGGTTAGGGCCCGGCCACGGTGACGTACGATTCCGACGACTGACGGAAGCGTCCCGCCAGCGCGTCGGCAAGACGCACTTGACATAGGGCAGTGGCGTTTGAGTTCGCCTGTGCTGGGCTCAGACCGTCGACTGGCTCATGCGTACCGCTTCATATTCACGCCGGAAGCCCGCCTCCTCGGCAGCTTGAATAACGGCGGGCATCCAATCCGGGACGATCCACTCCGCGCGCAGATTCACGCCGCTGTCGACGATATCGTTCAGCAGCGCATGGACCACGGGTTCTGCCAGATCGGGACGCTCGGGATCGACCCGGGCGCGCAGCATGATCAGGCCTTTGCCACGCATGGGCAGCCGGCATCCGAAAACAGCAAGAGGCGTCGAGGTGGAATCTTCTCGAACGATGTGATTTCGCTGCTGGACTCCCTGAGCGAGCATGATAATCGGCCGCAGCAGGCGCGCGGCAATCGGTTGGCGGAAATGGCTGATCTCCACCGGTTCAAAAGCCTGCACCGCTCCCGGAACGATGCGCAGGTCGAGCTGATAGCGAGGTTGCCAATGAAAGGGCGCCAGTGCCTCAGCCTTTGCATCGGGTGGAAAGAAGATCTCTTTTTCGGTGAATGGCGGGTTGCGCTCGAATACGACCTCAGTGCTGTAGGGTTTGAAACCGAGATCCAGGTACATCTCGTATGCGGGCAGATTGCCTTTAACCACCTCGAGCCAGGCGCGTTCCCCTCCACGGCTGCGGACCATCTCCAGCGAAGACTGCACCAGTTTCCGCCCAATCCCCTGCCGACGATGCGATGGCAGCACGGCCACATTCCCGATCACCCAGGTTCGGGATGAGCCCATACGCTGAATAATCGCCGACCCGACCGGACGACCGGTTTCATCCACCCAGAAGTAGCCGCGCAGGATATCCCGCAGGACCGGAGAAACGAATGTCAGCAGCCGGATCAACGGCCAGGTCCGCTTCAATTGCTTCATGGCCTCAACGGTCTCGGTCGACTCATCTTCCTGGTAATTCCAGGCCGGGTTCTCCGGATATTGAAAACTTTCGATAGCCAGTTCAGCCAATGGCAGTAGATCGCCTGGAAGATGGATCTCTTTCAGCGGCATGAAGCCCTCCTCCACTGCGGATTACCAATTGCAGCAAGTGCAAACGCGTGCAGGTCGAACGGTAAAGGAAAGAATTTTCCACGCAGTCAGCGCGCCGTATTCCCTGCTCTCATCGGATGGGTCAGGCGGCTATTTTAGCATTTCACCGACGAGTTCCACTGCCCGGGCGACGCCATCCTCGGCTCGAATCCGCTCGCCAAGCGCGGCGGCAGCCGAGGCAATCTCCGGAGAGTCAATGGCATCGGAGATGGCGCGGGCCAATCGTTCCGGGTTGAGCTGGCGCGCCTGGACAGGCCGTGGCCCGACGCCGAGCGCACGCACGCGCCGGCCCCAGTAGGGTTGATCGCCAAAGAAAGGCACCAGGACAGAAGGGACGCCGGCTCGTAAACCGGCTGCCGTCGTCCCAGCTCCGCCATGGTGGACGACGGCGGCTACGCGCGGAAACAGCCATGGGTGTGGTACGTAGTCCAGGGCCAGTACACCGTCTGGCAACGACTCGCGATGGACGGCAGCCCAACCGCCGAGAAGCACCGCCCGGGTGCCGGCCAGGCGAACGGCCTCCAGCGCTGTTCGCGTGATCGCCCGGGCTGTCTCGCCGCTCATGCTGCCGAAGCCAATGGCGATCGGCTTTGGCCCTTGAGCGAGGAAATCGCGCAGTGTTTCGGGCGGCTCCCAGTCCGGGTCCGGGTCCAGAAACCAGTACCCACTGATGCGGTGGCTCGGCGGCCAGTCGGAGGGGAGCGGGACGACATGGCGGCTGAAACCATACAGATGGGGTTCGCCCTCCCGGTACACCTGCGCGAAGGGCCCGCTGGCCGGCAGCGCGGGAAGCCCAAGCGACTCCTGGCGCCAGCGGTTGATCGGCCGACCGCCAAGCTGCCACAACATCTGTTCGGTCATCCGGTGCGTCAGCCCGTTGTAGCACCGACCCAGCGGCAGGTCGGGAAAGCCCAGGGAGGGGACTTCATGTGACCGGCTGAAGGGCTGAAGGAGAGTGAATATACTCGGGACGCCGAGCTTGCGGGCGATATGGTAGCCGGCCGTACCGAAGAAGGCATACAGGATGGCTTGCGTGCCCTCGCAGGCTTTGAGTGTGTCGTTCAGGCTGGCGGTCATATCCTCACCGGCAAATACGGCCCGCATCGATTTGATTAATGCCAGCGCATTGCGTCCGGACTGTTGCCAGGCCTGTCCAGATTGGCTTTCCATTGTCGCGCGCGGGTCACCGGCGACCGGAGCGAATTCGAATCCGTGCGATTCGATCAAACCGGCGTAGATCCCCTGGGCGGCAATCCGGACTCGATAGCCGGCACGCTGCAAGCCGAGGCCAAGTGCGAGGTACGGTAAGACATCGCCCCGTGTCCCGATCGTAATGATGGTGAGATGCATGTCTCCCTCCCATCCAATATGCTCAAAGGAAGGATATTATGCTCAATCCGCTGCCATGCTCGGCGCGGCGAGAGGATGCCGATGAAAGACTCCCGCTGGTATGAGCTCGAAGCTTGTGCTAAGCTCTTTCGCGAAAATTTCTCCCATCAAGGGCTTGTATCGATGTCCTACTGTATTGAGCATGATCCACAGGCCAAACTGATCGAGCTGCAAGTTTTCGGGCTGAGCAGCATGCAGGAGGCACTTGAGGCTCGCCTGGAGCTGGCCCTGCTGGCGCGCGAGCACAACATCCGCCGAGTGCTCATATCCGCCCGCCGTCTGGAGGGAATCGAGCACGCCACCCCTGAGTTCTTCTACAACTATGCAGCGGGCTTCCGGGAGAAGGGTTTTCCGTCGAACACGCGCTTCGCTGTCGTTCGAATGCGAATAAGTGAAACGGTGCAAATGTGCTGTGACGTCGCACGGAAGACCGGAACACACATGCAGGCTTTCACCGATATTCGGCTGGCATTGGAATGGCTGTTCGAGCGGATCACGACCGCTGAACTTCAGCTGCAGGGCTGAGATCGAACCCGGGCCGAAGGGACCCGCTTCCTGCGCGCGGGTTACCAGCAAACGCTGCAACCCCTGGCAAAGCTAAAAAAACATCCACCTGATGCACATGCAGGCAGGCAAGCACCATGCCCGACCCACATTTATCGGGCATGGCACCGTGCGCCTTGTTCCCCGTTAATCCGGCAGGTCGTCGAGCACCTGCTGCATGCTTTGCTTGTAGGCCTGGAAAGCGGAGCGCCCGTGCTCGGTGAGGTGGATGATCGTATGCGGCTTCTTGCCCTGGAACGTTTTCTTGATTTCGATGTAACCGCTCTCTTCCAGTTTTCCGAGGTGCGTGGCCAGGTTGCCCCAGGTCAGGCCGGTCATGTTCTTGAGGAAAATGTAATCGGCGCTGTCGACCACATAGAGGTAGGTCAGCACCATCAACCTTGCAGGCGCGTGGATGACGTGATCGAGGTCC
>JBJYWH010000176.1:0-7541 GCA_046259355.1 Anaerolineales bacterium
GAGTTCAAGGGCACCGGCAACATGGAGCTGCACCTCTCCCGGAAGCTGCAGGAACGGCGTGTGTTCCCGGCTTTCGACATCGATCGTTCCTCGACGCGGCGGGAGGAATTGCTGCTCGGTCCGGACATCACCCAGCGGGTCTGGTTGATGCGCCGCATGTTTGCCCAGCTGATCGACCCGCCCAACGGCGGCGGCATGGACATCACGACCGCAACCGAAGCGATCCTGCAGCGGGTGGCGCAGACCGAGAACAACCTCGAATTCCTCGAGTCGCTCACCGCAGATATGGGCTGATCGCCCGTACTCCATCGAGCGCGGTAGAATCGGCGTATGAAACGAGCGGTTCCGTATGTGCTCGCGGCGCTAGCCCTCCTGGCGGCAGCGTGGACGGTTTCGATGAACGTCTCGCTGGCGCGTGCGATGCGCATCCCTGATGCGATCCCAACCCATCAGAACCCGGACGGGTACGACCCGGCACAGGTCGATCTGCCGGGTTTCGATCCCATACCGAAGTCCGCTGCGCTTGTGCGGGATGTTGATCTTCGCACCCTGAAGCCCGCCCGCTCACGCGTCGACATCCTGCGCTATACGGTCCAATCTGGAGATTCGGTCTTCGGCATCGCCGAGCGATTCGATGTGAAGCCCGAGACGATCCTGTGGGGAAATTTCGAAACCCTGGACGACGATCCACACCTGCTGCGCCCCGGGCAGGAGTTGAATATCCTTCCGGTGAACGGGACGTACTACCAGTGGCAGGCCGGCGATGAATTGTCCAAGGTCGCGGATTTCTTCGGTGTGGAGCCGGAAGATATCTCCGCCTGGCCCGGCAACCAGCTCGATCCGACCAATCCGCAGATCGAGCCCGGCACATGGCTGATCATTCCGGGAGGAACCCGTGCCTTCAAGCAGTGGTTCGTGCCAACCATCGCTCGCGGCCAGGCCGGCGTTGGCTCGGCCTTCGGTCCCGGCGCTTGTTCGGGCACCTTCTCCGGCGCGGTCGGGACGGGCGGCTTCATCTGGCCGGCACCGAATCACTACGTTTCGGGCAATGATTATTGGTCGGGACACCTGGCGATCGATATCGCGGCTGGCCAGGGCACCGGGATCTGGGCTGCCGACAGCGGCGTGGTCGTATTCGCTGGCTGGTCGACGGTCGGCTACGGAAACATGGTCATGATCGATCACGGCAACGGCTGGCAGACGCTGTACGGGCACCTGAGCCAGGTGAACGTCGGCTGCGGGCAGAGCGTGGCCCAGGGCCAGAGCATCGGCCTGGCCGGCTCGACCGGGAATTCGACCGGACCGCACCTTCATTTTGAAGTCCGTTTCGAAGGCGGTTTTGTCAACCCGTGGTTCGTGCTTCCATGAAGAAGGAGCCGATCTTGACCGGTGTCGGGCGGGCTGTTAGGATACGCGCGAGTGCAGTGAGCCGATGACAGAAGAGAAGAACATCCCTCCAGCGACGAAGAACGGAGCGGCGATTCCGCACCGGATCGACAGGATCCGGCTCTGGATCCGCATCGGGCAGGTGACGCTGCGCGATCCGCTCCTGCGGTTTGCAGGCCACTTGGCACTATTGGTTGTGATCGGACTGGGGGTATGGGTGGCGCGATTGGGCTGGAATACACTCCCGGCTGATGTACCGGAAGCTGCCGCTGCAGCCGAAGAACCCGCTGCGATGAAGGTGTACGACCCGGAGCCCACGGTGAAAGCTGAACTGCCTCCCTATTCGGTGGGCGGAGGGATGGAGGCCAGCCTGGCGCGCGTTTCCGATCTGCATACGGTCTTTCCCGAGCGCCCGCGCATGGATATCGTCAAGTATCAGGTGCAAGCGGGTGATACGCTCTTCGGCATCGCCGAGAAATTTAGCCTAAAACCCGAAAGCATCCTGTGGGGCAACGAGGATGTGCTCCAGGATGATCCTCACCGCCTCGCGCCGGGTCAGGAATTGAAGATCCCACCGGTCGACGGGACGCTGTATATATGGCACGCAGGCGATGGCCTGAACGGGGTGGCGCGTTTCTTCGGCGTCGATCCGCTCGATATTCTCATCTGGCCGGGGAATGACCTCGACCCCAATATGGATCCAGCCAACCCGACGATCGAAGCGGGTAAAGTGCTGATGATTCCCGGCGGGCACCGCGAGCTGGTAACGTGGAGCGCCCCGCGCATCCCGCGCTCGAACCCGGCCGTTGCCAAGATTCTCGGTCCCGGAGCCTGTGGCACGGTCGTCGATGGTGCCGTCGGCACCGGCACGTTCATCTACCCCACCCCGCTGCATTATCTCTCCGGCTATGAATACAGCTCGATCCATCCGGCGATCGACCTGGCCGGGGATACCGGGCATGCCATTTTCGCCTCCGATACCGGCGTGGTGGTTTATGCGGGTTGGAACGATTGGGGTTACGGATATGTGATCGTGCTCGATCATGGCAACGGCTGGCAGTCACTGTATGCGCACCTGAGCGCGATCAACGTGGGCTGCGGCCAATCGGTCTACCAGGGTGATGTGATCGGCGCCATGGGCTGCACCGGCAACTGCACCGGCCCTCACCTGCACTTCGAGCTGATGAACGATCAGTACGGCAAGGTCAACCCGCTGAACTACCTGCAATAGCCATGTTTTCCTGTAAGGGGAAGCGGCCTGCCATGGGCCGCTTTTTTTATTCACGCACTGCGTGCATTGGCCTGAATCAGGCGGTCGATCTATCATAGCCCTGGAATTCGTGCTCCAATGATTCGGGAGGCCAGCTATGAAAGTGATTCAGGAAGGGCTCGCGCCGCTGCTGCAGCCGATCGACGTGGAGGCGTTTCGTGAATCCAACCGCGCCAAGCCGAAGGGCATGGTCGATAAACGGATGAGCGAGGCCGAAGCGGTGGGTACATTCATTCACTCCGGAGACTACATCGGCACCGAGCTCTACGGGAGCGTGCGCTGCCCGATGTCGCTCACGCGCGAGATCGTCCGCCAGGGCATCAACGACTTACGCCTGGCCGGCCAGGGCGTGCTGGAGCTCGACCTGCTGCTGGCGGCCGGGCTGGTCAAGGCGCTCGATATCACCTACATCGGCCTGGAGGTGTACGGCGTGTCCAGCGCGCTGCGCCGGGAGGTCGAGAGCGGGCGGGTCGAGCGCTGCGTGGAGTGGAGCAACGCCTCGCTGGCATGGCGCTTCAAGGCGGCCGCCATGGGTGTGCCGTTCATCCCGGTGCGCTCGATGCTGGGCAGCGATACGCTTAAATACAGCGCCGCGAAGGTGGTCGAGTGCCCATTCACCGGTGAGCCGCTCTGCTTGCTGCCGGCGCTGATCCTGGACGTAGGGCTGATTCACGTGCACCGGGCGGATAAATTCGGCAACGCCCAGATCGATGGCATCACGGGTTTCGCCGCCGAACTGGCGCGCGCTTCGAAACGACTGCTGATCAGCGCCGAGGAGATCGTCCCCACGGAGCAGATCAGGGCTGCGCCCGAGAAGACGGTCATTCCGTATTACCTGGTCGATGCGGTTGTGGAAGCGCCCTTCGGATCGCATCCCGGTGAGATGTGCTATCGCTACGAGCGGGATGAACCGGCCATCAAAGATTGGGTAGAGGCGTCGGCCGAAGAGGATAGCGCCGCCGCCTACCTGAAGAAATTCATCTACGATCTGCCCGATCATCGTGCGTACCTGGAGCTGGTCGGTGGCGATCGTATGGCGGAGCTGCAGGCGATGGTCCCCGGGAGGCAGTCATGAGCGAGCACGACTACAACCCCAGCGAACTGCTGATCTGCTCCGCCGCCCGCCTGATGCCGGACAACACCACGGCTTTCATCGGCACCGGGATCCCGATGCTGGCTGCATCCCTGGCGCAGAAGATGCATGCCCCGAACCTGGTGACGATCTTCGAGTTTGGCGGGACGGGCGCGATCCTTGAATCGCTCCCACTGGCCGTTGGTGAGCGGCGCACCTTCCACCGTGCGGTGGCGGCTTCCGGTATTCTCGATGTAGTGGAGACCGCCCAGCGCGGGTTCGTGGAATACGGTTTCCTGGGTGGGGCGCAGATCGACCCCTACGGCAATTTGAACAGCACGACCATCGGTGATCACGACCATCCGAAAGTGCGGCTGCCGGGCAGCGGGGGTGGCAATGACGTCGGCTCGCACTGCTGGCGCACGATCGCCATCATGCGCCATGATGGCCGCCGCTTCGTCGAAAAGGTCGATTTCATCACCACGCCGGGCTACCTCTCGGGTCCGGGCGCGCGCGAGGCCGCCGGCCTGCCGCGCGGGACCGGTCCCTACCGTGTGGTCACCAACCTGGCGATCCTGGGATACGAACCGGAAAGCAAGCGCATGCAGCTGCTGGCCACCCAGCCGGAGATCTCGGTGGAAGAGGTGCTTGAAAATACAGGTTTTGACCTGCTGGTTGCGGATCCGATTGAATCGAACCCCGCGCCCTCGCCTGATGAACTGCGCCTGTTGAGAGAAGAGGTCGATCAGGATCGGCTTTATATTTGATCGGGCAAAGTGGAAGGGGAACATCCGCCTGATGATCGAAAGGGCGTAGATCCCTCCGCAGAAGACATCGGACCCGGGCTGGAAGCGGATTTGGATCCGCAGGCTTAGTCTGTGATCACGAACCGAACGTTCTTGCGTTCCGTCCCGGCTCAATGTAATCTACACGTATCAAGCCGGACCTCGTTCTGGCGCTGTGCTCAACGCTGTCTCCCTATTCCCCGGCCTTTGCCCTGTTCGAGGTCATTTCGTACCTATCCCCGAAAACCGTTTTCGAGCGGCCGCGCGCTGGAAACCCGTGGTGTAGGTTGTTCGGCGGTGCCGCGCTTCATGGGTGGTTGCAAGTTCCGGTCATTGTGTCATTACCTTTAGGGATCGCTCGATCGTCCATCTTAACTGCCCGATCGGGGCCGGAGAGGGGAAGATTCCATGGCTGACACCGCAACCGCACGTTCCCGTTCCCCGCTGGCGATTTTCCGCAACCGGGATTTCTCCCTCATCTGGACCGGCCAGCTGGTCTCAACCATTGGGAATGCGCTCACATCGCTTGCGGCTTCGATTCTCGTCTTTCGTTTGACTGGCTCCGCCATGAGCGTGGGCTTGATGCTGATGGCGACGGCGGCGCCGACGCTTTTCGTCGGGTTGATCGCTGGCGTTTTCGTCGACCGCTTCGACCGCAAGCGCATCATGATTGCCGCCGACATCATCCGGGCTGTCCTGGTCTTCCTCATTCCGGTGCTCATACCGTACAACATCGCCTGGCTCTATATCATCGTCATGCTGACGAGCGCCATCGGGCAGTTCTTCGACCCGGCCCATGCCAGCGTGCTGCCGGAGGTGGCATCGGATCAGGAACTGGCGGCTGCCAATTCGTTCATCGCCATCAGCGGTTTTGGATCCACGGCCATCGGGTATGCCGCTTCCGGGCTGATCGCCTCCCGCTTCCCGATCGAGTGGGCCTTCTACCTCGACACGCTCACGTTCATCATCTCGGCCGTGTGCATTGGTTTCATCCACATCAAGCCGCTCGAGGTCGCTGGCCGGACCACCGTAGCGGTCGTATTTTCGAATTTGAAAGACGGCGCACGCTTCATTCTCGACAGCCCGATCCTGCGGTCGCTGGCCTACCTCTCGGTCCCGGCGCTGCTGGGTGCAGGGTTGTGGAACACGCTCCTGCTGCCGTTCGCCGAACGGGCGCTGGGGGCGACCGAATTCGAGTACGGCCTGCAGGAGGGCCTGACCTCGGTCGGATTCGTCGCTGCCAGCCTGATCATGGCGCGCTGGGCGGATCGCCTGCGGGAAGGTCAGTGGGTGGTGATCGGCTTTCTGGGCGTTGGCATCGTGGGGATGATCTACTCCCAGGTGACCTGGATCCCGCTGGCGATCGCGCTGGTGACCGTCTCCGGTTTTGCGAATGCCCCTTCGGCAATTGCCCGCAAGCTCCTGATCCAGCGCAACACCACGCGCGAAGTTCGCGGGCGGGTCAGCAGTGTATTCTTCGTCACACGCGACGTGGTCTTCCTGCTGGGCATGGGGGCCGCCGGCCTGGCGGATCTGGCAGGCGTGCGCTGGATGGTGCTGCTCAGTTCGATTTTGATCGCGTGTTCAGGACTGCTGGCGGTCATCCTGCCCGGCCTCGGCCAGCCGACCCAGGAGTGGCTGCGCGGGCTGCGGCTGCTGCGCGCCGTTACCAGGCCAGCGGAGAAGACTGCAGGGCGGGCGGCCACGCCCGCTGATTTCGAGGCGCTTCTACGCCACATCCCCCTGCTTTCCGTTCTGACACCCGAGGAGCGTTTGCAGTTCATTCGTTCGGCACAGACGCACGAATATGCCCGGGAATCGAGCGTCATCCAGAAGGGTGACCGCGGCGATGAGGTCTACTTCATCCTGGCCGGCCGGGCGGTAGCCGGCGTGACGGATGATGCCGGCCAGGTGCGCTCGCTTTCCAGCATGGGGCCAGGGGATTTCTTCGGCGAGATTGCCGCCCTGCGTGGGTTGGAGCGCACGGCGGACGTCGCCGCCGAAGAGCCATTGACCGTCCTGCAGGTGCCAGCGGAGATGGTGCGTTCCCTGATGCACCACCCGCGGTTGAATTACCTGTTTACATCGAAGATGACCGAACGCCTGAGCCGCACGCACACCGCCGACCTGCCGCGCCTGATGGGCTGGGACCAGGAGACACTGCTCGAGCTGCGAACGCCGGCGGAAGGCGGATGGAGTGACAGCCAAGCTGATTTTTGATCGCTAATGATGAGTTAACGCTGCAGGTCTCAGTCCGAGCTGGGATGGTCTGAGTCATACCGTTGATAGAGAAGGGCACTGCCGCGCGCTGAAGCTGGAAGGGAGGGTCACGCGCTATGGCTTCCACTCGCACCGAGGCGTCATTTCCCCAGGGGACCGTCACCTTTCTTTTCACGGACATCGAGGGCTCGACCGAGCTGCTCAAGCAGCTGGGAGAGCGTTATGGGAAGGTCCTGGCTGACCATCGATCCATCCTGAGAGAGATCTTCCGCCGATGGGGCGGCACCGAGGTCGACACACAGGGGGATTCCTTTTTTATCTCGTTTCCGCGAGCGACGCAGGCCGTTGCGGCGGCCGTCGAGGCACAGCGTGCGTTGGCGGCGAGCGCCTGGCCGGAGGGGGTCGAAGTTCGTGTTCGCATGGGACTCCACACCGGAGAACCCTGGGAGGCGGGAGAGGGTTACGTCGGGATGCCCGTTCACCGCGCGGCCCGCATTGCCAGTGCTGGACACGGCGGGCAGGTCCTGCTCTCCGAAACGACCGCCGCGCTGGTCTGGGATGATCTGCCGGAAGGGGTGCGGCTGGCAGATCTGGGCCGCCACCTGCTCAAGGACATGCACCGGCCGGAGCATCTTCGGCAGCTGCTCATCGACGGATTGAAGCAGGATTTCCCCGCGCTAAAATCCATGGAAGCGTTTCCTCTGGAGGGCGAACGAGAACCTCGCCCGGTGGGCCCCTGTCCCTATCGCGGCCTGTCGGCATTTCAGGAGCAGGATGAGGGGTTCTTCTTCGGACGGGAGGAGTTCTC
>JBJYWH010000177.1:0-8238 GCA_046259355.1 Anaerolineales bacterium
CGCTACATCGTATAACCGCGTCACGGTCAACGCGGGTTCGGAGATCATCTTCTCCGGCAGCTACAACTACATCGGCGGCAACGGTTCCACAGGCAACCAGCTGGTCATAACGGGATCGGGCGCATCACTGACGCTGGGAACAACCCGAGTCTATGGCCAGTACACCACCGCGACCATTGACAACGGCGGTGCATTGAACACCAGCGCGCTGACCATCGGCACCGGCGGCAGCTGTGATGACAATACGGTCACCGTCGATAACGGCAAAGTGTCATGGGGTGACGCGCCGCTCGTCATCAATCCCTGGGACGAGTATGCCGTCGAAGAGGCGCTGCGCATCAAGGAGAAGCATGGTGGGACTGTGGTCGCCCTCAGTCTCGGCCCGGAAGACGCCCGCGAGGCGCTCAAGCACGCGCTGGCAATGGGTTGTGACGAGGCTGTGCTGATCAGCGACCCCGCGTTCGCTGGCCTGGATACGCTCGGAGTATCGAGCGTCCTGGCGGCTGGTGTCACAAAAGTGGGCGATGTCGACCTGGTTTTCTTCGGCCGATCCTCCGTCGACAGTGACACCGGCATCACCGGATCGCAGGTCGCACGGCGGTTGGGCTGGCCGGCGTTGACGCTGGTCTCAAAAGTTGATTCGCTCGATGAAAGTGCGAAGACCATCGAGGTCGAACGGATGCTGGAAGAAGGCCGTCAGCAGGTATCTTCGTCGATACCGGCTGTCGTCAGCGTGGTGAAGGAGATCAACGAACCGCGCTATCCATCCTTTATGGGAATCCGTAAAGCTTCTCGAGCAGAAATTCCCATTTGGGCGGCCTCCGATCTGGGTCTGGCCCAGGTCCCTGGGCCGGCGGTCGCCTGGCCCGAGATCTATGCCCCGGCGAAGGTCGAAACGACTTGTGAATTCATCGAGGGCGATTCGCCGGAAGCGATTGCCGCCAAGCTTGCTGACCGCTTGCTGGAAGAGAAGGTGATCTGATGGCAAATGACATCTTTGTTTATATCGATCACTTCAAGGGGGAAGCCTTGCCGGCTTCCTGGGAGGCAGTCGGTGCAGCCCGCATGCTGGGCGCGGATCTCTCGGGATCGGTCATCGCGGTCGTGCTGGGAGAGAGTGCATCACAGCTGGCAACTCAGGCGATATCGCACGGGGCGGATGCAGCCCGAATCGTCGAGAACCCCCTGCTGGCGGAATTCCGACCGGAGCCATTTGCCGACGCACTGAAGTCCATCGCGGCAGAAGGGGAGCTGCTGATCTTCCCGACCTCGGGCCGCACGCGGGAACTGGCGGCTATGGTTGCCGTAGACCTCGAAACAGGCGTAGCTCCCGATGTGATTGCGCTGGAGGTTAAAGGTGGGCAGGTCGTCGCCACTCGGCCGATCTATGCTGGCAAACTGCTCAGCAAGGTTGTCGCAAAAGATAAGCGCCCGTTCATCCTGACTCTCCGCAGCCGGGCATTTCCGAAGCCGGAAGCAGATGCTTCCCGCTCCGGGGATATCGTCACCGTCGAGCCCGAAATTGCAGAGCCGAGCACCACGGTCAAGGGCTATTCGGAGGCGGAAGCAGGCGTCAGCCTTACCGATGCCGCTGTGATCGTCTCGGGCGGTCGCGGTGTCTCCAACAATCCCAAACTCACGCCACCGGCCGATCTGACCGACGAGAAGGAAATCGAGATCTGGAAAGCCCGGCAGGGTTTCCAGTTGGTTGAAGATCTGGCGAGCGTGCTTGGCGGGGCGGTCGGAGCAAGCCGTGCCGCTGTCGACGCTGGTTACATCCCTTACTCCCATCAAGTAGGTCAGACCGGCAAGGTCGTTTCGCCCGATCTATACATCGCCTGCGGGATCTCAGGTGCGATTCAGCATCTAGCGGGAATGCGCACATCCAAAACGATCGTCGCCATCAACAAGGATGCCGATGCGCCCATTTTCAAACTGGCTCGCTTCGGCGTGGTCGGCGATTTGCATGAGATCGTCCCCGCGCTGACCGAGGCATTCCGAGCGCGGCTCAAGGGCTGAGCGGTAGCTCCAGAGGATCTGATCTAACTGCACGGCGCTGCACTGCGCCGTGCAGTTTCTATATCTACTGACTGCGCGATCCCGGAGGTCCTCTGCTACAATGAATAGTTGACCCTCATATACCCACCCCGGGAGATATCCATGGCCCCATCTGGCGCGTTCACGTTTGTTCTGCACTCCCATCTCCCTTATGCACGTCAGGCAGGTCGATGGCCGCACGGTGAAGAATGGCTGCACGAGGCGGCAGCCGAGACCTACATCCCATTGCTCGATGCGCTCTACAAGCTGCGGGAGGATCGTGTCGCAGCCAAAATGACCCTGACCTTGACACCGATCCTGGTTGAACAGCTGGCGGACGCCGATGTTCAGGTCAATTTCAAGACCTACCTCGAGGATCGGATAAAAGCCGCCGAAAAAGACGTGGAGCGTTTCTCAGCCTTCGGGGGTGAGCAGGAACTATCCCTGGCCAATTTTTACCTCGAATGGTACCGGCATACGCTGCATCAATTCGTGAATACATACAGCGGAAACCTGGTCCCTGCCTTCAAAAGACTCCAGGATGATGGTCTGATCGAGATTGTTACCTGTGCCGCCACGCATGGATACCTGCCGCTTCTACAGCGGGATGAATCGATCAACCTGCAACTAAGGACGGCGGTTGAAAGCTATCACCGCCATTTCGGACGCTATCCGCGGGCGATCTGGTTGCCCGAATGCGCATACCGGCCGGCCTACGTCACCGATGACGGACGGGTGCGGCCGGGCCTGGAGCACTGGCTCGCCCTTCATAATCTGAGCCTCTTTTTTGCCGAAACGCATATGATCGAAGGAGGCCGTCCCGTCGGCGTTGCTGCCGGCGAAGCCATTGGTCCCTATGGGGCGGTTGTTCGCCGCTATCTTGTCCCATTCACCGACGTCCAGCCGGTTCAGCAAGCGACCACCTTCCAGCCCTACTTCGTCAGCGGGACCGATGTGGCGGTCATCGGACGGAACAACAAGACCGGCCTGCAGGTTTGGAGCGCTGACTGGGGTTATCCGGGGGATTTCGATTATCGAGAGTTCCATAAAAAAGATGGTGTCTCCGGATTGCAGTACTGGCGGGTGACAGGTGCAGGTGTCGACCTCGGGGGGAAGGAGCTCTATCACCCGGAGTGGGCCGCAGGAAAGGTCAGGGGCCACGCGGAACACTTCTCTCATCTGGTGGAAGAGGAGCTTGAACATTACCGGCAGGAACACAGCAGTCCGGGCATCATCTCGGCCAACTACGATACCGAGCTTTTTGGACATTGGTGGTTCGAGGGCGTATCCTGGTTGGAAGCCGTACTGCGACAGCTTGCCGCCAGCGACAACGTCGAGCTCGTGACGGGTTCCGGTTATATCGAAAAGCATCCGCCTGAAATTGCGCTGAATCTTCCTGAGGGCTCCTGGGGCGCTGGCGGAACCCATTTCGTGTGGGACAACGCCGATACCCACTGGATGTGGCCTGTGATATTCGCCGCTGAAGACCGAATGCTGGAAGCTGTCTCTCAGCATCAAAATGCGAGCGGCATCCAGGAGCAGATCCTCAACCAGGCAGCACGGGAACTGCTGCTCCTGCAATCGTCCGATTGGCCATTCCTGGTGACCACAGGCCAGGCGCGCGAGTATGCAATTGACCGCTTCCGCGGGCATGTGGATCGCTTTAACCTGCTCCTGGATTCGCTTTCATCGCCCGGCACCGGGACGATGGATGTGGATGCCATCTGGGAAAAAGACAAGATCTTCCCCGAAATTGATTTCAGGTGGTTCCAGGCTTGAAAGTCCTCTATCTCGCAGCTGAAGCAACACCGCTTGTCAAAGTGGGTGGCCTGGCTGACGTGGCTGGTGAGCTGCCGCGTGCGCTCGTCCGGCTTGGACTGGATATCCGGGTAGCCATGCCACTGCATGCCGGGATCGATCGGTCGGCCTACGGGTTGGAAGAACAGAGCCGCTTCCCGGTAGAGCGGGGAAATGGAAGCGTGGAGGCGACGGTATCCGCTCTCGATATCGGCGGCGTTTCATTCTGGCTGCTCGATGGAGACCCGATTCGAGCCGTGCCCGGCGTGTACGGCCAGCCAGAGCAGGACGGCGAAAAGTATGTTTTCAGCGCCAAGGCAGCTTTGCTGGCCTGCCAGGCTTGCGGTTGGCAGCCCGACATCATCCATGCCAACGATTGGCATGCTGCTGCGGCAATCAACTTCATCCGGTCATGGCGGGATGATATTCCGGCCTGGTCCGGAATTCGCAGCTTGCTGACGATTCACAATCTTGCCTATATGGGCAGCGAAAAAGCGCGCTCGATCTATGCTGTGCCGGAAGCCTCTGATCCCCTGCTTCCCGGGTGGGCTGAGCGTCTGCCGCTGCCTTCCGGGATCGCGCTGGCGGATGCTATCAACACCGTCAGCCCGACCTATGCGCAGGAAATCCAGACCCCCGAATACGGATGCGGGCTGGAGCATCTGCTTGCAGCTCGCCGGGATCGACTTTCAGGCATCATGAATGGCATTGATAGGACCCAATGGAACCCGGAAGCAGATTCAGCCCTCGATCAGCCATTTTCACCGGAGACGCTGGAGCTGCGTTCGCGGAATAAAGACCGGTTGCAGCGAGAGTTAGGCCTGCCGCCAAAGGCTGCGCCTTTGATTGGCATGATCACCCGGCTGGACCACCAGAAGGGCGTAGACCTGGCGCTTGAAGCCCTGGAGGGATTGCTGGATCGGGAATGGCAGTTTGTGCTCCTGGGAACGGGTGATCCCGCCCTTGAGGCGCTGGCCCGGGAATTCGCGAATCAGCATCCGGAAAGAGCGCGAGCGCTCCTGCGGTTCGATGATCGAGCTGCGCGCAGGCTGTATGGCAGCGCCGATTTGATCCTGGTTCCATCACGCTACGAGCCCTGCGGTTTAGCCCAGCTGATCGGTATGCGCTACGGCGCGGTGCCTGTCGTCCGAGCAACCGGCGGTCTCCGTGATTCGGTTCTGGACGTCGACCAAACTCCCGAGGGAACCGGTTTTATTTTCGCGGCCGTGGCTGCGGAGGACCTGCGCGCAGCCATCCGCCGTGCGCTGGGAGTCTTCGAGGACAAGCGCCGGTGGCGGTCGATCCAGCAGCTGGGGATGAAACGCGACCACTCCTGGGAACGCACTGCAGTGGCGTATGCGGAGCTCTATGCGTTACGAATCCATGAAGCAATCTGAATCGATCCAACCATCCGTCATCCGGGAAAGGCGCGGCGGCATTCTGCTCCACCCGACCTCGCTTCCCGGACCTCACGGGTGTGGAACGCTCGGGGAATGGGCCGAGAGGTGGCTGGATTGGCTTGGTTCGGCGGGGATGCGCCTGTGGCAGTTCCTGCCGCTTGGTCCCACCGGCTACGGCGATTCGCCCTACCAGAGCTTCTCGGCTTTTGCCGGCAATCCCAACCTGATTGATCTGGAGCTGCTGGTTGAACAGGATCTGCTGGATCCTGAAGAGCTCGAGCCCATGCCTGAATGGCCGGCGGCAATCGATTACGGACAGTTTTTGAGATGGAAGACGCCAATCTTGTCCCTGGCTGCCGGCCGTTTTGCTGAGCGAGCGGATGGGGAGGCACTCCAGGCCTACGAGCAGTTTGCATCCCGGCAGGCATATTGGCTGGACGACTATGCACTCTTCATGAGCTTGAAAAATGCGCACGGAGGATCGGTCTGGACCGAATGGCCCGCCGAGTACGCTTTGCGCGACGAAGATGCGATGGTTGAAGCCCGCCGCCGCTTCGCCTCCGGGATCGAGCATGAGCGGGTGCTGCAGTTCATTTTTCGAACCCAATGGGACCGGGTGCGGGAGAAGGCCCGGGAACTGGGCATCATTCTGATCGGGGATATGCCCATCTTCGTCGCCCATGATTCGGCCGAGGTCTGGTCTCATCCGGAACTCTTCCGTCTGGACTCGGGAGGGATGCCCGAGGTGGTGGCAGGTGTTCCCCCTGATTACTTCTCCTCAACCGGCCAGCGGTGGGGCAATCCACTGTACCGCTGGGAGGCGATGAAACGCAACGATTATGCCTGGTGGAAGAGCCGCCTGAACGCCGTACTCGAATTGACGGACGTCGTGCGGCTCGATCACTTCCGCGGCTTTGCGGCCTACTGGGAGATACCGGCAGAGGAAGAGACGGCTGTGGCGGGTCGCTGGATAACAGGACCGGGATCGGACCTTCTGGATGAATTGTCGTCATCTCTGGGACGCCTGCCATTGCTGGCAGAAGATCTCGGCGTGGTTACCCCGGACGTTGAAGAACTGCGAGATGTATTTCACCTGCCCGGAATGAAGGTGCTTCAATTTGGACTGGAAGGGGATCCTGAGAATCCATACCTGCCGCATAACTACATTAAGAACTGCATTGCCTACACCGGGACGCACGACAACGACACCAGCCTTGGCTGGTATCGGAACACGACCGAGGAAGTACAGCATTTCTCCCGGCGCTACCTGGCAAGCGATGGCGTCCATGTTGGATTCGATATGATGCGTGCGATCTGGGCCTCAAGCGCTGGTTGGGTCGTGGCACCCATGCAGGATCCACTCGAGCTGGGATCGCAGGCCCGTATGAATGCGCCAGGTCAGGCTGCTGGGAATTGGTCGTGGCGCCTGGAGCCAGGTGTTCTCACCGAGGAGCTGGCGGGCAGAATGTATGAACTCAACTGGCTGTATGGACGGAACGATGAAGGATGATAGCTGGCCTTCTCGACCGCGTGCTGGGAGCCAGTCCGGGGGCAACATGACAACTCGGCACGGACGGATCCGATGGTCAGTGCTGGAACTTCGTCGCTGAGACGGATTCCTTATAATGCAAGATCCTTGGCCCGAATAGCGATTTCACCCGCAACGAACCCCGTCCATGATCGCCAGCGGAATTATCCCTTGAGAATCGAGTTTGAGATGGGTTGGAATTCAAGACACGGAGGTACGCATGCTGATCGGTGTGCTTAGCGACACCCATGACAACATCTGGAAACTGGAGGAGGCGATTCCCCATCTCCAGCGATCGAAGGCTGTCCTGCACTGCGGCGACCTGTGCTCTCCCTTCATGATCAAGCGGCTTGGTGCGGGATTAGAGGGTGTACCGGTTCATATCGTCTGGGGAAACAATGAGGGTGACCGGCTAGCCATAGCCCGAGTGGCGCAGAATTTTGACAACATCCACCTCGAAGGCCAGATTGCTCGGCTTGAACTGGGTGGCTGGCGGGTCGCTGTCAACCATTACCCGGAGATTGCGTCTGAATTTGCAGCCTCCGGCGATTTCGACCTTGTTTGCTACGGCCATGACCACACCGCCCATCTCAGCACCGTCGGAAAATGCATCTTGCTGAACCCGGGTGAGGTCATGGGATTGAATGGACGAAGTAGTCTGGTTTTGATCGAGACGGCGTCCGGTGAGGTTCAGTGGGTGGATTTATAAAGGTCACCTTCCCGCCAATTGGCGGGAGGGCGACAAGTGAGCCTGATTCAAATCCACTTTGATTATCGGACGATCGGGTATCCTGCCGAGATCCAGGTTTGAATGCCACCAAGGTCAAAGACCGGGCTAAAACCAGCGTTCACCAGAATTTGCGCGGCTGTCGCGCTGCGGTTGCCGGTGCGGCAGTAAACGATCAGCGGCACATCCCCGGGCACTTCATCAAGATGCTGCGACAGGTTCTCGACTGGCATGTTGACGGCGCCCTCGATATGTCCGGATACGAATTCATCGGGGGTACGCACGTCGATCAGGAAATGCGCTTCGCCGCTCCCGAATTCTTGATTGTACGCACTCGGGGAGATCCATTCGACGGTTGCGATCGTCGCCGGGGCGCTGCTCGCGCAGGCACTGACGGCAATCGCGCCGAAGAGAAGAATCCATGAAGAGAGGATCATTCCCCATCGGTGAAGTCCACTGCCAGAACGTTTCGTCCACATCATAGTGATGATTAACCTCCTCTGCTCGACCGAATAGGGTTCACGCAGACCAGCCCATAATACTACTCCAAGGTTCTCGAGATCGGTAGGAGCGGGTGCAGAACCTCGCCGGTCTTCATCGCACGGCTTGCACTGGTCAGGATAGCCCACGACGAGCCAGCGAAAGAAAAGCCCCGCCGATTTCGGCGGGGCTTTCAGCGCCCCTGCGGCGACTCGAACGCCGGCATCTGCCTCCGGAGGGCAGCGCTCTATCCACTGAGCTACAGGGGC
>JBJYWH010000178.1:0-2633 GCA_046259355.1 Anaerolineales bacterium
GTTGTGCTGGTTCTGGGACTCGTGATCGCCTTAAGCCTGGCTTCGGCCGCCTGCGGTGGAGCAGCCGGCGGTGTCGCCGAAACGCCATCTGCACCGGTTGAGCAGCCGACGGAAACCGGCCCGGTGGCTCGACCGGGTCCCTGGGACACCCCGCCGGCGATGTCGATCGATCCGAATGCGGTCTACGTCGCAACGCTCGTGACCGAGAAGGGCAATGTGAAGGTGGAGCTTTTTGCGGACCGGGCGCCGGTCACGGTCAACAACTTCATCTTCCTGGCCGAGCAGGGATATTACAACGACATCACCTTCCACCGGGTCATTCCGGGTTTCATGGCCCAGAGCGGCGATCCGACCGGCACCGGCACCGGCGGCCCGGGATATACGATCGAAGATGAGATCACGCACGGACTGACCTTTGACCAGCCTGGGCTGCTGGCGATGGCCAACGTCGGCTCGCCAGATACCAACGGCAGCCAGTTCTTCATCACCTACGCTCCCACGCCCTGGCTGAATGGCCTGCACACCATCTTCGGCGAGGTGATCGAGGGCATGGATGTTCTCGAGCAGCTCACGCCGCGTGACCCGCAGGAATCGCCCGATTTCGAAGGGGACCGGCTGATCACGGTCGAGATCGAACAGGTCGACCGCAGCACGCTGCCGACCCCCACACCGGCACCGGAAGCCGTGGTGCCGGAGCCGGCCGATGGCCGTCCGCTGGCGGAGATCCCACCCGCAGAGCGAGCCGATCTCTACACCGGCATGCCGGATATGGTGATCGAACTCGATAAGACCTACAGTGCCAATATCGATACCAGCAAGGGCCGGATCGTCGTCAAGCTCGAACCACTCTCGGCGCCGAAGAGCGTGAACAATTTCGTCGTCCTGGCCCGGCTCGGGTACTGGGATGGATTTCCCATCGCCACCGTACAACAGGGAGCATTTTTCCTCACCGGTTCGCCGGCGGCTCAGCCGGACAGCGATATCGGGTATGTGCTGCCCTCCGAGAACGGGAACCCGGCCACCGCCGGCGCGCTGGGATACTGGTTCCGCCAGGATAAGCTGGCATCGAGCGGCAGCCAGATCTTCATCACGCTTGACAACCTCACGGGGATGGAGGAGTTCTACACCATCTTCGGCTACGTCACCTCCGGGCTCGATGTGGCCGAGTCGCTCACGACCGAGGACCAGATCGTGCGCATCACGATCCTGGAAAAGTAGCGGTAGGCGGGGTTCGAACGAGGCGGCATGACAGACTACGAAGCGGTCATCGGGCTTGAAACGCATATCCAGCTGAACACGCAGTCGAAGATCTTCTGCGCCTGCAAGGCCGACTCGTGGGGTGATCCCCCCAACACCAACATCTGTCCGGTTTGCACGGGGTTGCCGGGGGTGCTGCCCGTCCTGAACGAGGCGGTGGTGGAGAAGGCTATCCTGCTGGCAGCCGCCATGCATGCGGATACCATCCAATCGCGCTCCTACTTCGCGCGCAAGAACTACTTCTACCCGGATCTTCCCAAGGGATACCAGATCAGCCAGTACGATGAGCCGCTGGCGCGCGGCGGCTGGATGGATGTGCCGCTGCGGGATGGGTCGTCACGGCACGTGACGATCACCAAGCTCCACATCGAGGAAGACGCCGGCAAAACGGTGCGGCGCACCGGCGAACGCCTGATCGATTTCAACCGCTGCGGCGTCCCGCTGGTCGAGATGGTCACCGGCCCGGATCTCCACTCGGCCGAGGAAGCGGCGCAGTATTTGATCCGGCTGCGCCAGCTGCTCCGCTGGCTCGGAATTTCCGAGGCTGACATGGAGCGTGGCCAGCTGCGGGTGGACGGAAACGTATCGATCCGGCCGGCCGGTCAGGAACTGCTCAACCCGAAGACCGAGATCAAGAACGTCAACTCGATCGACAACCTGCGCGATGCGCTGCAGGCCGAGTACGAGCGGCAGGTTCGGGAGGTCTTGGCCGGGCACACGATCCAGGCCTGGACGCTGGATTGGGATGAAGATACGGCCAGCCTGCGCAAGATGCGCTCCAAGGAGACCGAAGCAGATTACCGCTATTTTCGGGAACCCGACCTGCTGCCGATCCTGGTCGATGACGCGTGGAAAAGCCGGGTTCTGGAGCATCTGCCCGAGTTGCCGCTCGAGCGGCGGGCGCGGTTTGAAGAACAGTACGGCCTGCCGCCGTACGATGCCGAGATCCTGACCGAGGAGCGCAGCCTGGCGGATTATTTCGAGGCCGCCGTGGGGGCCTACGATGGCGAGGCGAAGGATGTCAGCAACTGGCTGATGAACGATGTGCTGCGCATCATTCGAACCGAGGGAATCCCCGCAGGGGATCTGAAGCTCACCCCGCAGTACCTGGCGGAGATCGTCACGCTGGTCGGCGCGAAGACCATTACAACGAACACCGGGAAAGAGCTGCTCGCCCGTGCCCAGTCCAGCGGAGAATCGCCGGCCGGGATCGTCGAGCGTGAGAATCTGGCCCAGGTATCCGATACCGGGCAGCTTGAAGCCATCGCCGCCGAGGTCCTGGCCGAGAACCCGGAGCAGGTCGATACATACCAGGGAGGAAAAACCACCGTGATCGGGTGGTTTGTCGGCCAGGTGATGCGAAAATCAGGCGGAAA
>JBJYWH010000178.1:2733-7109 GCA_046259355.1 Anaerolineales bacterium
CGGGCTGGCCGGCTGAATCCATTCGGTTTGGATTGGCGGCGATTCCTGCTGGCCGTGACATCATCAGGTGACATCGTGGGATGTGTTCAGACCCGACCGCACCGGGGAGGCGCCCGCGAGCTGGCTTCCCTGTATGTCCGCCCGGAATGGCGCCGGCGGGGAGTGGGCGCACGGCTGGTGCAGGCGATTCTCGAGCGTGAGAGTCCCCCGCTGTGGCTCACCTGCCGGTCGGAGCTCGTTCCCTTCTACCGGCGTTTTGGGTTTGAACCCGTTGAAAGGATGGACGAGATGCCAACCTACTTCCGCCTGGTATGGTGGATGTTCGGATTGGTTCGCCGGCTTACCCGGACAAATCGGGAGCTGGTGGTGATGAGCTGGCGCTGAGTGTCATGCCAGGTGATGAGATTACGAAAAGAAGGCGGAGACTGGTCTCCGCCTTCTTTACCATGGCCTGTCCTTCGCACAGAGATCGGAATGTGCAGGGGGATTATTGCGGCCCGAACATCAGGAACATCGATACCAGCGAGAGGAATACCGCCACGAAGAAACCAATCGCAGCCGATTGATGGTGCTTCTTGTTGCGGAAGTTGATCATTTCCAGGTAGTTGTTAAACTCCTGGATCGTTTCGCGAGTGAGCGGCTCGTTGGGATCACCTTCAGCCTGCTGGCCGTCACGGTTGCGGAAAGAGAATGTCCTCAACCCTTCTTGCGATAAGCGCCACTGCATGTACGCCAGGTATGCGAAGATCGCGGCGAGAATGAACCAGATTGGGAAAATCACATTATTCATCTTCACGGCCTCCTGAAAGGATCCAATGTCCTCAGAATGAGTTCGCAAGCCCCAAGATAGTACAGTTTCGGTCGAAGTGCAATTGAACCTGTCATCCTATATGCCGGGAGCCAGGATGTGACCCTCTCCAGCAGCAGCGGTCAATGGACGAAATCGTAAATCAGGCTATCGCTTGCGATGTCGACCAGCATGGTGCTCCCACCGCCGACATCTTTCAAGCTCAACTGCCAGGACCCCACCTGCCCGGCGAGCAGGAGAAATGTGTTTTCATCAATCCACTCCAGTCTTCGCCCCTGACCCAGCAACTGCGGATTGGCGCCCTTCGAGCCGAGGAAATACTGATCGGGCTGGATCCGGTAAACGAACCGGATGCTGTCCGGGTTCCAGCTGACCCACGCCAGGTTGCCGGTGACGTAGAGCTGCTCGCTGCTCCCATCGACGCGCGCCAGGTACAGCTCACGTTCATTGCTGTTTCCCATCGTGCGCAGGAATGCCAGATCGAGCAGTTCGGGTGAAATCAGCGGGCTCCCAAACGACTGCGGGAAGAAGGTGTCACCGTCCAGCACGGCCATCGATTCAGCCGGACCGCCATCTGCCTCGGCGATCCAGACAGTCCCGCCCGGGTCCGAGGCCAGCGGATCGGGAGAAGGGATGATAACCCCGAAGCGGCTCGAATCGGGCGCCCAGCGAGGAACGGGATAATAGGCGTACTCGCTGTAGGTGATGACCGGGTCGAACTGAATCACATCCGCTTGCCGGCTGCCGCCGTCAACATTCGCCAGCGAAAGATTGTCCGATTGGCTCAGGACCATCCGCTGCGCATTCGGAGCAAGGTAGAAATCACCACCCTGTCCGGCCGGCAGCAGCTCGGTCAGGGTGCCGGAATCCACGTCCAGCGCCAGCAGGTCGTCATACTTGGCCAGCCCGGGGCCTTCAAAGATCCCGCGCGTGTTCACCAGCAGGCGGTGCGTGCCGGGGATGAAGCCCATCTGTGACGGGCGGATATGGAGCGCCATGCCGAGCGGATGGAGCGCATCCAGCGTGCTCTCATCCAGGAGCAGGCGGTCGTTGGCACCGTTGGAGTCGACGGCCCGCAGCTCGTAGTTTTCTCCGCGTTCATCGCTGCGCCCGTAGACGATGGTGCGGCCGTCCTCCGAAAGCACGAGCGAAAGGATCACGCCCCGATTTGAAACCGTGACGGCAGGCTGACCGTCGATCCGGACCGAGATCGTCATCCCGTCCGAGTACGCCAGGATCCAATTTGAGAACAGCGGGCCGGGTTGGGGCGGCTGGGCCTCAGGGGTGCTTGAAGCCGGCGGGGCAGATTTTTCGCCCTGCGTGGCTGTCGTATCGATCGAAGACAGTGTGGCACTTACCGCGGTGGCCAATTCGCTTTCCGAAGCCGCCGGTGGAGTACCGGCCTGGCAGGATGAAAGCAGGATCACACTCAGAATAAGCACGGGCAGTTTGCGCATGGGGTTTCTCCTCCTCCCGGCATACTCGGGATTATACAACCAGGTCACGCTCCTCCCGGGTGAGAAAAAAGGCCACCCCATGCGGGTGGCCAGGCAGGGAAGGTCCGGCGGTGAGAAATCCGAAACTTAATCGTAGAGGTAGAAGCCGCGCCCGCTTTTTCGACCCAGGTAGCCTGCATCGACCATCTTCCGCAGCAGTGGGCAGGGCCGATACTTGTCCTCCCCGAGGTCGCGATGGAGGACTTCCATCACGAACAGGACCACATCGAGGCCGACCAGGTCGGCCAGCGCCAGCGGGCCCATCGGGTGGTTCATCCCGAGGCGCATGACCGTATCGATGGCGTCAGGCGAGCCGATTCCCTCCTGCAAGGTGTAGACCGCCTCGTTGATCATCGGGCACAGGATGCGGTTGGAGATAAAGCCAGGCGAATCCTTGGCTTCGACCGGTTCCTTGCCCATCTTCTTTCCGACCTCAATCGCGGTCTGTGTCGTCTCATCCGATGTGGCGAGGCCGCGCACCACCTCCAGCAGTTTCATCAGCGGCACCGGGTTGAAGAAGTGCATCCCGATCACGGCTTCAGGGCGTTCCGTCGCCGCCCCGATTTTCGTCAGCGATATGGAGGAGGTGTTGGAGGCCAGGATCGCTCCCTGCGGTGCAAGCTGGTCGAGCTGTTCAAAGAGCTTCAACTTCAACTCAGGGTTTTCGGTCGCTGCCTCGACCACCAGGTCCGCTTCGCGGGCCGGCTCGAGATCCAGTGCCGTGGTGATATCGAGCGCGGCTTGCTGCTGCGCCGTGCTGATCTTCTCCTTGGCAGCCAGCCTTTCAACCGAGGCGGCGATGGTTTTCACGCCCCGGTCGAGAATCTCCTGTGAGATGTCGGACATCGTGACCTGGTACCCGGAGACGGCAGCCGTTTGGGCGATACCGCTGCCCATCGTACCCGCCCCAACGACGAAAATTCGATTCACATCCATCGATCCCTCCGAAAAGCTTCCTGCAGCCACACGGGCGATTCCTATGGGAGTGGAGGCTGCTATTCCATTTCTACAGCCATGGTGACGGCCTCGCCGCCGCCCAGACAGAGCGAGGCGATACCCCGTTTCAGGCCTCGATCTTTCAATGCGTACAGCAGGGTGGTCAGCACGCGGGCGCCGGAAGCCCCGATCGGGTGGCCGAGCGCGATCGCCCCACCGTTGACATTCACCTTGTCCCAGTTCCAGCCTTCATCCTTCAATGCCAGGCCATCCGCCAGCACCTGGGCTGCGAACGCTTCGTTCAGTTCGATCAGGTCGACGTCGTCAAGGGACCATCCGACCCGTTCCAGCAGGCGCGGCATGGCACGGGCCGGTGCGATGAAAAGTTCTTTCGGGTCGACCGCTGCCTGCGCGTAGCCGACGACACGCGCCATGGGGGGTAAACCCTGCGCTTCAGCGTATTCCCGGCTGGCGTAGACCACGGCGGCGGCGCCGTCGTTCAGGCCGGGGGCATTACCGGCCGTCACCAGACCCTCTGGTTTGAACGCTGGCGGCAGCGTTCCCAGCTTCTCAATCGAGGTGTCCCGGCGCGGGGTTTCATCTTCCTCTACCACGGTCACAGCCCCTCGCCGCCCCGGAACTTCTACGGGAGTGATCTCGGATTTAAATTTCCCCTCATCGATAGCCTGGATTGCCTTCTGGTGGCTTTCATACGCCCAGCGGTCCATTTCCTCGCGCGTGATCCCGAATTCGTCGGCGATCCACTCGGCGGCCATGCCCATCGCCCAATCCTCAAATGGATCCCACAGGCCATCATGCAGCAGCGCGTCGATCAACTGTGCGTGGCCGTAGCGGAGTTCACCGCTGCGTGCACGCAGCAGATACGGTGTATTGCTCATGCTTTCCATGCCACCGGCCACGAACAAATCGCCGTCGCCGGCTTTGATCGCCTGAGAGGCGATCATGCCCGCTTTAAGGCCTGATCCGCAGACCTTGTTGATCGTCGTGGCTCCCACGGTCGGCGGCAGTCCGGCATAAATGGCCGCCTGACGGGCGGGGGCCTGACCCAATCCGGCGGATACGACATTGCCCATCAGTACTTCGTCAACGCCCTCCGGCGCCAGTTTTGCGTCGGC
>JBJYWH010000179.1:0-7237 GCA_046259355.1 Anaerolineales bacterium
GATCCCGCCGAGCAGGCGAATCCCTGTAAATCAAGCGCGGCCAGCAGGGCGTTGCTTTCAATCCCTTTGAAGACGAATGAAGCATGATTCGGAAGCCGTTGGCTTGGATGTCCGGTCAAGGAAGAATCGGGGATTGATCGCTGAACGCTTTCGATAATTTTGTCGCGCAGGGCAGCCAGCCTCTGGCCACTGCTCTCCTGGTCTTCGACCGCCAACCGGAGTGCTTCTGCCAGGCCTATGATGAGCGGTGTATTTTCCGTCCCAGGCCTGATGCCGTGTTCCTGGCTTCCACCATGGAGCAGGGGGTCGATTTCGATCCCCCGCTGGAGGTATAGCAGCCCGATGCCTTTCGGGCCGTAAAACTTGTGGGCTCCCAGGGAGAGCAGGTCGACGTTGAGCACTGGAATCTGCATGGGCAGGAAACAGGTCGCCTGGGTTGCATCGGTGTGGAAAGGGACACCTGCTCGCTGGCAAATCCCGCCAAGCTCTGCTATCGGATTGATTGAACCAACTTCGTTATTGGCATAGACAATTGACACCAGTGCCGTATGTTTGCTGAGTGAGCGCTCCAGCGTGGACGGATCGACAAGGCCGTTCGTATCGACGGGCAGCAGGGTGAGTTCAAAACCATGTTCTGCTTGCAGCCAACGCAACGTGTTGAGCACGGAAGGGTGTTCGACGGGTGTACTGACGAGTTGGTTTGCTCCCTGCGCCTGGCCTCTACGGGCCAATCCGGTCAGGGCGAGATTATTGCTTTCTGAGGCCCCCGAGGTGAATGTCAGGGCCGCGGGTTCACAGTCCATCAGCCTGGCTGCCAACTCGCGTGCGCTGCTGATGGCGATTTCAGCCTGCTGCCCCCAGCGGTGGACGGAGGATGGGTTGCCGTACTGCTCGTTGAAGAAGGGCAGCATGGCGTTGAGCACACGTTCGTCCAGCGGTGTCGTGGCAGAGTGATCGAAATACGCAGGTTTTTCCGTCATATGGGGATTTTATCACGCAGGTCTCATGGTACATTCACGTCATACCCCCGCGTCGAGCTCGTTCAGGCATCGCCATGGGATAGGTTTATAATGGCGGCACGCAAACGTAAAAAAAGGAGTCCAACGAGCATGGAAACCATCATTGAAGCAATTCATTCACGCGAAGTACTCGATTCGCGCGGCAACCCAACCGTTGAAGTTGAGGTCAGCCTTTTCGACGGAAGCTGGGGGCGTGCGCTGGTTCCTTCGGGAGCTTCGACGGGCGTCCACGAGGCGCTCGAGCTGCGCGATGGCGATAAGAAGCGGTATGGAGGGAAGGGGGTATTGAAGGCAGTATCGAATGTCAACGAAGAGATCGCAGAGCTGCTCCTGGGGTGGGATGCGATCGAGCAGCGGGCGATTGACATGGCCATGATTGAGCTGGATGGCACCGAAAACAAATCGCGGTTGGGGGCGAATGCAATTCTCGGGGTTAGCCTGGCTGTCGCCAAGGCTGCCGCCAATTCTCTGGCGTATCCGCTCTACCGTTATCTGGGCGGAGTGAACAGCCACCTGCTGCCGGTGCCCATGATGAATATTCTCAACGGTGGCGCGCACACGGGGTGGCAATCCACGGATGCCCAGGAATTTATGATCATGCCGCTTGGAGCTTCGAGCTTCGCTGAAGGCTTGCGCTGGGGTGCCGAGATCTATCACGCTTTGAAATCAGTTCTGCGCGAGAAGGGATACACCGCACTGGTCGGAGATGAAGGCGGATATGCCCCTGCGCTGAAGGCAAACGCCGAAGCGGTCGAGGTGATCCTTGAAGCGATCGAGAAAGCCGGCTACAAAGCCGGCGAGCAGGTTGCGATGGCGCTTGATCCTGCGGCTTCCGAATTCTACGATTCGGAAAAGGGTTTGTACAACCTGCGGCGGGAGGGAAAAAAGCTTGACGGGGCCGGGATGGTCGAGTTCTGGAGCGAATGGGTGGATCAATATCCTATCGTCTCAATTGAAGACGGCCTGGCGCAGGATGACTGGGAAGGCTGGCAGCTGATGACCGAGAAGCTCGGCCAAACAATTCAGATCGTAGGCGATGATCTGCTTGTCACCAACCCCGATCGGGTCCGCAAGGGAATCGATCTGAAAGCGTGTAATGCCCTGCTTGTCAAATTGAACCAGATTGGCACCGTTACCGAGACGATGGAAGCCGTGCAGCTTTGCCGCGATGCGGGCTGGCGGGCTGTTGTGTCCCACCGGTCCGGGGAGACGGAAGACGCCACCATCGCGGACCTATCCGTAGCGATCGGAATGGGCCAGATCAAAACAGGGGCGCCAGCTCGTTCGGATCGCGTGGCGAAGTACAACCAGCTGCTCCGCATCGAGGACGAATTGGGATCCAGTGCAGCCTTTGCCGGCTGGGCTGGATTAGGTTTGTCCCATCAGAAGTAGCGAATATGCTGCAGGCAATACAGGAGCCCCGTTAACTCACGGGGCTCCTGTGCTTTACGCGGAAGTTGCCCGCCGGGATTTATCCGTTGGCCTCGAATTCCTGAACAGCCTTCACGGGGGCGGCGCAATAGGGACAAATCTGCCAGGAGAGTTCCAGCAGTCGGTGGCAGTGTGAACACTGCTTGCGCAAGCGGGTGTGGCAGTGCGCGCAAACTTGCCAATCCGATTCAATGACAGCGCTGCAGCCAGGGCAGCGAGTATGACCCTCAACCTCGGCTAGCAGCGCTTCCTCTTCAAGGGTTGCCTGGTACTGCTCATCCAGTGTATGCGGCGGTCGCAGGATCATATAGATCACAAGGCCGAAAATGTTCAAGATTCCAACCAGAACTCCCGCTAGGATATGGACCAGTCGTTCGGGTGAGCGTGAACGGATATCGCGAAGTGTCCACACGATCATGCTGAGCCACAGCGCAGCCAGAAATGCACCGAAGACCGCCGTCAGGACGGTAAAAAGCTTTCCGAGTGAAGTGAGGCCGAGTGCATTTACCATGGAATTCTCCTCATGCGCGGCATTATAGCATGCGCAGGGATAGCCATTGCAAATTCTGGGCCGTGTCGTTGACACCATCTGGATGCTGCTGTAGAGTCCCGTAACTGCGCTACAGGGGAGGTGCAGCATGGGGGAGATGGAATGGGGGTACCGGATCAAGGACCTCGACGCCGGTGACCGACCGCGCGAACGGTTGGCCGCTTTGGGGCCGAAGGCTCTTTCCAATGCGGAGCTGCTTGCGATCTTGATCCGGACAGGTATGGCTGGCATGAATGCTGTACAGGTTAGTCAGCAGCTGATCAGCCAATCGGGAGGTTTGCCGGGTCTACACCGCATGAGTTATTCCACGTTGAAATCTCAGCGGGGAATTGGACCGGCGAAAGCGGCACAAATCAAGGCTGCAATTGAGCTCGGGCGGAGGCTTTCGGCTGCGGCTCCCGAGGAAAAAGTGAAAATTGGATCACCGGAAGAGGCTGCCTCACTGCTTTTATACGAGATGAGTGCATTGGAAAGAGAACACCTGCGTGTACTGCTGCTCGATACTCGCAACCAGTTGATCAAGATGGTAGAGATTTATCGTGGTTCGCTTAATAGTTCTTTTATTCGTATCGGTGAGATCTTCCGAGAAGCCGTTCGTGAACAAGCGGCGGCGATCATTCTCGCTCACAATCATCCCAGCGGTGATCCAACGCCAAGCCCTGAAGATGTCGCTGTAACCCGGACTGTAATAGAAGCTGGGAAGATTCTGGATATTTGAAGTGCTCGATCATATCGTGCTCGGGCAGGGTCGGTTTGTATCGCTCAAAGCCCGACGACTGGCATTTGTTTAGCGGAGTCTGGATATGGAGCATCAGATCATTCTTCTCCCGCGTGAAGATTACTGGTCATGGGTTCGTGCTTGCCGTGACTATGTCATGCGGTATGGCCCGAACCTGACGAAGGATCCTGGAACCGCGGGCAGGTACATGTTCCCGGCACAGGTAGTGACAGTCCCTCGAGCAGCGGGCTCCTATGCCCTCGAGGGCGATATCGAGGAATGGTTCCAGGTGCAATTCCCCGGTGTGCGCGTGGATGTCATCGAAGCCGACAATCCGAAACAGCTCAAAAAGGAGTTCCGTCTGCGCCTTGACGATCAGGATCGCTACGGTCAAAAGCGAAAACCTTTCTACCTGCTCTGGCCGACGGATTTTCCTGTCATTACCCAGGCCTTTGGCGCGAACCCACAAATTTACAGCCGCTTTGGCGTGCCCGCGCATGAAGGCCTGGATATTCGCGCCTTCTCCAAGACCAATATTTACTGCTGCGCTGATGGTGAGGTATACGAGGTTCATACAAACCCGCGCGACCATCCTTATGGCATCCATGTCCGAATTCGCCACAAGGATGGCTACAAGACCGTCTACGGCCATCTGGCGCAGCCGCTGGTTCGAGTTAACGAAGCCGTTAAGGCTGGCCAGGTAATTGGACTGGCAGACTCTACCGGAGCGTCAACCGGATCGCATTTGCATTTAACGCTGAAGCGGGATGGCGCAACCGAACGGGGGGAGACGACGTATCCTAAGGATATCCTGGACCCGACTCCTTTCATGGTATGGCCCGAAGGGAGTTACCGGAAATCCATTGAATCCCTCACCTGGGCAGCAGGCCGGTGCTTGATCGGCGCTCACGGGAGGATTGATGGCCCGATGCAAGCTGAGGATCTTGCTGTAATTCGGAAGGCTCGCTTGGAAGCAGTCCGGGTCAACCTTCAAGAGACCGAGGGAACCATCCGCGACCTGCGGGAGATTCGTCCGGGGATGCTGATTATGGTCCGCGCAACGGCTGACCTGAGCCGGGATGCGGTCAGCGCGCGGCAGTTTGTCTCCCAAATCGGGTCGGACCTCGATCGATTCTACGAGCTGGGTGTTCGTGAGATCGAACTGCATGCCAACCCGAACGTTCAATATGCCGGTTGGAGCCGATCGTGGAAGGATGGCGCGGAATTCGCAGCCTGGTTTTCCGAGGTGGTGGAATCGCTCCGGGCACGCTTTCCGGAATACCATTTCGGCTTCCCTGGATTGCTGCCCGGGCCGGCGATCCCGGGTTGGCAGGCTGACTCGTCTCTCTTTCTGGAACAAGCCCAGAAAGCCGCCTTTGAGGCCGATTGGATTGGCGTCCACTGCCAATGGCGCGATCCATTCGGAATGAACGCACTGGACGGCGGCCGTTTGTACGAAGCATATCGGAATCGCTTCCCAGGAAAGATGTTCTTTATCACCGAGTTCTACAATCCGGTTACAAGCGTCGCTGCAGAGCTGAAAGCCCACCAGTATCTTTCATACTACAACCAGCTGCGACACGAACCGGGCATTGGAGCGGCCTTTGCCATGACCATCTCGGCCGGAAATGGCTATGAGCCGATGGTTTGGAGAGGAGAGGGGGAATCCGAATCAGAGATTGCAGCGACGATTGGCGGGCGGGAGGATTGAACGGTCAGGACCAGGCAACCGGAGCATTGCGGAGACCACCCCGGCGGTCGAAGAAACGCACATACCCCCGTTCTTTGCCGAACTGCCAGACTCGATGTGTGACCAGCACATCCTGCTTGCAGTAGGCGACAACCTTCTCAACCTCACCTGCTTTGTACCAGCGGACGGATTGGATCCCGTCCGCTGACTTATGTTCGCCCAGTGTCGCTTCCGCGATCACGTTCAGCGGAAGGCGGAAGCCAAGCGTCATCTCGAGGTCGCGCAGCATATCGGTTGTCTTTCCCATGATCGAGCGGTCGATCATCAGACCATAAGGCTTCAAGACTTCATAATCGAAGCGCAGCAAGTTGTAGCCGATAATTCGATCAGCGCCCTGCAAATCCTGAATCAAGGCGGGGGCATCCAGCTCGAGGTACGTTTTTACCTGCCCTGTCTCGGCTTCGAGGGTCACACCGGCCGCGAAGCCCATCGCCGCGATATTCGACCAACCCCCAACCTCATCCGCGAGCCGCTGACTTTCGAGATCGAACACGAGCGTTCTCAGTTCTTCAGGCATCGAGGGCTCCTGAGGGTGTTTTATTTTGATGGCTTCGTTGGCGTCGAAAAAGCCAGAAGATGATGACAGCGCTGAGCAGAACGGCCGTACCGATGCCGACGTAGACCTGCCAGCGTGTCCAGGAAAGGCCAACACCCACCGAGCGCTGCCATTCCGAGTCGAGCTGGCTCAGCGACCGCTGGTATACCCGCAAGACGGCGCCATCACAGGTTGTTCCTTCCCGATAGGCGTCGAGCAACGTATTTAACCCACCCTGACCGTAAACATCAAGCAGATAGCGCACGAAGGAAGCACTTTCCGCGTAGGCAAGCCGGGCCCTGTCCTCGGCGACTGGGAATGAGGCGCACAGGTCGACAATGGGGATCAAATCGCCTTGCTGGATTGCGTCTTCGAGGGATTGACGTTGAGCGACCAGCGGTGTCTTTTCCACCAGGGTGGCCATCCCCTCGGCCAGCCATGCGGGAATCCATGTCGTGCCGCTGTCCGAGCGCTGATCGAGCAGGAGATGTACCAATTCATGGGGGATGTAGCGCTCCAGATCGATCAGGCCTTCCGGGCCTGGCGCGGCTGAGAGAAGCACGATGCCAGCCTCCGGACGAGAATTTCCGCCAATCCAGGTGGGGCCGGCGAGATCCAGCCCGGCCTGCATCTCACGGGCATTGTTATACAGCACGATCTTGATATCCCTGCTGGGAAAGAGTGTGTAGGCTTGAGCAATCGCCTCGAGTGCATCCCGACCAACCTGGAGAGCCTCTTGCGACTGATCAAGCGTCCGATCATGGGAGAGGAGCGTAATACGGTCCGTTTCAAGAACATCCCAGCTGAATCGATCGTCCAGGTAAACCAGTTCCAGGTCGGGGCTTCGAAGAGCCGGGCTGGAAGCAAGGTCGATCTGCCACCAGTAAACGAGAGTCTCGAAAGCCCCCAGCCCGATATCGACAGGATTCACTTCGAGCGTAGCTGTTGATGGATCGCCGCTGTCGATTGCAGCCAATCGAACAACCGTGGATCCTGATATTCCACTGCGGAGGAAAACCGCGGCTCGAATCATCGTCAGGTCGGGATTTACTACCGCCGAGAAACGGATGGATTGTCCAAATGTATAGGTTGCCGAGGTTCGAAGAGAATCGGATTGGGCCCTGGCTGGAATGGAGATCGAAAGGATGGCTGCCAGAAGAATCAAAACCAAGCTGAGACGCCGAGTGTTCATCCCACCCCCAGGAATACCAGAATGGGCGTGATGGTCAAAGGC
>JBJYWH010000180.1:0-6746 GCA_046259355.1 Anaerolineales bacterium
CCAGATTGCCGCTCAGGAGGACGAACACCGGTCCAAGCAGCGGTGCCCAGATCACCGGGCGCTTGAAGCGGTGGCTGAGCAGATCATAGAGCAGCCCGTAGGTCCCCAGGGCCGCCATCGCAAACCACAAGCTGTTCCCGAGATTGAATGCCGCGCCGGAAACGACCCCGGTCAGCCGGGTCAGAAAGGCCAGCAGCACATAACCGAAGTAGTAGTACGAGATCGCGTAGCCGGAAAGCCATGGATCGTGCGGCGGAAAATGTGGAGACTGCAGGATGGCGTTCAGGAACGCCAGTTCCATCGGCTTTTCGGTGCCGGTGATCTCCGGGTTGTTCGCCCGTACAAAAGCCCAACCGACCAACGCGAGTGCAAACAGCACTTCCGAGATCAGCAGTAGTGGCCGCAGCTCTCGCAGGGCTGCGAGCCTTTCACGCAGCCGCTTTCGGTCCAACCACCAGGACAGCCCCGCCAGGGCAAAGACCGCCAGGAGAGCACCGCCCAGATCACTGTTCACGACCCCGAAGGTTGAACCCAGCCAGTAGAGATAGCCAGCGATCAGCAGTCCCGCCGGACGCGCGAATGGCAGGCCGCGGCCCGGAAGCCGGCTGAAAATCCGCAGCACCAGCGGCAGCACGGCCAATCCCAGCAGGGTGCTCCAAATCCACCAGAGCAGGATCTGGCCGATCAACGGACCACCCGGTAGATCACTGTACTGCCGTTTTCATAAGCGACCTGCAGCAGCCCGTCCTTAACCATGCGCGGGAATTTGTCCAGGCCGCCTGTCGGGCAGCGCAGGCCAGCCGTCTCGTTCGCCGGATCGAGAGGCGTACAAATTTCCGGATCCAGTTCATAGGTTCCGGGCATTCCAAAAGCGTAGCCACGCAAATCGCATGTCACCCCCTGGTCGCCTCCCAGCGGCCAGCAGGGTTCGACATAGGCGTAATACGCCTGTTCCAGGTCGCCGACGACGACGTAGGAGATATCGTAGCGGTCGATAATCTCCTGAGCATCCGCCGTGGATGGAGTGAGGTAGAAATGCAGAATATCAAAACTGCGCTCGTTGACTGGCTGGTCACCAATGGAAACCCGCTGCTGCACCTGGTGCCAGCGCCATCCGAGCACACCCGGAAGACCGGTATAGATCGTGAAGCGGCTTCCGAATCGATATTCCGGCACGTTCGCCTCGATAATGACAGGCGTGCCCCTCACGTTTTCCTGCAACCAGCGGATGGCTTCATAATCCTGATCGAGGTCGAGGTCGTAACCCAGCTCGGAGTACTGCGGGATGTACTTCATGTAAGTCATACCGTTCAGCGTTTTCGGTGCCAACAGGCTGAATCGATCTCGAATCCTGGCCGGTGCAGCGGTAATCGGATACAGCGCTGCACAGAACAGAAGGAATACCGCCGAGGCTGTCCAGAGCCATCGCCAGCCCGGACTCCAGGAGACCAGATCCGCGAAGGTCCAGGCGACAGCCGCTCCAGCCGAGACTGCGAACAGCTCCCAAACTTGCATATAGAATTTGAAAACCGTGTTCATGCGGTCTATGTCGCCCTGCAGGACGATCAGTTCGACGACCAGGGTCAGCACCAGCGCGCTTCCGGTCAGGATCAGCACCACCCGCTTCCCGAGCGGCAAGCCCGGCCGGAACAGCAGCAGTAAAGCGAGCATCCCGACCGGGAAGATGATCAATACAGATTGAATGCCGCGGCCGGCAAGCCATCCGGTCATCGCGATCAGGACCAGCGAAGCTCCGATGATCGTCCCGAGGTGTTTCCGTAAATGCGCCAGGCTCGAGATGGGGGTCGCGGCCATCCACTCACGCAGCTCCCACAGCATCCAGCTGGCGATCAGGAAGATGAAGACGCCGTGCACCGTCAGGTAATCGATCAGCGAAGTATGCGAGCCGGTCCAGAGCTTGATCGTTTCATAGCCCTGTCCGTACCAGGTGTGGTATGGATAGTATGCGAATTGAGAAAGAATGAGCACGGCCAGGGCGGAAGCACCGGCGATGAGAATATCCCGGTTTCGTGTCTCCGAATCGCCCAGCCACCCACTGTAGAGGATGGCGGCACCTCCGAGCGCCCAGTAGACCGGAAAATCCCAGGTATTCGTTGCGGGGAGTGCCCCCAGGATCATCGCGCCCAAAAAGGCAGTCGTGATCCATTCACGCCGCCTGCGTCTCTCTTTTCGAATGGCTACACGAAGCCATGACAGCGCCCATGCGAGGCTCATCACCGTCAGCGGCCGGCTGATCATATGAGCGTGCAGATCAGCGTAAATAAACGTAAAGAATGGGAATTCCGTGATCGGTCCGGCTTCACCCTCGGCTGGTGTGATCGCGCGGCTTGGATTCCAGTACCACTGGTCCAATCCATAGGGCAGCGTGTCCTGAAACGTCAGGTAGCGCCCCAGCCCCCGTATGGCCTGGACCGCGCCGACCAGCGATTTCGCCTCCGGCTGGCCGTTCCGACCGATCCGCTTGAAACCGTCATAGAACATGCGCGCCGTGCCCAGGTTTCCGAACAGCACCAGCATCGCCGCAGCCAGGACACCGGCCATGCGGGCGCTCGGCTTTGGCCGCCACCGGATTACAGCCGCGTCCCCGGAAACCAGATTGGCCGCCACGGTGTATCCAGCCAGGGCGAGCATGGAAAAAAGAGTCGGCAGGACAAGGTTGTACGCCAGCGCCGGTTCGATCCCGAGCAGTTTGATCGGCATTCCAACCAGCACGAAGCCGTAGTAGTAGTAGTTGATATAGCCGCCGGCGAACCAGGGATCGTATGGAGGAAAGGTTGAACTCTTTAGTACAGCGTTCAGGTAGGAGAAGTCCATCGGCTTCTCCCCACCCCCGGTTCCGGGCTTCCAGAGATCGGGATTGGCAAAGCGGATCAGCAGATCGAGCACGAAGAACGCAAGCGCAAAGGCTTCAATCCATAGCAGAGTCCGCCAGCGGTCCTTGAAGAACCGCCGCAGCTGCTCACGATCCCGGTAGGCAAACCACGCCGAAAAGCCCAGGATAAGCAGCAGGGCCCCCAGCAACAGCAGGCGATTTACGCGCATTCCGATGCTGCCAGCCATCCAGCTGACCCAGGCGAATAGAAGCAATCCCACCAGCCGGCTGAGAGCATAGCCCTGGTTCTCCAGCCCCCGGAACGCCACCCGGGTGATGGGGAACACGATCAGACCAAGCATGCCAATGCTGATCCACCAGACGGCCGCGGCCAGAAACCCCGATCGGTTCAGGATCGATTCGAGGTTGAAAAGGTCCGACCAGGTTCCGCTCGACTGCTGCTCGTTCCAGCGATCAGACGGCAGCATCAGTTCTTTTTCGTTCGAGTTCGCATCCTTCGGCAGGACATGGATGACTTGGCTGACATCGACCTGGGACAGCAGATCGATGACGCGTTGACGGTTGAAATCCGGATCTTTCCTGAAGATCAAGACCTTCGGGTGATCGTAGACCGTGAAGGCTTCCTCGGCTTCCTGGTCGTTGATTTCAATGGGGCCGAGCCGCGGGTTGCTCTGGAAGACCTTTACGAGCGAGTAGCCGAGCAGACCGCTCCGGCCTTCTTCTGCCGTCGCGTAGCAGTGCAAGACAGTCTCGCCTTCCGGGCAGTCGAGAAGCGCCCGGTAGTAGGCCGTGGTGAGCGGGTAGCGAGCCAGCACGCGTGAGATCGTGCCGTACTGTCGATTGGATGAGATCGTGATGTATTCGCCCTGGTCGAGACCGTCGGCGATCCGCTCCAGTTTGTCCGGTACGCCGTTCTGGTTGTCATCCTGATCGTCGTCCCAGTACAGCTCGAGATTCCGCACCTCATAGCGGCCGCCCAGGCTGCGGCCGTCGATGCCCCATGGGAGCCCATCGTCCCAGGTCGTCTCGTGGACCAGGATTGTGGGCCGCATCATGACCGTGCTCGTGCCGACATTGCGAAGAAGCAGGAATAAATTCCGATCCGGCTCCGGCACAATCACCCGGTCGAATGCCCCATGAAGTTCCAATTCCTTCCCGGCGAGGATCAGGCCGCGTAGATCGGCCCGGGCAAGCACGGCATCCGAACTCGGATCGACCTTGATTTCGGCCGTGAACGCAGCATTTTCATCCTGGCCGCCAACCGAAGCATAGGGGATCAGGATCCCCGATATCTCCCCCGATGAACTGTTCACCACGTCATTCGGGAGTTGAAAGATCTGTGTCTGGTCCGGCAGGAGGGAAAACTGCGGTGGGACCGGCAGGACTTCATACCCTTCCTGGCCATCCGCAACCAGGACCAGGTTTACGGCGCCCGGAATGTTGCGGTATATCCATCTCGAGGCGGCAGCGCGTGTGAAGGGCTCACGGTAAATACTGGTGAAGGCGAACGCCCAGAATGTCGTTCCGAGAACCACGATCACCCCGGCTGAAAATGCAGCGATCCGGGCGACCTTACCGCGCAAACCCTCCAGCCCCCTCGCCCGCCGCCAGGCCTCGATCAAACCCCAGGCAGCGAACAGCGCAAGCAGCGGGTAGATCGGGATCTGATAGCGCATCGCCTTGGTAAAGCCTATCGATTGCCAGATGAAGAACAATCCCGTCCAGACGACCGGGATCAAGTGACGCTCATCCCGCCTACGGATCAGCTCGAAAGCTGCCCACGCCCAACCCGCCCAGGCGGCAATACCCAGCGGCAGTCCCAGACCCCATAGGACCAGGTTCTTGAAGGAAAACCATACCGGCGCCCGGCCTGCCCACTGCAGCGCGTAGGGAGCATCGGTATTTCCAGCCTGCTGACCGCGAATTTCGGACATGTTGGCGAGCCAGTTGGGATTCGGCCTGAGCCCGAAGAAGCCCGGTCCTGAAAACGCATAGGGCTGGAAAATCCGGAAAACCAGCAGCGATATCAGCGCCGCGCCCAGCAGGTTGGTCACTATCCGTGTCAGGACCCGCTGACGATCGGAGGGGGGTGTGTGCCAGAGCTGCACCAGCGCTGCAAGTGCAATCAACCCGGCCAGCGGTGCCGTGCTGATCTTGGATGCGACCGAAAGACCGAGGGCAAGTCCGAAGAGCAGGTAGTCCCTCAACCGACCGTGCTGCATCGCCTGTACGGCAAAGAGCACCCCCGCCAGGACAAACGTGTTGGCGATCGGATCCACGACGAAGAAATGTGCATGCTGGATGAGCAGGACGGATACAGATCCAAAAAACGCTGCCAGCAATCCAACTTTCCGGCTGTAGAGGCGCGCCCCAATCATGAACAGCAGCAGGAGCGAGATGAGATCGAAGCCGGCCGAGAGAAAACGGCCTACGAGCTGCACCTGGTCGTATCCCGTTTGACCCGCCCACTCCGCAGCATAACGCACGAGAAAGATCGGGAATGTCCCGTACACGAAGAAGGTGTAGTTCGCATTGTACGGATTGAGCGGTGAGGCGGCCGTATCGAAATATTCCGAGATCGATCCAGGCAGTTTGATCGCCGATTCAACCAGCGTCAGGAACCGTTCATCGGGATGCAGGTGGGTTCCCTCGTCCCAGTTCAGGCCCGTAAAGCGCAGATACGCGCCGAGAACGAGGATCAGGAATAGCGCGATCCCTACCCAGGTTTCCGATGAAAATCGAAAACTGCGCCGGGGTTCGGTATCAGCGGGGTTGAGCCGATCATCGGGAACGGAATTCATCATGGCTCCGCTTCCGGGTTCGGCGAGCGCTCAGGTCCCGGTGCAGATGGTATGAAGAAGATCACGATGTCCTTCCCCGGCAGATCGGACACCCAGCGGCGAATGCTTCCCTGCGGAAACAGGGTCTGCAGGTACTCGAGCGAATCGACATCATCCGGATTGAGCAAAAGCAGCTGAGCTCGGGTTTCGTCTCGCAGTTCGTCAAACGCATCCGGCCAGATCGCGTAATCCGTCGTCGCGCGTCCTGCGTTCATCGCGACCAGGCGGGTGTCCATCCAGTAGGGGTATCCGACAACATGTGCGGTCTCGTAACTACCCACCGACTCGGCAAAACCGCGAATGATGCGGCCTGCATCGCTGGTATTCCAGGCCGACCGGCGGTATAGATCGGCATACTCGTTGAAAACCAGATTGTAATTCAGACTCATCGCCCCGATCACGAGAACGACAGCGGAGGTGGCTCCAACCCAGCGCATGCGCTGGTTGTGCCAGATCCTTTCCGCCCAATCGGGCAGTGCAGCCAATGCCATCCCGGCCAGGGTAAACGCAGGGATAATGGCCCCCGCGGCTCGATTTGTGGCTGGATTCTCAGCCGGAAAAGCGAGCGATAGGGTCGACGGCAGCTGCAGGATCGGAATCGAGATCAGCACGAACAGGTCGATCCAGTGCCGCTTGCGAAGATAGCGGTAGAGCGAGATGACGAATCCCAGGGCGAAGAGGGCGCCGGTAATCCAATCGAGCGCCGGGCGGTGCGGAATGGAATTAACCCACACCTCGCCGTCGTCCCAGTTGAACATCTTCAAACCGGCCCAGACATTCGAGAAGAATATCTGCAGCGCCGGACCCGGCAGCGGTCTTTCGGTGCTCCCGTAGCGGGTCGCCATGCGGTAGATGATTTCCTCCGGGCGATCGACGGCCACCCGAGCAAGCGGCATCAATACGATCAAGGCTGCCAACCCGGCCATCATCAGATAGCTCAGGAAGGCCGTTCGGGAATTGCGGGCCTCGCGGTGCAGGATCAGCAGGAAGACTCCAACCGCAACAAGAATCGGAATAACGCGTGCGGGTGTGTAGCCATGCAAACCGGCACC
>JBJYWH010000181.1:0-1720 GCA_046259355.1 Anaerolineales bacterium
ATCGCCGCTCCACTTCACATCTGCCACCCGCCTGTTTTCGTCCAGGCGAACGTCAATACGGACAACATCGCCGCATAGCGGATTGTCCTCTTCGTAGCTAAAATCTGGGCCTTCGATATGACCCTGATTTAAGGGGTGATTTTGTGCGCGCATTATAAATCCCGGAGGGGATTTTCTCGTCCCATTGAATACTTGCGTGTTCCCCATCGAAGGCTGTTTGCAGGATTTCTGCTGTCACTGCAGCGATGGACCGGCTCCAGGTTGGCGAACCGATTTGATCGTCCACGACCCGCAGCTCCCGCCGTTCGCGCGCCAGGCGCAGCATGGTCAGGAAGAAGTTTGACCCACGCGCCCCATACACCCAGCTGGTGCGCAGGATGAGGTGCCGGGCTCCGCTGGCCTGGATGGCCCGATCACCATCCAGCTTCGTCTGGCCGTAGACATTGAGCGGGTTGGGCGTGTCCTCTTCGGTGTAGGGCGCACCTTTCTTGCCATCGAAGACGTAATCTGTCGAGTAGTGCACGAGGCCGATGCCCAGCCGCCGGGCTTCCTCCGCCAGCAGGCCCGGCGCTTCGGCGTTGACTGCCTGCGCCCGGTCGGGCTCGCTTTCGGCTTTATCCACAGCCGTGTACGCGGCGGCGTTCACGATCAGATCCGGGTTGGCCTCCCGGACAACATCACGCAGAGCTGGGAGATTGAGAAAATCCACCTGCGGGTAATCGAACGCGTGAATCGCTCCCAGCGGGAGCAGCGTGCGCTGCAGCTCCCAACCGACCTGGCCGTTTCCCCCGAAAAGCAGGATATGCATGCGATTCAGGTGATCTCTCCGCGAGCAAGGCGAAGCAGGTAGTCGCGGTAGGAGTTCCGGGCGAAATGCGTCGCCAGTCCCTCGAGCTGTGCATGATCGATATAGCCCATGCGATAGGCGATCTCCTCCGGGCAGGAGATCATCATGCCCTGCCGCTCCTCGATGGTCTGCACGAAGGTCGCCGCCTGCAGCAGCGAGCTGTGAGTCCCGGCGTCGAGCCAGGCCACGCCGCGTCCCATCACCTCCACCCGCAGCGAACCCTGATCGAGGTAGCGCTGGTTCAAGTCGGTAATCTCGAGCTCGCCGCGCGCGGAGGGCTTCAAGCTCGCAGCCAACGCGGGCGCCTGTTCATCGTAGAAATAAATCCCGGGTACGGCATACTTGGAACGCGGCTTGGTCGGTTTCTCCTCCAGGCTGAGCACGCGCCCGTCCGGGTCGAACTCCACAATCCCATAGCGGCTGGGATCGCGCACGGCGTACGCGAAAACAATCGCCCCCTTCTCGAGCGCTGCTGCCCGGCGAAGCTGGGTCGGCAAGCCGTGGCCGAAGAAAATGTTATCCCCGAGGATCAGGCAGACTTTTTCCCCGGTGATGAAATCCATCCCAATGATGAGTGCCTCGGCCAATCCGCGCGGCTCAGCCTGCGGTGCATACTCAAAACGCAGCCCCCACTGGCTCCCATCGCCCAGCATGCGCCGGAAGGACTCGAGCTGATCCGGCATGGTGATGATCAGGATCTCGCGGATCCCGGCCAGCATCAGCATCGAGAGCGGGTAGTAAACCATGGGCTTGTCGTAGACCGGAAGCAACTGCTTGCTGATCGCCAGCGTGAGGGGGTGCAGCCGTGTTCCGTGTCCCCCGGCTAGGATGATGCCTTTCACGTTTTCCCTCCCCGCAGCTCGTAATTCCGTA
>JBJYWH010000182.1:0-1633 GCA_046259355.1 Anaerolineales bacterium
GCGATGCCCGTGATCTGGCCCAGGATGCGGGTGAGCGCCAGCAGCCCGGAGGCCACGCCCAGCCGCCTGTTCGGAGCCGAGCCCATGATGGCGCTGTTGTTGGGCGCGTTGAAGATACCCAGCCCGAAGCCAAGCGGGATGAACCGCAGCAGGTACACGCCGAGCGGTTCACCCGTGTTCACTCTGGCGATCGCCAGGTAGCCGGCCAGCATCAGCGCCAGGCCGATCACCGTCATCGGGCGTGTGCCATAGCGGTCGGAGAGCGAACCGGCCAGCGGTGCCAGTACGCCCATGCAGACCGGTACGACCGCCATCAGCAGCCCGACCCGCGCCGGGTTGTACCCCAGCACATCCTCCAGGAAGAAGGGCACCAGCAGCGTGGTGCCGGCGATGCAGATGAAGCTGAGCGAGGCCGTCACAAGGTTGACGCTGAACAGCCTGTTGCGGAACAGACCGAGGTCGATCATCGGGTCGGGAACTCGATCCTCAACCCAGATAAAGAGCGGCAGGAAGAGGCCTGCGGCAATGAACAAGGACAGCACGAGCGGATCGCCGAAGCCAGCACTCTGGCCGATGGAGAGCGCCAGCAGCAGGGAGATCAGGGTCAGGAAGAGTGTCCCGGCGCCGAAGAAATCGAAGCGCTGACCGCCCTGCGGTTGAATGGCGGGCACGAAGCGCAGCACCATCAGGGCGCCTATGATTCCGACCGGCAGGTTCACGAAGAAGATCCAGTGCCACGAAGCTACTTCCAGGATCAGGCCGCCCAGCGTGGGTCCGATCACGATGCCGATCGAAACCAATGCCCCCGACACCCCCAGCGCCAGGCCGCGCTCCTCCGGCGGGAAGGTTTCGGTCAGGATGGCAGTGCCCAGCGCGGTGAGCATCGCCGCGCCGAATCCCTGCAGCACCCGGAACCCGATCAGGGCCTGAACCGAGGTCGACAGCCCGCACAGCACCGATCCGGTTGTGAAGACCACCAGCCCGGTCAGGTAGACCGGTTTCTTGCCCAGCATGTCACCCAGCCGGCCCATGCTGAGCGTTACGGTCGCCAGGGTTAGCAGGTAGGCCAGCACAACCCACTGCACGGTGGCGAACTGGGTCTTCAGCGCCCCGACCAGGCTGGGCAGGGCGACGTTGACGATGCTGCCGTCGATGGTGGAGAGAAAGGTGCCCATGCCGACCGAGGCCATCACGTACCACTTGATGCGGTCGGTGGCGACGGGTCTCGCCGGCAAGTGCTCAGCCACGGGGCAGGCTCCTTCGATCGGTGAATGGGTATCGGGCACGTATACAGCAGGCGAGTGTATCACGTCCGTCTTTTTTCTTAAAGCACGATTCCACCTCTTGCACAGGATAGACAAGCGGTCTGCGATCAACGTATCAACCCAGGCGAAACTCTGGTGGAGAGGATGTCTGCGAGGCTGGAAACCGATCCAGCCCGCCACACGGCGGGCTGGATGAGATTCACAATCTTCCTGCCGGTGTTCAGGAGCCAGGGAGGATCACGCGCACCACCCCGACGCCGGTGACGCTGATCTCAAGCCGGACGGATCCCTCACCCTGGGAGGTTCCGCTGTTGTCGGTTACGCCGGAATGAGCGAGCCGCTCCTGGGGCGATCCTCCAGCTGCAAAA
>JBJYWH010000183.1:0-2368 GCA_046259355.1 Anaerolineales bacterium
GAATCGGTCTTTTCGGATATCAGGAAACATGCCGCCCAATGATTTGGCGCTACTTCTGTGAAGGCCGGCTCCTGCTCCGAACAGCGGCTCATGGCATATGGGCAGCGCGGATGGAAACGGCATCCTTGCGGGGGATGCAAGGGACTGGGCACCTCGCCCTCCAGAACGATGCGTTCGCGTTTCAGTTCTGGTTTTGGGATCGGAATGGCGGAGATCAGCGCCTTGGTATAAGGGTGCAGGGGAGAGCGGAATAAATTCTCGCTGCTGGCCAGTTCGACGATCTTCCCGAGGTACATGACCGCCACGCGGTCGGATATATGCTCCACTACGGACAGGTTATGGGCGATGAAAAGGTACGTCAGGCTGAAGGATTGCTGCAGGTCTCTTAACAAGTTCAGTACCTGGGACTGGATGGATACATCCAACGCGGAAACCGGCTCGTCGCAGACCACGAACTTGGGTTGCAGGGCGAGCGCACGTGCAATCCCGATGCGCTGCCGCTGCCCACCGGAAAATTCGTGGGGGTAGCGGTGCGCGTAATAGGGCTCCAGGCCGACTTTCTCCAGGATTTCGAGCGCGGTTTCGTACCGCTCGCGTGGAGTACCGATCTTGTGGATGTCCAGGCCGGCCATGACGGAGTCGATGATGGGCTTGCGCGGGTTGAGGGAGGCGTACGGGTCCTGGAAGATGATCTGCATGTCGCTCCGCAGCACCTTGAGATCGGCCTGGTCCAGACTGAAAATGTCGGTTCCTTCGAAGTGTGCCGTTCCGGAGGTCGGCTCGATAAGCCGCAGGATCGTGCGCCCGATGGTGGTCTTGCCGCAGCCCGATTCACCCACGAGCCCCAGCACCTCTCCCTTGCGGATCGTGAATCCCACGCCATCAACAGCCTGAACCCAATCCACGACGCGCTTGAACACACCGGCCCGTACCGGAAAGTATTTGACCAGGTTTTCGACTTGGATCAGCTCATTCGTGTCAGTCAAAGGAAAGACCTCGCGATGGGTGGTTTATACAAGCTTGTCCGGGTCGGCAAAACAGCGAACTTTGTGGCCGGACCGGTTTGTCTTCAATTCTGGTTCCTCCCGGGTGCAGATTTCCAGATTCTGCTGTTCGCGCACGCGGCAGCGCGGGGCGAACCGGCAGCCGGGCGGCAGGTCGATCAGGTTGGGCACGATCCCGGGGATGACATCCAGCCGCTCACGGCGTTCACCCAGTATCGGGATGGAGGCGATCAATCCAAGTGTGTAGGGGTGCTGGGGGTGGTTGAAGAGGTCCGCTACTTTGGCCTCTTCCACGATCTTCCCGGCATACATCACGGCCACACGATCGGCCGTCTCGGCGATAACTCCCAGGTCATGGGTGATCAGGATCACAGCCGTTCCCAATTTATTGCGAAGCCCGACGATCAGTTCCAGGATCTGAGCCTGGATGGTGACGTCCAGGGCGGTGGTCGGCTCATCGGCGATGAGCAGCTCCGGCTGGAGAGCCAGCGCCATGGCGATCATCACGCGCTGGGCTTGCCCTCCCGACATTTCGTGGGGGTATGCATTCGCCTTGCTGGTCGCATCCGGGATTCCGACCTGTTGCAGCAGCTCTATGGCCTTCCCCCAGCGCTCTTCCTTCGCCATGTCACTGTGAATCTCGAAGGTTTCAGCTATTTGGCTGCCGACGGTGATGACCGGATTGAGGCTGGATTGTGGCTGCTGGAAGATCATCGAGATGTGCTGGCCGCGCAGCCTGCGCATTTCCTCTTCCGAATAGGAGAGCAGATTATGTCCGTGGAACGTGATGGTGCCGCTGGCGATCTGGCCGGGAGGCCTGATCAGGCGCATGATCGATAAGGCCGTCACAGACTTGCCGCAACCGGATTCACCCACAATGCCGAGGATTTCGCCCTTCTGCACGTAGAAATCCACGCCGTCCACAGCCCGGACCTGTCCCTCCTCGGTGTTAAAGGAGGTATAGAGCGCGCTGACTTCCAGAAGGGCGGGATCTTGAGTGGTCAAGGTAGCTGTCCTCGATCTGCTACGGGATCGACTCGGCGCCAGCGGCCTGGCTGAGAACCTTGTGAGGATCCAGGGCATCCCGCAAGCCATCGCCGATGTAATTCACCGATATGATCGTCAGGAATATCATCAGGCCCGGGAAGATAGCCAGCCAGGGATGCTGGGTCAGGTGTTCCTGGGCATTGCTCAACAGGTTACCCCAACTGGGCGTTGGCGGACGGATGCCAAACCCCAGGAAGGACAGGCCGGATTCCTCCATGATAGCCCAGCCGATCCCCAGCGTCGATTCGACGATGATCGGGCCCAGCCCGTTGGGGAGGATCTCCTGCAGGATGATCCTGCCGTTGGAGGCTCCCAGC
>JBJYWH010000183.1:2378-3348 GCA_046259355.1 Anaerolineales bacterium
TACCTTGACTGCAGGAGTCTTTTTAATCGCCGCGGCAGCCTGGACGTATTCCATGTCGCGCAGCGCCAGGAAGATCGCCCGCACCAGGCGCGCCACGGTCATCCAGGATAGCAGCCCCAGCGCCACCGCGATCGTGATGACCGTGTTCTTCTCGATGAAGGGAATCTGCACCTCCCGTAATATTGCGCCCAGCAGGATCAATACCAGCAGGGAAGGCAGGGCCAGGGTAGCGTCGATAATGCGCATCAACAGATTGTCGATCCACCCGCCGTAATAGCCGGCTATAGCTCCGACCGGTACCCCGATTGAAAGGGTGATCGAGACGACCATCAGACCTACGATGAGTGAAATGCGCCCGCCGTATAGAATGCGTGTGAGCATATCGCGACCGAGCGCATCTGTCCCGAACGGATGCTGCCAGGAGGGTGGTTGTAATCTGCTCTTCAGATCTGATACTTCAGGGTCGTAAGGCGATAGGGGTACCAGCACCGTGCTCAGGATGATCACCGCCAGCAGGAACGCTCCTACCAGCGCACCGGGATGTTTGCGGAATCGACGCCAGACCAGCGCAACCATGTTCTCATGTTCGCGAAGATTCCCGTTCTTTATCAGGGCGATGTTATTTGCTTCGGCCATGTTCAATCGTAGCGAATGCGCGGATCCAGCATCGCGTAGGCGATATCGGCCAGCAGGTTGCTGATGATGATGATGCCTGCGCCTATGATCAGGACTGCCAGCAGTATCGGGTAGTCCCGGAAGGTCGCTGCGTCGTAGTACAGCCGCCCCATGCCGGGCCATGAGAACAGCAGTTCGACGTACAGCGAGCCGGCGAAAATGAACGGAAAGTCCAGCGCAAAGATCGTAACCAGGGGAATAAGCGCGTTCTTCAAGGCATGTCGATACAGCACCAGGCGCTCTTTCTGGCCTTTTGCCCTGGCGGTACGGATGTAATCCTTATGGATTTCATCCA
>JBJYWH010000184.1:0-18319 GCA_046259355.1 Anaerolineales bacterium
ACATCCCGCAGGCCGGCCACATGGTGATGCTGGAACGGCCGCAGGCGGTCGCCGGGGCGCTGCAAGAATTCCGGGAGCGGCTGCCCTCACGAAGCTAAAGATCCAGCCCCATCCGCTGAATCAATACCGGCAGGAGCGCCTTCACCGCGCGAGCCCGGTGGCTGAGCCTGTTCTTTTCATCCATCGAAAGCTCGGCCATGGTTTTCCCGCTCCCCCGGACGAGAAAAATCGGATCGTACCCGAAACCGCCTTCGCCGCGCTCGGTGGGCACGATCTCGCCCGGGCACTCGCCCCAGGCCAGATCGAGCTCCCCGGCCGGGCTGCTCAGCGCAACCGCACAGCAGAAGTGCGCCAGCCACGGCTGCGGGATGTCTGCCAGCTCATCCCGTAAGCGCGCCCGACGGTCGGCATCGCTGGCGCCCTTGCCGCGGAAGCGCGCCGAATGCAAACCGGGTGCCCCGGCCAGCGCCTCGACCTCCAGTCCGGTGTCGTCCGCCAGCGTCCACTCTCCCGTCTCGAGCGCCAGCGCGCGGGCTTTGAGTCCCGCGTTCTCGCCATAATCGCGGCCGGTCTCTTCAACCTGCGGCCCCAGCTTCAAGTCGGCTGCTGAGAGCACCTCCAGCGCGAGCGGCGCGAGCAGCGCACGCAGTTCTCGAATTTTTCCCGGATTCCGGCTGGCGAGCAGCAAGCGTGGCATGGGGCCTCCCTTTATGGCTATTCGCACAGTACTCGACCACCACTCGTGGGTATTGTACGCCGGATCAGTCAAGATGTTGGGTACTATGCGCGTAGTCGATAAAGTTATGTCAAGCACAAAGGCGCCTGCTTGATTTCACCTATTACCTATGCTATAATGCGGTCGCTTTTAAGGAAACCTACGGCCAGGCGGTGCGAACCTGAATCATCGTCACCCGTTGCGGCTCAACATCGGGTTCTTGCTCAACAAGAACGTCGGGTACAGCCGCAACTTTGACTTTGAAGAGGCCTCCCTTTACCTCGGCGAGGACTTGCAGCTGTTAGACCTCAACGGCGCGCTGCGTCTCACGCGCACCGGACAGGGCGTCTATGCGCAGGGCACACTGCGCGGCACGATCGAACTGGAATGCGTCCGCTGCCTGACCTCGTTTCTCCAACAGCTCGACGCCCAATTGGACGAACTCTTCGTCTATCCACCGGATAAAGCTTCTGATCCACAACTGGCCATTTCAGAAAACGCCATTCTCGATCTCACGCCGCTGCTGCGTGAGATCTTTCTGCTGGATGTGCCGCTGCAGCCCATCTGCCGGGCGGACTGCCTCGGGCTGTGCCCGGAGTGCGGCGAGAACCTGAACGAAAACTACCACCGCCACGAGGAAACCGATATCGACCCTCGCATGGCGGTCCTGAAAAATTTGTTGTCGAAATCGTGAACCCGGTTGAACGCTTCCGGATCCTCGCGATGAACTCAAGCCCACAACGCCTGTGGTGACCTCAGGAGAGTGTGAATGAGCATCTCGAAAGATCGCTGGGAGAAGCGCGAGGCTTTTGCAGCCTTGATGGAGAAAGGGGACTTCCAGGGCTACATAACGACCGACGACATTGTCACGGTCTTTCCGGAAGCGGAAGATTCGGATGATCGACTCGAGCGGCTGCAGGCTTTTTTCCGCACCGCCGGGATTGAAGTGTATGAGGACCACTCCCAGGTCCCGCAGCATTTGCTCCAGGAAAATGAATCCGAGGAGATGAGCACCTTTGATCTAAGCGCCATCTCCAGCGACGACACCGTCGGCCTGTACTTGAAGGAAATGGCGCGCGTCCCGCTCCTCACGACCGAGCAGGAGGTCGACCTGGCAACCCGCATCGAGCGCGGCAAGGAAGCGGAGGAAGACCTCGCGCGGGCCAATGGCAAGTTGAGTGCCCGCCAACGCACCGAGCTCAACGGCTACATCCAGGATGCCCGCGCCGCCCGTGATCATCTCATCAAAGCCAACACCCGTCTGGTTGTGAGCATCGCCAAGAAGTACATGGGACGCGGCGTGCCGTTCCTCGATCTGATTCAGGAAGGCAACCTGGGATTGATGAAGGCGGTTGAGAAGTTCGATTACCACCGCGGCTTCCGCTTCAGCACCTATGCCACCTGGTGGATCCGCCAGACCATCACGCGTGCCATCGCCGACCAGGGCCGCACGATTCGCGTCCCGGTTCACATGTCGGATCGCATTCGGCGCCTGTACAAGATCGCGCGCGAGCTCGAACAGGACATCGGCCGCAAGCCATCACCGGAAGAGATCGCCGAGATGATGGGCGTCGATGCCCGCAAGGTGCAGTGGATGATGCGCGTGTCATGGCGCCCGCTTTCGCTTGAAACCCCGGTTGGCGAGGACGAGGATACCGAACTGGGCTCGTTCGTCGAGGACGACACCACCCCCACACCAACCCAGACCGCCTACCAGAACCTGTTGCGCGACAAGATCGAAGAAGTGCTGGCAACGCTCAGCCCGCGCGAGGCCCGCATCCTGCGCCTGCGCTTCGGACTGCATAACGGCCGGCCCTACACCCTGGAAGAGGTCGGGCAGAAATTCGGGCTGACGCGCGAACGCATCCGCCAGATCGAGGGCAAAGCGCTCCGCCGCCTGCGGCATCCACGCCGCGCCCGCCAGCTGCGGGACTATTTGAGCTGAATCCTGTTACATGAAGAATGTGACGAGCGGCCGGTTGGCCGCTCGTTTTATTTATGTCAACGGAGGGGGCTGCCCTCCCGCTTCCAGGGTGCGGCGCAGCAGTTCCAGCGCCGCCTGAACGGAATCGGCCTTGTTCTGCTCGCGGTCGCCGCCCCAGATATGCATTTCGGCCTGGTCACCGTCCCGCATGCTGACGGCGACCCACGTCAGGCCAACCGGCTTGCCGGGCATGCCGCCGCCCGGTCCGGCGATGCCCGTCACCGCCAGCCCGACATCGGCCCGCAGCGCTCGGCGCGCGCCGTGTGCCATTTCGATCGCGGTCTGCTCCGAGACCGCGCCGAACTCATACAGCGTGGCATGGCGCACTTCCAGCAAGCGCTCCTTGGCCTCATAGGCATAGGCGATCACCCCACCGAGAAAATACGCCGAAGAACCGCTCACATTCGTGATGCGGTGACCGAGCAAGCCGCCGGTGCAGGATTCCGCCACGGCCAGGGTCAGGCCCCGGTCCCTGAGCAAGTCCCCTGCGATGGATTCGATGGATTCAGCCATCCTTCCTCCAGCTTGATACCCCTTCCCATCCGATTCGGCGGCTTGATTATACCTTCCGGTTGACAGCCTCTGGTGCGTATCGTATGCTTCGCGGCATGGATAATGTCTGGCGCTCGTTCGAGACCACGGTCTGGTCGGTCATTGACCTGACCCGCTACGTGCGTCAATTGCTGGAGAGCGATTTCCGCTTGCAGGAGCTGTGGGTGGTGGGTGAGGTCTCGAACGTCTCGCGCCCATCCTCGGGCCATCTCTATTTCACGCTCAAGGACGATCAGGCCTCGCTGCGCTGTGTGATGTGGCGGCCGCAAGTGCTGGCTCAAACCCACCTGCCCCAGGACGGCGAGCGGCTGGAAGTCTTCGGCCGCATCGGCCTGTATGAAGCCGGCGGTCAGTATCAGCTCTACGCCGAACGCCTGCGCCCGGCCGGATCGGGTGAGCTCTTTCAAGCCTTCCTGCGGCTGAAAGCACATCTCGAGGCGGAGGGTTTATTCGATCCGGCGCGTAAACGCGAACTCCCCGCATGGCCGGACGTGATCGGGGTAGCGACCTCCCCGACCGGCGCTGCTCTGCGGGACGTGGTCCACGTGCTGCGCCGCCGCTTTCCGCTGGCGAGGGTGCTCCTGGCGCCAACCCCGGTGCAGGGAGATGCCGCGCCGCCCGGGATCGTCGCCGCGCTGGACCTGCTGAACCGGGACGGCCGCTCAAAGGTCATCCTGCTGGTGCGGGGCGGCGGCTCGATGGAAGATCTGTGGTCATTCAACGAGGAGGCCGTCGTGCGCGCCGTGGCCGCTTCGAGCATTCCAGTCGTCAGCGGCGTCGGGCACGAGACCGACCTGGTGCTAACCGATCTCGCCGCCGATGTGCGCGCCGCCACACCCTCCGCTGCCGCCGAAGTAGCCGTCCCCGACCAGGCGAACCTGCGGGAAGCCATGCGCCAGCTGCGTTCCGAGCTGCAGTTCGAATTCGGCTACCAACTGCAGGAGAGAGCAAAGGAATGGCGCCAGCTGCACGCCCGCCTGCTGCGCGCTTCCCCCCTGGCCCATATCGCCAACGCTCGCCAGCGAGTGGATGAGCTCTCGCTGCGAGGGACAGCGGCCATACGGCACAGGCTGGCGCTGGCTGGTTCGACGGTCAGCGGACTCGCACAGACCCTGCGCGCCGTAAGCCCACAGGCAGTCCTGGAGCGGGGTTATGCCATCGCGATTCGCACTGCCGACGGAAAGATCGTGAGTTCCACGCGGCAGGTTAAAATAGGCGAGGCGCTCCAGGTGCGGGTGAAAGACGGCACCATCGGCACACAGGTGACGGATCGCTGAAGGAAATGGGGAGGGGTGATGGCCAAGAAACAATCCCTTGATGATTTGAGCTACGAGCAGGCGTTTCAAGAACTTCAAGCGGTCGTCGAACAGCTCGAAGCCGGCGACTTGCCGCTGGAAGAATCGCTGGCACTCTTCGAGCGCGGCCAGGCCTTGAGTGCCCGCTGCAGCAGCCTGCTCGAAAAAGCGCAGCTGCGCCTGACCGAACTGACCGCTGGCGAAGACGACGCGATCCACGAGCGCGATGTTGAGGTTGACGAATCCTGACATGGACATTCTTGCCATTACCCGCAACCCGGTGCTCATCGCGGCGCTCTCTGCCTGGGCGCTGGCGCAGATTCTCAAGCTTCCGATCGACTACTACCGCTCGCATACCTGGAACTGGGCCTTGCTGCTGCGCGCCGGTGGGATGCCCTCCTCGCACTCGGCCCTTGTCACGGCAACCGCACATGGTATCGGCCTGTTCATGGGATTCGACTCGGCTTCCTTCGCGCTGGCGGTCGCGCTGGCGATGATCGTGATCTACGATGCGACCGGTATTCGGCGCCAGGCGGGCAAGCACGCCATGATCATCAACGCCATGGTGAAGGATATTCTCGAGGGGCATGCGCTGCGAAGCCAGGAGCAGCTGCGCGAGGTCCTTGGCCACTCACCGGCCGAAGCACTGGTTGGATTCCTGCTCGGCCTGGGCATCGCCCAGCTAACGTACGCGCTCTGGCCTTGAGCCCCGCACCCGGCCGAATAGCATTCCGGGCAGCTGGCGCGCTTCCGGCGCACCCATCATCCACGACAGGCCCCAGTAGATCGCCAGACCCAGCAGTACGCCCAGGCCCGCCTGCACCCAGGTAGGCCACCCTGATGCCAGGCGCATCCAGGCCCACAGGCTCAACGCCAACGCGATCGAACCCCCGGCCGTCGCCAGCAGGCCCCGCCGCAGGCGGCGCAGACCCAGCCCGTTCATGCGGCGCGAGAGCAGGAACAGCAGCGCGCTCGTCTCGAGCGCGGTGGCGGTGCTGTTCGCCAGCGCCAGGCCGCCATGGGGAGGCAGACCGGCGTCGGTGAAAAGCCGGGAGAGCACCAGGCTGAGGGCGATGTTCAGGCTCATCGCCAGCACACCCACCCCCACCGGCGTGCGCGTGTCGTACTGCGCATAAAAGGCGCGCACCACCACCTCCAGCAGCGAGTGGAAGACCAGGCCGGCCGCGTACCAGAGCAGAGCCCAGGCGACCAGGTCGGTCGAGCGCGCGTTGAAGAGCCCGCGCTCGAGCAGCAGGGTCACCAGCGGCATGCGCAGCATCATCAACCCGATGCTGGCCGGCAGCGCCAGGAAGAGTACCCCTCGCAGCGCGCTGCCGACCGAATGGCGCAGTTCATCCCACTCGCCGCGTGCCACCTGCGCTGAAAACGTGGGCAGCGAGGCCACCGCCACCGCCTGCGCGATGACCGCCTGGGGCATGATCATCAACGTGAACGCGATCGTCAGGGCAGCCAGGCTTCCTTCGGGCTGGCCGGAGGCGATGATTGTGTTGACGATGAAGTTGAGCTGCACGACGGCTACACCCAGCAGGCGCGGCGCCAGCAGCCGACCGACCTCATGAACCGCCGGCAGGTGCAGTCCCAGGCTGAATCCCAACCGCGGCCGGAGCCTGAGAAAGACCGGAAGCTGCACCAGCAGGTGCAGGGCAGCCCCGATCACCGTACCCCAGGCCAGGCCAAAAATGCCCATCCGATTTGCCAGCAGCAGCACGCCCAGAATCTGGCCCAAGCGATAGGAGGCCGGTGCCAGCGCCGGAAAGACGAAATGCTGGTGCGCATTGAGAGTAGCCATCAAAAGCCCGCTCACGCCGAAGATCAGCGGCGAGAGCAGCATCACCCGCAGCAGGGAGGTCGTGAGCTGGATTTGCTCTGCGCTTGAAAACCCGGGCGCCAGCAGCCGCACGATTCCGGGCGCGAACAGTGCCGCCAGGCCGCTCAGCAGGCCGAGGGCCACGATCACGATATTGATGATGGAGGAAGCCAGCGCCCAGCCGCCCTCCCTGTCGCCGCGCGTCAGGAAGCGGGCGAATGTGGGCAGGAAAGCGGAGGCGAGCGCCCCACCGCTGATCAAGGCAAAGAGGAATTCTGGCACGCGGTTGGCAGCGTAATAGGAATCGAGCTCGGAGGTCGTGCCAAAGGCACGCGTGATCAGGATTTGCGCCGCCAGGCCGGCGACGGTCGAGAGCACGTAGCCGACCATCACGATCCCGCTGGCGCGGGCGATCTGGCGGTTGGCGGAGAGCGGCGTGTCAGCCATGACAGTCGATTATACAGTCCCGGGATGGACCTGTGACCTTAGGCCCAGGCCCGCCGGCGCATCCAGAAATACATGCCGGCTGGCACGAGGACCATCGCAGCCAGGAACAGGTAGAAAGCCACTCTGCCTGTCCAAACCGGGAGCGGGATCACTGGCTGAAAGAAGTTGGTGCCGAAGAATCCGGTCAGGAACGCGATCGGCATGAAGAGCGTCGTGATCACGGTGAGCGTCTTCATCACCTCGTTCATGCGGTTGCTCACGACCGACAGGTAGGTGTCCAGCGCGCCGGTGACCAGATCGCGCAAACCCTCAGTAATATCGTGCAGGCGGACGAGGTGATCGTAGACATCCCGGAAGAACATCCGGCTCTCGGGCTCGATCAGCGGGAAGTCACCCCGCGCCAGCTTGTTAAACACCTCGCGCTGGGGCATTAGGATGCGCCGCAGCCCAAGCAGGGCGCGTTTGTACGTGAAGATGCGCTCGAGCAGGTTCGCATCGGGGTCTTCGAAGATGCCGTCTTCGAGATGATCAATCGCTTCGTCGATCGCCTCTACCACCGGCATGGTGTTGGTCGCCATCTCGTCCGTGATGCTGTAGAGCAAGCGCTGCGCACCGCGCGCCAGGATGCGCTCATCGCGCTGGACCAGGTCCCAGACCTGCTGGATGGCAGGGACCGGTTTTAATGTGTGCGTAACCAGGTAGTTCTTGCCCAGGAAAATATCGACTTCCATCGAGGTGAGCGGCTCGTCGGCCTCTTCGTCGAACTGCAGCGCATGCACGACCAAATAGAGGTAGCTGCTCCAATCGTCGATCTTGGGGACGTGCTTTTCCTCCAGTGCGTCATCCACCGCCAGCGGATGGAAACCGAAAGTCTCTTCCAGCAGCGGCCGGCTTGACTGCACGGGTTCCTGGCAGATGTCTACCCACAGGAGGCCTTGATTGGATTGAATGGCCGCCTGGATGGCCTTCGAATCCATCTCGAGCAAGAGCTTTCCCTGGGCTGTCATATAAAGGCTTCGCCGCATGGCAACCTCCAGCACGTGGATCATCTGTCGGGAATCCGGCACTGAGGATACACTAAGCTGAGCAGCTTTGCTTGGTGGGCTGGTCAAGCCAAATAGTTCAACCTACACTAGAATGAGTCCGCGTACAGTCACCGTATCGAGATAGGAATATACCCGATCATCCCGAATGGTAGACGAATGACCGAAAACCCTGAAGATTTCCTGGGCGAACTGCGCCTGAGCCGCCAGCTGCGGACAACCTGGCAGGTCGTTGTGGTCGGCCTTGCGATGGTGCTCGGGGTTGTGCTGCTCATCCCGGCCCGCATCGTCAACCTGAGCGGTTGGTTGAGCACCACCCCGGCCCTGTTGGCGGTGCTGACCCTCGGATTGACACTGCTCAACATCCTCGAGCTGCTGGGCGGCAGCAACGAACGCGGCGGGACATCAACGCTCGTTCACGAGGCCCTGGGCGGAAGTTCGGGCTTTCTCAGCGGATGGACGCTGCTGGGCGCGCTGGTCGCACTCTCGGCCGCCATGCTCGGTTCGCTCGGGCACAGCCTGGCATCGATCAGTTCGGGTCTTGCGTCCTGGGCGGTCTGGCTTGCAGCCGGGGGATTCCTGCTGCTGGTGCTGGTCAACCTCTTCCACCTGCTGCCGCGGCGCGAGAGCCTGACGCCGCTCGTAAGCCTGCTGCTGATCATCCTGGTCGTCCTCGTGCTGGGCACGATCCCCACGCTGACGGCACCGCCGACCTCCGTACCGCCTTCAAGCCACCTGCTGCGCGCCGTTGCATGGTCATTTACGCTTTTCGCCGGAATGGAAGCCGTGCTGGCCTCCCGGCGCCGCATCCTGCACGCCTCCTCCCGACTGCCGCGCGGCCTGCTGGTGCTGCTTGTGATCAGCGGCCTGCTCATGGGCCTGCTGACCGTGTTGTCCTCCCGGCTGCCAGCCTACGATATCCGCCGCGGCCCGCTGGGCATCCTGCAGGCGATCGCCGAGAGCACGATCGTGCCGGCATGGACCGTTCATGCCTTCGAGGCCGTGCTGCTGCTGGTCGCGGCCTCCGCCGGTCTGATGGCCGCCGCTCGTCAGCTTTATGCTCTCAGCCGGGATGGAGCCCTGCCGCACGCGCTGACCGTCATTCGCAGGCCGTTCCGTCTTCCGCCGTGGATCTTCGTCAGCCTGACGCTGATTCTCATTCCCCTGCTGATCTGGATGCCGATCGGCTGGATACTCGATGCAGCCGCCGGTTTGTTCGCGATGCAAGCCGTCTGGATCAACCTGGCGGCCATTCGCAGCCGCCGGGCGGAACCGGAACGCAGGCGGACGTTCGTAGTGCCCTTTTACCCGCTCGTCCCACTGCTCGCGCTGGCGATCAGCGCAGGGCTTCTGGTCGCGCTCCCATTGTCCGGACAGATCCTGTCGCTCGTTTGGCTCGGCACGGGCGTGCTGCTGCTCCTGGGCTATGCGCGTTCACGCCTGCTCGAAGCCCAGCATGGCGTGCTCGTTTTCGGCCGCGAGCCGGAACCGGAGAAACATCCCGGAACCTATCGCATTCTCGTGCCGCTCAGCACCGGGGTGGAGCGCAAGTATGTTCTCCGCCTGGCGACCGCCCTGGCTCGCCAGACCGGGGGCGAGCTCATCCCGCTGCAGGTCGTGCCCATTGCCGACCCGCTGGCCATCCAGGAAGGTCGCCGCCTGGCGGAAGAGCGCAATACGCTCTTCCAATGGTCCACCCGCGAGGCGGAGCGCCGCGGCGTGCCTACCTATCCCATCACCCGCCTGGCGAGCAGCGTGGCTAAGGGGATTCTCGACACGGCCATCGAAGAGGAATGCGATCTGATCCTGCTCTCCTGGCCGGTCGATTCAAACCGGGATGGCACGCGCATGGGTCGGGTGCTCGACCCGGTTGTGCGGACGGCTCCCTGCGACGTTGCGGTGGTCGCGATCCACACCGACCGGCTCGCAGAACAGCTAAAGGACGTTGCCGAGGAAGATAGTCCGAGCCTCGATATCGAGCGCGTCCTTGTGACCACCGCCGGCGGTCCGCACGCGCCGCTCGCTGCACGACTGGCGCTGTTGCTGGCGCGTGAGTTCGAGGCCACCACGCGCACTGTTTACGTGACTCTGCCCGAGGCCAGTCAGGAAGACAAGACGCTTGGACAGAAGCGGATTCAAAACACGCTCGATCGCCTGCGCGAGCTGATTGCCTCGCTCCCGGCGATTGCCGGATCCCCGCTGAACGGCGATGAGATCCCCATCGAAAGCCAGGTTGTTTCATCGCCCAGCATTGTGGAAGGAATCGTCGCGGCCGGGACAGACAGCGATCTGGTGTTCATCGGCGCCTCGGAAGAAAGCCTGATCGATCAGGTGCTGTTCGGCACGCTGCCGGAGCAGGTCGCCATCGACAGCCCAACCCCGGTTGTGATGGTGAAGAGCTACCGCGGCCTGCCCCGCTTCTGGCTGCAGCGCTTGTGGGACAGCATCTTCAGCGCGCTGCCCACGCTCGGCGCCGAAGAACAGCTGGAGGTGTACAAACGCGTCCGTCGTGACGCCCGGCCCGACACGGATTTCTTCGTGATGATGGGCTTGTCCGCCATCATCGCAACCTACGGTCTGCTCCAGGGAAGCACAGCGGTGATCATTGGCGCCATGCTCGTCGCCCCGCTCTTCACACCGATCCTCGCCAACAGCCTGGCAATTGTGCTGGGCGACATACGCCTGCTTCGCCTGGCGGTCGAGGCGGCTCTGAAGGGCATCGTGCTGGCCATCGGCCTGGCTGTGGTGCTGACCGTCCTCACCCCGCTGCGAACCGTCACGCAGGAAATTGCCAGCCGGACCAGCCCGAACCTGTTCGACCTGGCGGTTGCCCTCGCATCCGGTGCGGCTGGCGCGTACGCCGTCGCCCGTAAGGATGTGGCGGCGGCGCTCCCGGGAGTGGCGATCGCTGCCGCCCTGGTCCCCCCGCTGTGCGTCATCGGCATCGGGATTGCGCTGACCGATTCGTCGGTCACCTGGGGGGGAACGCTGCTCTTCACCACCAACCTGATCGCGATCACGCTTGCCGGTTCGATCACGCTGCTGCTGCTCGGCTTCCGACCGGCCGCCACGCCCGAGAGAGCCGCTCGTCTGCGGCTCGGCCTGGTAGCTTCGCTCGTGCTGCTCACAGCGATCACCGTCCCGCTCGCCATTGTCTTTGTCGACAGCGTTCAGAACTCCACCATCAACCGCACGATCAACCGGACGCTCGATTTCCAGCTGGCGAAATCTCAAGGGCTCACGCTGGTCGATTTCACGTTTAATCCCTCCAGGGACGGCATCCAGGTGACCGTCACGCTCAATGCCAACACGCCGCTGGATGCGGGCTTTGCCGGCGATCTGCAGGATGCTCTCAACCAGGCGCTGAAACAGCCCATCACGCTCGATTTGATCAGCGTCCCGATCGACGAGATCCATCTCCCACCGCGCTGATGCGGCCAGGAAAAAGGATCGTTTGCGTGCTGGTGCGGCCGGAGAATAAACTTGAGAGCCGGGGACGCCGACCCCGGCTCTCTCTTAAGGAGGAGAAGAAGAGATTCCGCCCTTCCTTTCCTACTATAGCGGAATCGCCGCCGGGAAATCTCGTCCCGTGCAGGGCGAATGCCCTACGGAATCCCTACGATGACCAGGACTTAAGGGTTAAAAGGAGCCCTTTTTGAGCGAATCGCCCCTGAATCAAGCCCAAAATGCGTGCCCCGATGGGCGTGGCAAGCCGTGGAGGGGCGCATGACCGCGAACTGGCTGCTGGCGGCTGCTCCCATCTTGCTCATCCTGGCCTTGATGATTGGCCTGCGCTGGGGCGCGGTGCGCGCCGGTCCGGCGGCCTGGGCGGCGGCCAACCTTATCGCCTATCTTGCCTTCGGCGCGTCCTTCAGGCTGCTGGCGCTCGCGCAGGCCAAGGCCTTGTTCCTGACGCTGGATGTCCTGCTCATCGTCTGGAATGCCTACCTACTCTACCGGGTGACGGACGAAGGGGGCGCGATCCGCATCTTCGCAGAATGGGTGCCGAAGCTCACGCATGACCGCGGCATGCAGGCGCTGCTGATCGGCTGGGCTTTTGCCTCCTTCTTGCAAGGGGTCGGAGGCTTCGGTGTGCCCACGGCGGTCACAGCCCCCTTGTTGATCGGCCTGGGCTTCCAACCGATCACAGCGGTTGCCATCCCATCCGTCGGACACGCCTGGTCCGTGACGTTCGGTTCGCTGGCTTCCTCGTTCCAGGCGTTGCAATCGGCGACCAATCTACCCTGGGACCTGCTGGCATCACCATCCGCCTTGCTGCTCGGCTTCGCATGCCTGGTATGTGGCCTGGGGGTATCACACCTGGCGGATGGTTGGCGCTCGATTCGAAATCACTTCTTCGCGATCCTCATCCTGGCCATTGCCATGGGAGGCGCCCAATACATGCTTGCCGTCAGCGGCGTGTGGTCGATCGCGGGTCTCGGTGGCGGCATGGCGGGATTGGCAGTCGGCCTGGTTCTCATCCTTCGAAAACGACCCGCAGCTGGCGGGGAACGCGAACCGGTCTTTGATCGCCAGCTGGCGCTGGCCCTCTCAGGGTATGCGGCGCTGGTCGTCATCACGCTCCTGGTCCAGCTGCCCTGGATCAACGAGCTGCTTGGGGCGATCGTGATTCGGGCTTCGTTCCCGGCGCTCACGACCAGCCTCGGATACACCACGCCACCCGGCTACGGCCGACAGATCGTCCTGCTGCGGCACGCCGGGGCGATCCTGGCCTACAGCTCGACGGTAGCCTACCTGCTTTACCGCCGGGCGGGGGCGCTCGAGCCCGGCGCGTGGCGCAGGATTCTTGGAAATACAACCCGGCGCATGCTCCCCTCGAGCTTCGGAATCCTCATGCTTGTCAGCATGGCCGTGATCATGAGCCATGCCGGCATGACGGATGAACTGGCCAGCGGGATCGCCTCCGCTGTCGGCGGCGCATTCCCGCTGGTATCGTCCTGGATCGGTGCGCTGGGGGCGTTCATGACCGGGTCGAACACGAATTCGAATGTGGTCTTCGCTCAGCTGCAGCTCCGCACGGCGCAGCTTCTCAACCTGAGCATACCCTTCATCCTGGCCGCTCAAACGGCCGGGGGCGCGCTTGGATCGGTCATCGCGCCGGCGAAGATCATCGTGGGCACAGCGACCGGCGGATTATCGGGACAGGAAGGGAAGGTGCTCCGACGCATGCTGCCCTATACCCTGCTCCTGATAGGAACCATGAGCCTGCTGACGTTCATCTTCCGGCGTGGTTGATGCCGCAGGGGCGGGTTAACCCCACCCCCATCGATGGAAAATTACAAAAGATCGATGGCGCCTACTTTTATTCCAGGAAGGCGTCGGCGAATTCGCGCAGCGCCCCCAGGTGCTGCTCGGGCGATTGAAAGCCGCAGCCCATTGTGTTCAATGACAGGTGCGTGGCGCCGGCTTGCTCCCATGCTCGCAGTTCACCCTCCATATCCTGCAAACGCATATCGGCCAAACGCAAGCGCGCCTCCAAACCGAACGACTCCGGTTCACGGCCGGCCTGCGCCAGATACTTCCTGAGTTTTTCCAGTGCCGGAAGCGCTGCCTCGGCCTTGCGGTCGTTGGTCATCCATCCGTCGCCCAGCCGCGCCGCCCGCCGCAGCACTGCGTCGGCGCCGCCCCCAAACCAGATCGGGATCGATCGCTGTGGACGCGGGTTGATGCCGACCTGCGGAAAGTGATGCCAGCGGCTTTCGAACGTAACGCTTTCCTGTGACCAGAGGGCACGCAGCAGCTCGACTTGCTCGGCGCTCCGTATACCACGGTCATGGAAGTTCTCGCCGAGCGCGATGTACTCGCCCTGATTCCAGCCGACCCCGATCCCCAGCCGCAGGCGACCCCCGCTCAAGACATCCAGCGAAGCGGCTTGCTTGGCAACCAGCGCGGTCTGCCGCTGCGGAAGGATCAAAATGCCGGTGGCGAACTCGATCTTTGTCGTCGCGGCGGCCATGAAGCTGAAAAGCACGAACGGCGAGAGAAAGGAATGCTCGAGACGGTACGGTCCTGAACTGGCAGCCGGGCTGGCCGGATCCACTCCCAGGACATGTTCATACGCAACAATGTGATCGTAGCCGAGTTCCTCGGCGGTTTTGGCGAACTCGCGCACGCGCGCCGGGCTGGTTTCATACTCTGTCTGGGGGTATACGGCACCGAATCGGATCATGATCACCTCGAGCAGCAGTCTGATTCGAGTATACCTGATCGACGGCATGGCAGGTCGTGAGGAGTGATGTACAATGATCCCCATGAGTGAACGATCCGAACGTGAGGTCCATGTCCTGCTCACGGTTTCCTTCCCGCCCGTGCTGCTGGAACGGATGAGCGCCGTCTCGCCCGAAATAAAAATCCATTCCAATCCCACGCGTGACGTGAAGATGATCCCCGAAGAGCTGCTCGATAAAGCCGAGGTGCTCTACACCATCGACGTGCTGCCCGAACCGGATCAGGTTCCAAAATTGCGCTGGATCCAGATCCATTACGCCGGTGTCGACCACATCAGTGGAAACCCGCTGCTGAGCGAGGAGATTACCGTCACAACCATGAGTGGCGCCTCCGCTCCACAGATGGCCGAGTTCGCGTTGTCGAACATCCTCGCCCTGGGTCATCATATGCCGGAGATCCTGCGCAGCACGCCGGCCGATCAATGGGCCGAGGGCCGCTTCACGCGCTTTCAGCCGCTCGAACTTCGCGGGAGCACCGTTGGCATCGTTGGCTACGGCAGCATTGGCCGTGAGATCGCCCGCTTGTGCAAGCAGTTCGGCGCCCGGATTCTCGCAATCAAACACGACCTGATGCACCTGCAGGATGATGGCTATATGCCCGAAGGGTTGGGGGATCCCGGAGCGGATCTCCCGGATCGCATTTACCCGCCGGAAGCGCTGCGTTCGATGGTCCCGTTGTGCGATTTCGTCGTCGTTACTGTTCCGCTCACCGCCTCAACCCAGGGCATGATCGCCGGGGAGGTGCTGAAAGCGATGAAATCGAGTGCGTATTTGGTCGATATATCACGCGGCGGGGTTGTCGACCACGGCGCACTGGTGGAGGCACTCAACGCCCGCCAGCTGGCAGGCGCCGCCCTCGATGTATATCCCATCGAACCGCTGCCGGAAAGCAGCCCGCTCTGGAAAATGAAGAACGTGATGCTCTCTCCACATCTGGCGGGCGCCTCCCCGCACTATCTCGAGCGCGCCGCAGAACTCTTCAGCCTCAATCTGCAGCGCTATCTGACGGACCGTGAGCTGCTCAATGTCTATGACCCTGAGCGTCAGTATTAAACGGACACGCGACGAATGATCCTGGGTGTGATCTTCGATCTTGGCTCAACGCTGATTCATTTTACGGGTGACTGGGATCAAATCTGGCAAGCCAGCCTGAAGGAACTGGAGGCCGCCCTGCAGGATGCCGGGTTGGAAACTCTCCCTCAGGGGGTGACGGAGGAGTTCGCGCGGCGAATGGATGCCTATCGACAGGACCGGCTGGATGACCACAAAGAGCGAACGACAGCCAGCATTCTGCTCGAAAGCCTGGCGGCTCTGGGCGTACCGCGCCCCGAAGACGACAAAATCAGGGCGGTTCTGGCGCGAATGTATGCTCCCTCGGAAGAGTACTGGAAACCCGTCCCCGGACTGGACTCCACCCTGAACGAGCTGCAGGCGAGGGGCTTACGTATGGCGCTGCTTTCCAACGCCGGTGATGAAGCCAATGTGCAGCGCTTGATCGATCATGCCGGCATCCGCCATTATCTGGATCCCATCCTGATCTCCGCCGCGCTCGGCGTGCGCAAGCCAGCCCCAAAACCTTTCCGGATCATCCTCTCTCAATGGAATCTCGATCCATCCCAGGTTGTCATGATCGGCGACCGGTTGGATCAGGACATTCTCGGCGCCCAGCGAGCCGGTTTGCACCAGATCTGGCTTCAGGCCTATGCCGAGCCCGGCCAATCCATCCAGCAGAGACCAGAACGGATCGGCGATACCCTTGCACAGGTGCCGGCTTTGATCGAACAGCTGGATTCGAAAGGATAATCAGCGTGGAGTTTCAACGCGTTACCGAACATATTCTTCGGCTCGAGGTCCCCTACTCGCTCCTCGGTCCGATCTCGCTTCCGGTTTCCATCTTCCTGGTGCGCGATCGCGAAGGATGGACTCTCATCGACACCGGACCCACCGAAACCGGCGACGAGGTGGTCGCGGCGATCGCTTTGGCGACCGAAGACCTCGGCCCGGACCAGATCCTGCTCACGCACGCCCATTACGATCACAGCGGCGGATTGGGCGCGATCCGCATGGTCTGGAACGTGCCGCTCATCTGCCATAAAGATGCGGCCCCATTTCTCACCGGCCAATCCACCTACCGCCTGCTTTCCTCCAGCAACCTGTTCTTCTTGCTCGGGCGCTACCTGGTTCCGCCCGTCGGTTGGGGTTATTCCATCGAACGTCTCCTCGAGCGCGGCGAATCCCTGCTCGGCATGGTTGTCATCTCGCTTCCCGGCCATTCCCCGGGACAAATCGGTTTTCTCCACTCGCGCGACCGGGCGATCCTCTGCGGCGACGCGATCATGAATCTCAACGGGCGCATTTCGCCGCCTTCACGCTGGTTGACCGTCGACCCGGATCTGGCGACCACCTCCATGCAGCGGTTGGCCGAGCTGGATTTCCTGCACCTGCTGCCCTCGCATGGCGAGCCCATCCTCGATCATGGGCGGCGCGCACTGCGCCAGTATCTGGGATTGGGGCAGGAGGAGGACCTGCTCGGCCGATGGTGATGCGGTATCGCCAGCAACGGAACCCGGGCTGTGGGGTTCCAAACTGTAGTCAATAAAAGGAGCCGCACCTGTCTCTATCCAACCCCACCGATCATGACCTGACCTACCCCCGCCGCCAGCCCATTCGGGCGGTGCTGCGTTTTTTGATCCGGTCTGCGCTGGGTACCCTGACCCACCTTGAGATCATCGGACAGGAAAATGTACCAGACGGTGGGCCATTAATTGTGGTCGCGAACCATTTCAGCTTCATCGACCCGCTGGCCATGATTCGGGCTACTCCCTGGCCGCTGGAGTTCCTCGCCGGCGCCCATATGCCGAACGCACCAGCCATCGTGACCTGGATACCGAAAGTCTGGGGGGTCTTCCCGGTGCACCGCGGCTCGGTCTCGCGCCGGGCGCTGCGTGCGGCCGAACGGGTCCTGGACCAGAACGGCGTCATGGGCATCTTTCCCGAAGCCGGCAATTGGGCGACGGTTCTGCGGCCTGCGAGGCCCGGCGCCGCCTATCTAGCAGCCCGCTCGGGAGCACCGATCCTTCCGATGGGGATCGACGGCCTGACGGAGGTCTTTCCTCAGCTGCGGCGCGGCCGTCGGGCCAGGGTGACGATCCGCATCGGAAGGCTTTTTGGCCCATTTCATACCCACGGAAGTGGACCGGAGCGGCGCGAACAGCTGCAGGCCATCGGAAACCGCATGATGGAACGAATCGCAGCCTTGATCCCGGAGGACCGACGAGGCCACTTCTCGGATGACCCGGCCCTTCGCGCCGCAGCCAAAGGAACCGAGATCTACCCCTGGGACGACGAGCCCGATATCTAACACCTCGCTACGACCAACTCGCCAGAAGAGGGTTATCGATGAGTGAAACCATAGGTCAGAGTGCTGTTTCCATGAAACCAATCTCCACCCGCCGCGAGCGGATCGCCTGGTACCTGTATGATTTCGGTAACTCGGCCTATGCGGCCGTGGTGCTGCTCGCGATTTACTCCGCCTACTTCCAGGGCGAAGTCGTGGGCGGCGCCCAGGGTTCGCGGCTCTGGGGCTACGCCGTTGGAATCGCCATGCTGGTCGTGGCACTGACCTCGCCGATCCTCGGCACAATAGCCGACTTCTCAGGATCCAAGAAGCGGTTCTTGTTTTTCTATACTGCGCTGTGCTGCCTGTTCACCGCGCTGCTGTTCTTCGTCGGCCCCGGTGACGTCCTCACCGGGATGTTGTTTTTCATCCTGGCCGAGATCGGCTATCGCAGCGCGCAGGTTTTTTACAACGCCCTGCTGCCTGAGATTGCATCCGACGAGGATATGGGGCGGGTTTCCGGCAATGGCTGGGCGATCGGCTCGGCGGGCGGTATCCTGTGCCTGGTGATCGTGCTGGCCTTGATCATGCTCGTCAAGGGAGAAAGCGTGGTCCATCTGGCCTTCCTGATTACGGCCGCGTATTTCGCGCTCTCCGCCGCCCCGATTTTCCTCTGGATACGGGAACGTGCTCAACCCCAACCGCTTCCTGCCGGTGATAACTACCTCACGATGGGTTTCAAGCGGCTTGCCAGAACGTTTCGCGAGGTTCGCATCTACCGTGAATACATCAAATTCATGGTGGCCTTCCTGATCTACAACGACGGCATCATCATGGCGCTCGATTTCGCCGCCATCCTGGGGGCGGTTC
>JBJYWH010000185.1:0-3420 GCA_046259355.1 Anaerolineales bacterium
GCCTTCGGCTCGAGCACGGCGAAGGAGTCCACGTCGGTCTGTTCCTGCGAGGCATCCATGCGGCCCGGTGTGAAGGGAACCGTTAGCTCATAACCGGCGTTCTTCGCTGCCTGCTCGACGCCGGCACAGCCGGCCAGTACAACCAGGTCGGCCAGCGAGACCTTCTTGCCCTTGGACTGCGCCTGGTTGAACGCGCCCTGGATCTCCTCCAGCGTCGCGAGCACCTTCGACAGACGCTCCGGCTGGTTGACCTCCCAGTCCTTCTGCGGCGCCAAGCGGATGCGCGCCCCGTTGGCGCCGCCGCGCTTGTCGGAGCCGCGGAAGGTGGAAGCCGCGGCCCAGGCAGTTGAGACGAGTTCCGAAACCGAAATGCCAGATGCCAGAATCTGCTTCTTGAGCAAGGCGATGTCCCTGGCATCGATCAGCTTGTGATCCAAGGCCGGGATGGGATCCTGCCAGATGAGCTCTTCCTCCGGAACCTCCGGGCCGAGATAGCGTGTGCGCGGACCCATGTCGCGGTGGGTCAGCTTGAACCAGGCCCGGGCGAAAGCCTCGGCGAGCTGGTCGGGGTGCTGGTGGAACCGGCGCGCGATCGGTTCGTAGATCGGGTCGAAGCGCAGCGACAGGTCGGCCGTGGTCATCATCGGAGGGTGCTGTTTGGTCGGGTCATGCGCGTCCGGGATCATGTGCTCCGGCTTGACGTCCTTCGCCACCCACTGCTGAGCGCCGGCCGGACTTTTCACCAGCTCCCACTCGTAGCGGAAGAGCATGTCCAGGTATCCGTTATCCCACGTGGTGGGATTGGGCTTCCAGGCTCCTTCGATGCCGCTGCTGGTGGTGTCGACACCCTTGCCGGTGCCCAGGCGATTGCTCCAGCCCAGGCCTTGCTCCTCAATGGGGGCGGCCTCAGGCTCGGGACCCACCAGGGCCGGGTCACCCGCGCCGTGTGCCTTGCCGAAGGTGTGCCCGCCAGCGATGAGGGCGACGGTCTCCTCGTCGTTCATGGCCATGCGCGCGAAGGTCTCGCGGACATCGCGGCCGGAAGCGACCGGGTCCGGTTTGCCGTTCGGCCCTTCCGGGTTGACGTAGATCAGGCCCATCTGCACAGCTGCGAGCGGGTTTTCCAGATCCCGGTCTCCGGAGTAGCGCTTATCCCCCAGCCACTCCTCCTCCGAGCCCCAGTAGACGTCTTTCTCGGGCTCCCAGATATCCTCCCGCCCGCCGGCGAAACCGAAGGTCTTGAAGCCCATCGATTCCAGGGCGACATTCCCGGTGAGTATCATCAGATCAGCCCAGGAGATTTTGCGGCCATACTTCTGCTTGATCGGCCAGAGCAGGCGGCGGGCCTTATCGAGATTGACGTTGTCGGGCCAGCTGTTGAGAGGCGCAAAGCGCTGGTTCCCGTGACCAGCGCCGCCGCGGCCGTCGCCGGTGCGGTAGGTGCCGGCGCTGTGCCACGCCATACGGATGAAGAGCCCGCCGTAGTGGCCCCAATCAGCCGGCCACCAATCCTGCGACTGGGTCATCAGCTCGCGCAGGTCTTTCTTTAGGGCTTTCAGGTCGAGCTGCTTGAACTCCTCGGCGTAGTTGAAACCCTCTCCCATCGGATTGGACTTTGCCGAGTGCTGGTGCAGGATATCGAGATTCAACTGGTTCGGCCACCAGTCCTGGTTCGTCGTGCCGCGGCCCACACCGTGCGAGTGAACCGGACACTTATCTTCTTCGCTCATCAAAAAGACTCCTTTTTCTTAAGTATTTGAGATCAATTCACTTCATTACGCTGCTCACCCATCACCACAGCTTTCAGCCAGCGGTCTGCGAGCTGGTGCTGGTCGAGAGGGGCATCGCATCCTATGGTGCAGAAGGGTTAAAGCGACTGATCGCCGTAAACACCTGCGAATAACCTTTCGTAAAAGCTAACCTTGATCGGGAAAAAGCGAAAACCATCGAGGCTAGCCGCTCTCCTTCTGGCAATCGGGACATAGCCCGTAGAACGAGAGCTGCGAACGGAGGATCTTAAAGCCGGAAGCCAGTTCCAGGTTCTGGATCACCCCCGGATCGAGATCTGCATCGCCATCGATGATCCTCCCGCAGCGGGTGCAAATCAGGTGGGGATGAGGCTGCGGCCGGTTCCCATCGTAGCGGCCCTCCGTGTGCAGGTCGATCTCCAGCACCTGGCCCATGTCCTTCAGCAGCGAGAGGGTTTTATAAACCGTGGCGTGGCTGATGGTGGGGAACTGGCGCCGGATTCGGGCGTGCAGTTCGGCCGCGCTGGGGTGGCCCTCGCTGGCGGCGATCAGCCGCACCAGCTCAACGCGCTGGGGCGTCAGGCGGAAATCGCTCGCCTTCAAGGCGGAGATCAATTCATCGAAGCGGACTCTGGGATCGGTCATTGTTTTCTAAACAATATCCTTTATTTATAGAGAATTATTATTGATTATACTCGAAGTAACGAAAACGGGAGGGGTAATCCTGACCTACCCCTGCGACTTGCAGGGGCAGGTATTCTAGCGATCCATTTCTTGACCGTTGACCGGGAATGCAGCCACGATTGCTGGTGACCGCCGTGGCGTTCAATCGGGCGGGACGAGAGGCTCGACCGGAAGTTCGGGATTCGGGCTTCCAAGCCGTTCGTTCAGCTGGTAGACGTAGCTCGCGTAGAACACCCCGCCTTCCTGGCCAACGTTGATACCGTCCATAGGGGCACGCTGCTGCAAATCGAAGGTGAGGTCGAGTTCCGGAGCCGAGAACATGCCGGGGCCGGGTGTGGCATCGCCGCACGAGCTCTTCAGGACGGGATCCACCCATTCCTCAACCACGTGAATCCGGACGATGCCATCGCGGCAGGAACCCGTGATCGTCGCCTCGATTTTCCAGGTTCCTTGAAAAATCTGCATCGGGCAGTCGTTGGAACCGGGATGAGTCGAGTACCCATCATAGCCGATCTGTGACGAATCAATAATATCCGTGTTGGAAGCCTTTCCGGCCGGATCGATCCAGAAAGAGAAATACGAGGGAGGGATGTTCTCGAACTCGAGGTGCATGATCCCCTCTGCCTCGCTGCCTGTATGCATCACGGTCTTGTGGCTGAACCAGAGGATATACGCCGTTTCCACGGCCGGACATCCACCCTCTGTTCCCTGCTTGAGTTCGCTGCTCATCGAGCCTACGGTATCATTCTCAGATCGGCTTTCTTGATTCGCGTCCGGGGTGGTCTGGCCTGCTTGAGGGGTACAGCCGGCGACGAGGATAAAGATCAGTGCGCTGCAGCCGAGTAGCCATTGAGCCATTGAATGGGTCCGGCAGCTGTCCATCGTATTCCTCCGATCAAGGGAGTCGTCATCTGCCCAAGAGGGCGGGCAGTCGCATTCCCGTCGCGCCGGGTCGAGTTGGGTCGTGGGATTGTCGGTGGGTCCGCAT
>JBJYWH010000186.1:0-9412 GCA_046259355.1 Anaerolineales bacterium
TGTGCGAGATCCTTGCTCCCAACCCCCTTTCGCTCTTGAAAACTGCACGACGTGGCCCTAGTTTACTTGCATGTGAAATTCCGATCAAGTTAAATGGTAGTCAATTCAGGCTATACGGCTCGGATTTGTAGGCCAACTGCAAGCGCGACACAAACCTATTGGCCGCCGCTCCCGAAAAATTCCCGCCGATCTTGAAAATCCTCCATCAGTCTTGAATAATTCTTGACAATATCTTTGCACAGTGTTATAGTATCCCCCATCGAATGACGCCCCTGGCGCCCGGCAAAGGTGAAGCGAAGATGGCTAAAAGAGGACAGGCACCAACGTTCAATTTAAAAGCGGTTGTGCGCGAAACGGGCATCAAACCCGACACGCTGCGGGCGTGGGAGCGGCGATATGGCTTGCCCGAACCGCAGCGGACCGAAGGCGGACACCGCCTATTCACTCAACGCGACATCGAAACGTTGAAATGGTTGACAGCCCGGCAGGAAGAAGGACTGAGCATCAGCCGGGCCGTTGATCTGTGGCGTTCGCTTGAAGCACGCGGCAAGGATCCACTGCTGGCCATGCCCTACGGCGCCGCCGCGCATGCTGCCGAGCTGGCATTCACCGGCGGCGAGGCGATGGAGGAACTGCGCGAAGCATGGATTGATGCCTGCCGCCGTTTTGACGAGGAGCACGCCGAAAGCGTGCTCAATCAGGCGTTCGGCCGTTTTCCGCCCGAACACGTGTGCCTGGAACTGCTTGTCAAAGGACTATTCGAAGTCGGCGAAGGCTGGTACCAGGGCGAGCTCACGGTCCAGCAGGAGCATTTTGCCTCCGCCCTTGCGCTGCGCCGGGTCGAAGCCCTGCTCGCCTCCGCACCGCCGCCGAACCTGCCCGGAACCATTCTGGTCGCGTGCCCGCCAGAGGATGAGCACACCTTCAGTCCATTGGTCCTGACTTATCTGCTGCGGCGGCAAGGGCGGAGGGCACTCTTCCTTGGCGCCAACGTCCCCTACAGCCGCTTCGAATCGGCTCTGGAGGGGACGAATCCGGACCTGGTGATTATGTCAGCCCATGAGCTGCGCACTGCCGCCGCGCTGATCGATTTTGCCGATATGCTGGCCAAGCGCGGCATCGTTTTCGCCTTCGGCGGGAACATCTTCAACCAGCGGCCCGAACTGCGCGATCGCATCCGGGGGCATTTCCTGGGCGAGACGCTGGCGGAGGCCACTCAGGCCGTCGAGCAGCTGATGAAGCTGCGTCCCGGGCCTCCCGATGTATCCGCTCCACCGCATACCTACCAGAAGGCCTTTCTCGCCATGCGAGATAGCCAATCCGCCTTGAGCGCCCGATTATGCGAAGCGATGGATGATCTCGATCTCGACCCGGATCATTTGACAAATGCCAACCTGCACCTGACGCGCGATCTCATGGCTGCTCTAAAACTCGGCGACCTAAACCTGGTTGCCCAGGACCTGGATTGGGCCCGTGGTTTGCTGCGGAACCACGGCATCCCGGATTTTGCCCTGGACGAATACATGGCAGCTTACCAGCGCAGCCTGTCGGAAGTGGTTGGCGCAGATAGCGAGCCCGTTTCCGCCTATCTGCAAGACATGATCCGCTCCGACGATTTTCTAAAGAATGGAAACCAGAGCTAGAAGGGATTGCTGATGATCCTCGTTACAGGTGGTTCCGGCTATCTTGGAAGTCATATCGTCCGCAGGCTGCTCGAATCTGGCAAGCCCGTACGAGTCCTTGTCCACAACCTCGAACGGGCACAGCGTGAAGGAAGGCTGAAGGACCTGTCCGTCGAACTCATAGCGGGCGATGTCACGCGTCCCGAGACCCTCGGGCCGGCAATGCAGGGGGTCACGGCGGTCATCCACACGGTCGCCATCGCCATTGAACGCGGTGGTTCGACCTACGAATTGGTCAATACCCAGGGTACCGTAAACGTCGTAGACGCCGCCCGAGAAGCCGGTATCCGGCGTTTCGTCAATATCTGCCAGCTGGGCGCCTCAGCAGAACTTCCCTACCGTTTCCTAGCCTCAAAGGGTAAAGCACAGGAGTACGTCGCTGCATCCGGGTTGGACTGGACCGCATTCCGGCCATCGGTCATCTGGGGACCAGAGGATGAGTTCGCCAACACCTTTGCCCGCCTGGCGCCGATCACGCCGATTATCTTTCCGATCGTCGGTGGCCCGGAGGCGCGCTTCCAGCCGGTCTGGGTGGAAGACGTGGCGACAGCCGTTGTGAAATCGCTCGACGACCCAACCACTTTCCGGAAGGAATTTGAGCTGGGAGGGCCGGAGGTTCTGACCCTGGAGCAGATCGAGCGGCGCACGCTGGAGGCGGTCGGTGCCCGGCGGATCATGATCCGCTTCCCGATGGCGCTGCTGCGCCTGGTGGTTCGATTGATGGAGGCCACGCTTCGCAATCCACCCGTGACCCGCAGCTTGCTGGAACTGCTGGCCGTAAGCAACGTGACATCGGACAATGCGCTCACGCGCTTCGTGGAAGCGCCGCGCGCGTTCACAGCCGAGGCGGCCTTCGAGTACATGAGCGAGTTTCGAGTCAGCGAAACGCTGAGGCAGTACTTCAGGCGCTGATCGGCGTGCCGGGATTCGACCTATGGACTACCATCACCGCTTCCTCGCGAACGCACCGCTCGAAGACGTGCTTGCCTTTCATCGCTCCGCCAGCAACCTGGCGGCGATCACGCCGCCGATCTTTTTCATGCGAGACCTAGAGGGACCAGCCACCCTCGGGGAGGGCAGCACCATCTCATTCACCCTCTGGCTCGGGCCGCTGCCGGTCCGTTGGCGGGCGCGTATTGTCAATGTCAGCCCGGCCGGTTTCGACGACGTCCTGGTCGCCGGGCCTTTCGCCAGCTGGGTTCACGAGCACCGCTTCGAAGCGCGACCGGATGGAACCTGCCTGGTTCATGACCATATCCACTTCACATTGAAATCGAATCTTCTGTGGCGCGCGGTGGGCTTGTTAATGGCACTCGGCCTGCCGCTGCTGTTCGCCTTCCGGGCCCGCAAGACTCAATCCATGCTTTCAAGGAGCACTACCTGATATGTCTACCCTATCACGCTGCGGTTCAACCCGCGAGATCCATGTTGAGGGACTGCGAAAGGAATACCCGGGCGGCGTCACCGCTGTTGATGGGGTTTCGTTCGATGTTCCCGCCGGCCAGATATTCGGCTTTCTGGGCCCGAACGGAGCCGGGAAAAGCACGACCATCAAGATCCTGACCACCCTGGCTCTGCCCAGCGCCGGCCGCGCTACCGTCGGCGGCTACGACGTCATCGACCAGGCCAGCGAGGTGCGCTGCATCTCGGGCGTCGCCCTGCAGGACGTCGGCCTCGATCCGCTGCTGACGTCCATGGAGCTGCTCACCATTCAAGCTCGACTCTTCGGCATGAATTCCAGGGATGCCCGGGCCCGTGCCAGCGAACTGCTCGAGCTCGTGCGCCTGACCGATGCCCTTGACCGGCGCGTCTCGACCTACAGCGGCGGCATGCGCCGCCGGCTGGATCTGGCGCTGGCGCTGGTCCACGAACCCGAGATTCTCTTCCTGGATGAGCCCACCACCGGCCTCGATCCCGCCAGCCGACGCGACGTTTGGAAGGAAGTCCGCCGGCTGAACGACTCGCTCGGCATGACCATCTTCCTCACCACCCAGTACCTGGAAGAGGCGGACGAGCTGGCGAGCGAGATCGCCATCATCGATCGCGGGGTGATCCAGGTCCAGGGCTCCCCCGCCAGGCTGAAAGCCTCGGTAGGCACCGAGTCGATCAATGTAGCCTTTGAAAACCGCGAACTGGCCGCACGCGCCCAGAGCGTGGTCGGCTCGAACTTCCCGGGTTCACGCCTGGACCGCGACACGCTGCGCATGTATATGAATGGTGCTGCCGCGGCCATTCCACAGGTTCTGAGCCAGCTGCAATCTGCGTCCCTGCAGCCGATCTCGCTCACGCTCACCCAGCCGACGCTCGATGATGTATTCCTGAAAGTGACCGGGCAGAGCTTGATCGAGGATGAAAACGAAATCAATGCACAGGCGAACCAGGCCTGAAGGAAATCCTGTCATGAATGAAAAAACGAATCGACCGACCGCGACCCACTCCGAGATGCCCCATGCGCCGTTCCTGGTGCAGCTCTGGCTGGTGACACGCCGCACGCTGGTGACGATCTTCCGCACTCCGGAGGCACTGCTGCCGCCGATCGCCATCAGCGTCTTCTTCCTCGTCATTTATAACTCGACGCTCGGCAAAGCCTCCAGCTTCATCCCGGATCTGGGTGCGAACAGCTACCTGGGCTTCATCCTGCCGCTGTCGATCGTCAGCTCTTCGCTGGCCGGGGCCGGCGTGGCCGCGCAGAACCTGGTGCGCGACATCGAGACCGGCTACTTCGACAAACTGCTGCTGACGCCGATCAGCCGGGGGGCGCTTCTGATGGGCCCGATCCTGGCCGGCGCGCTGATCCTCGGGCTGCAGGCTCACATTGTGATCCTGGTAGCCCTGCTGCTGGGCTTGAAGTCGGCTACCGGCATCGCTGGTATCTACGCGGCGATCGGCCTGGCAGTCCTGCTCGGAACCGGTTTCGCCGGTTTCACGGTATCCGCCGCGCTTGGCAGCGGCAGCGCCGCCGCCACCCAGGGCGCAGGTTTCATCTTCTTCCCGCTGACGTTCCTCGCCCCGACCTTCGTGCCGCTCGACCTGCTCAGCGGATGGCTGAAGACCGCCGCCACGCTCAACCCGATAACCTACGTGCTGGAGGCAATGCGCTCGATCATCAACACCGGCTGGGATGCCGCCGTGATCGGCCGGGCGGTCCTCGCCTGCCTGCTTCTGGCGGCGGCCATGTACGCGCTGGCGGTGCTTGCCCTGCGTCTGCGCACGCGCCGCCGCTGATCGAATCCCGGTCATCGTGCCATGAAGCACATCCTGGTTGTTGGAGCGGGGGTAGGCGGCCTGACCACGGCTGCTGCCCTCGCCCGCGCCGGGTTGGAGGTCACGGTCCTCGAGTCGCACATTTATCCCGGCGGCTGCGCCGGGACCTTCGAATACCAGGGCTACCGCTTCGATGCCGGCGCTACGCTGGCCGGGGGCTTCCACCCCGGCGGCCCGATGGACCGGGTGGCGAAGAGAGTCGGGATCGAATCCTGGCCGGTGCGGCCGGTCGAGATCGCGATGGTCGCACATCTGCCGGACGGTCGATCCATCGAACGCCGGCCGGATGAAAGCCGTTGGGCGATCCGTCGTGAATTTTTCGGCCACCGGGGTACCGAGTTCTTCCACTGGCAGGAAGGGATTGCCGATACGGTCTGGCCGCTCGCTTTGCGAGGCCTGCCGTGGCCGCCAACGATCGCCCGGGAAGCCATTGAGCTCCTCCAATCCGTCCAACCGCTGCTGGCCCGGCGGGGGGGATTCGACCAGCTGCTGAAACTCGTCGCGGCCGCTCGTCGGTCTCTTGCCCATTACCTGCCGCCGGAAGACCCTGCGCTGCGACAGTTCATTGACGGCCAGCTCTTGGTCTCGGCCCAGACGACCAGCGCTCACGCCAACGCCCTGTATGCTGCCGCCGCGCTCGACCTGCCCCGGCGGGGCATCATAGCGGTGGAAGGCGGCATGGGCGGGATCGCCGCCACGCTGGCCCGTGCGGTGGAATCAGCCGGCGGCCGGGTGCTTTACCGGCAGCGCGTCAAACGCGTGATCTTCAAGTCGGGCCGGCCGGTGGCAGCGGAGACCTTGCGTGGCAAGCGCTATCCTGCCGACATGATGATCTTCAACCTGCCCGACCCAAACATTCGTGCGCTGCTGCCCGAAGGCCTGGGCCTGAGAAACCGGCTTTCCGCGATGCCGCCAGCCGACGGCTGGGGCGCGTTCATGCTGTACCTGGGCGTCGATGCCGGGATCATCCCGGCCGATTTTCCCCTCCACCACCAGCTGCTTTCGGAGCGACCTGCGGGCGAGGGTGCAGATCTGTTCCTCTCCATCAGCCCGGCCTGGGACAGCAGCCGGGCCCCCGCCGGCATGCGTGCGATCACGATCAGCACTCATACTCAACGGTCTGGCTGGTGGGAGCTTTTCGAATCGGATCGGCCTCGATACGATGCTCGCGTACGGGAAGTCCAGGAGCGGCTGCTGTCCGGCGCGGAACGGATCCTGCCCGGCCTGCGGGACGCAGCCTTGCTCCAGCTCCCGGGCACCCCGGTCACCTTCCAGCGTTTCACGCAGCGCGCGGGTGGCTGGGTGGGCGGCTTTCCCCAGACCCATCTGCTGCGGGTGCGCAGGCCGCGTCTTGGAAAATACCTCTGGAGGGTCGGCGACAGCATCTTTCCCGGGCAGTCGACGGCGGCCGTCGCGCTGGGCGGATTGCGGGTGGCTTCTGCCATCCTGCAGGAGTCGGCCGCCGCGCTTCGACGCGCGGCGCTCGGAGCCGATCAAGCCATCGTCATGGAAGGGGGTGCGAACCGATGACGACAGCAATCTGGTGGATTCGACGCGATCTGCGGCTCCACGACAACCCGGCCCTGGTCGAAGCCTCAAAGAGCGACTTCGTCGTTCCGCTCTTCATTATCGATCCGCGCTTGCTGGAGTCGGAATACGCTTCCGGTCGCCGGCTGGCATTCTTGCAGGCCGGGCTGCGCGAGCTTGATCAATCCGTGGCCGAGCGCGGCGGCCGGCTGATCTTGAGGCGGGGGCACCCGGAGCAGATCCTGCCCCAGTTTGCACAGCAGGTTGGCGCCGGCCAAATCTTCGCCGCAGCCGATGTCTCTCCGTATGGGCAGGCGCGGGATCGCCGGATCGCCGCTCGGCTCCCGCTCCAGCTCCTGCCGGGGATCGCCATCCGACCACCGGATGAGATTCGGAAAGCCAACGGTGAACCGTATACGGTCTTCACCCCCTACCGCAAAGCCTGGCTGGCGGCCGGCGCTCTCGGATCCGCACTCGCGGCTCCCGAGAGGCTCAGGACGTCCGACGCCATCGCCAGCGAGGATCTGCCGGACATGTCATTCAACCAGGATGTCGGCTTTCCCGCCGGTGAAACCGCCGCCCTGGCACGGCTGGAAGCTTTCACCCATGGCGTGCAGGCGCCGATCTATGGCTACGAAAAAGATCGTGACCGGATGGCCGAAGACCAAACCTCACGCCTTTCACCGTACCTGCGATTCGGCATGCTCTCCCCCCGAAGGGCCGCCCTGGCGGCATTCCGGGGGATGGAAGGAGCCGGCGCGCAGGGCACAGGCGGTCCAGAAACCTGGCTATCCGAGCTGATCTGGCGGGATTTCTACGGCAGCATTCTGCATCACTTCCCCCATGTCCGCCGGGGGAGCTTCCGGCCGGAATACGATGCGATTCGCTGGCGGAATGACCACCGTGAATTCGATGCCTGGACCCATGGCCAGACCGGTTACCCGATCGTTGACGCCGGCATGCGGCAGCTGCTCGAGACCGGATGGATGCACAACCGGGCCCGCATGATCACCGCATCCTTCCTCGTCAAAGATCTCCTGATCGACTGGCGCTGGGGCGAGCGCTGGTTTATGCAGCACCTGCTGGACGGTGATCCGGCCTCCAACAACGGGGGCTGGCAGTGGACCGCCGGCACCGGGACGGATGCAGCACCCTACTTCCGGATTTTCAACCCGGTGCTGCAGAGTAAACGATTCGATCCGGAGGGGGAATATATCCGCCGCTGGGTGCCCGAGCTCCGCCCGCTGACCGCGAAGGAAATTCATGAGCCATGGCAGATGCCTCCCGACCGGCAGGCCGCGCGTGGCATACGCATCGGCGAGACCTATCCCGCCCCGATCATCGACCATTCCTTCGCCCGCCAGCGCACCCTGGATGCGTACCGCGCAGCCCGGGAACAGAGTCCGCTGGCCCGTGAGTAGGGAGGATCCATCGTGATGGAACACACGCCAGGACCCGATCAGCCTGATCGAATCTTGATCACCGGCGGCACCGGTTATGTCGGGGGACGCCTGATCCCCCGCTTGCTATCTGCGGGCCAAAACCTGCGGGTCATGGCACGCGATCCGGGGCGCCTCCAGGGACGTACATGGGCTGACCAGGTCCCGGTGGTGCCGGGTGACGTTCTCGAGCCAGATACGCTTCGCCCGGTGCTCGAAAACGTGAGCACGGCCTACTACCTCGTTCACAGTATGCTTGGCGGGACGAATTTTCACGCCCGGGACATTCGGGCGGCCGAGAATTTCGCCCGGGCATCCGCCGAAGCCGGCGTCCGGCGAATCATCTACCTGGGCGGATTGGGCGATCCGGCGACCGATCTCTCGCACCATCTACGCTCCCGCCAGGAGACCGGGGAAGCGCTGCGGTCCAGCGGCGTTCCGGTTATCGAGTTCCGGGCCGGCATCATCGTCGGCGCCGGCAGCATCTCGTTTGAAATGATCCGCTACCTGGCGGAACGCGTGCCGGTCATGATCTCACCGCGCTGGGTTTTCACCGGCACCCAGCCGATCGCTATCCGAAATGTGCTGGATTACCTGCAGGCCGCGCTGGCGCTCAATGGGAACGATTCACAGATTTTTGAGATTGGCGGTCCGGATGTTCTGACGTATGGCGAAATGCTGTCAGGGTATGCCCGGGTTCGCGGCCTGCGCCGCTGGATCATCCCCGTTCCCGTCCTGACCCCGCGGCTCTCCTCCTACTGGGTTCACTGGGTCACGCCCATTCCGGCTGCCATCGCACGGCCGCTGATCGAAGGGCTGCGAAACGAGGTTGTCGTACGCAACGATCTCGCCCGGCGAACATTCCCCGATATCGAACTCGTACGATTCGAACAGGCAGTTCGGGAAGCCCTATCGAATGTACAGGCAGGGGCGCTGGAGACAGCATGGAGTGATGCCCTCTCCACCAGCCAGGGCGACATCCCGCCCGTCGAGCTGAAGACCGAGGAGGGCATGATCATCGAGCGCCGCACGCGCGAGTTCGCCGTGTCCCCGCATGCCGTCTTTGCGGCGTTCACCTCTCTCGGCGGTGAACGCGGGTGGCTGTACGCCAACTGGGCCTGGCGCCTGCGGGGCTTGCTGGACAGGCTTGTTGGCGGGGTTGGTTTCCGCCGTGGACGGCGGGATCCTGCGACCTTGCGCGTGGGTGATGCTCTAGATTTCTGGCGTGTCGAGAAGCTGGTCGGTGACCGCAAGTTGGTGCTGAGGGCCGAGATGAAGGTTCCCGGCCGTGCCTGGCTCCAGTTCGAAGTCCAGCCTGCTGGCGATCAGCAGCGCTTGATCCAGACAGCCTATTTTGCACCCAAGGGCTTATCCGGCCTGCTCTACTGGTACCTGCTTTACCCGATCCACCGCCGGATCTTTTCCGGCTTAATTGACAGAGTGTCAGATCTGGCTCAATCCATCGATTCCATGCAAGCATCCGCTGCCACGAGAGATTTC
>JBJYWH010000187.1:0-4158 GCA_046259355.1 Anaerolineales bacterium
GTTCTCGCTCAGGGGCTGGCCACTCCCCTGGTCGCGGCAGGGTACCTGCTGGCATGGCATACGCACGCGCCTCGTGCGACGTTTGCTTCGGCCATCGGCCAAACCATATGCAGCGAAGGAGCTCCACTGGGGCTTTCCACGATCGAGGCTTTGTGGCTTGATCGGGCGATGGCTTCGTTTGGTTTTGTCGCGGCGGCTGCCGATTTGCTTCCTCGCATTCAACCCAAAGAATTCTTTCGGCCTGGCCAGGTTGATGTGCACGGCAACTTCAACAACATTGCGTTCGGCTCGAGTTATGAGCGCCCGCGTATGCGGATGCCAGGAACCGGAGGAATTCCGGATGTAACGACGTACATGCCGCAAACCTATCTTTACGTGCCGCGGCATTCGAGAGTCACCTTTGTCCCGAAGTTGGATTTTCTCTCGGGCCTGGGTCATTCTGCGAAACGGCAGCGAGGCGGTGGTCCAGCATATCTGGTATCCGACTTGGGCCAATTCGACTTTCATTCCGGGATGATGCGATTGGTGAGCCTGCATCCGGGCGTAACAATCGAACGGATCCAGGCGAAGACCGGATTTGAGTTGAGGACGCATCCCGGCCTGCACATCACAGAACCGCCTGCAAAGGAGGAGGTAGACCTGCTGCGGAATGTGATCGATCCGCTGGGAATTCGGCGCCTCGAATTGCTCTCTGGCCCGCAACGCAGGCAGTGTCTGCGGGAAATTCTCGAAATCGAAAATGCGCATAGCCACTAGGCTCGTGAGATAGATGCTGTAATCTTGTTTGCAGTCAGGGGGAACGGTATACTCACCTCCATGCGCAGGTTATTGGCCGCCTTCATCTTCCTGTTGACCTTCCAGCCTTTCATCATGGGTGTATCGGCTGCCGTTCCGCCCCAGGACCTGGCCGAACAGCTGCTTGCTGCCATGACCCCCGAGGAAAAGGTGGGTCAGCTATTTGTTGTTAACTTCAAAGGCCAATCTTTCGACAAGAACAGCCCGATCTATGAGCTGATCGCCAATTACAATATATCTGGGGTTCTGCTTGAGAGGGAGAGTGATAATTTCAGTGCATCGCCGGATACTCTAGGCGGTCTTTCAGAATTAAGCCATGCGCTTCAGGATTTGCAGCACGAATCGGCCCTGCTGGGAACTTTGAACGGCAGCAGCGGCGGCACCCCGCCGTCTCCTGTTTACGTTCCCTTGCTCATCGGACTGAATCTCAACGCGGGTCCCGAGGAATACCGGGAGATTTTAGGCGGGCTATCGCCTATCCCTGCAGAAATGGCCGTCGGCGCCACCTGGGACGCTGAACTTTCACGAGCATTGGGAGCGATACTCGGAACCGAACTCGAGGCGCTCGGGTTCAATCTGGTTGTCGGTCCGTCTCTGGATGTTCTTGAAAATCCCCAGGTCACGGGAGTGGGAGATCTGGGAACAAGATCCTTTGGAGGAGATCCGTATTGGGTCGGTCTGCTAGGGCAGCAGTTTATCGCTGGATTGCACGAAGGATCCTTTGGCCGAATTGCCGTATTCCCCAAACATTTTCCGGGTCTTGGAAGCAGCGATAGACCGATTGCGGAAGAAGTGGCGACGATTCGAAAATCCCTCGAGCAGTTGAAGCAGATTGAGCTGGCACCATTTTTCTCGGCAGTCCAGTCGGATCCTGGCAGCAACGAGGAAGTAGCGGATGGCTTGCTAGCCGCCCATATCCGTTACCAGGGTTTCCAGGGCAACATTCGGGCGACAACACGGCCTGTCAGCCTTGATCAGCAGGCGTTCAGCCAATTGATGTCTCTCGAACCCCTGGCGACATGGCGCCGTGCCGGTGGGGTCGTGATGTCAGATTCGCTTGGTTCGCGAGCTATCCGACGTTTCAAGGATCCGACCGAGCAGTCATTCCAGGCCCATCTGGTCGCGCGAGATGCATTCCTGGCGGGGAATGACCTCCTGTTCCTGAAAGATTTTCGCGATAGCAGTGATCCGGACGAACTTACGACGATCAAGGAGACGCTCAGTTTCTTTGCCAATCGTTATCGAGAGGACTCACTTTTTGCTCAGCGCGTCAACGAATCGGTCCTGCGCGTCCTTCGTATGAAACTCCGTCTTTATGGTGGTTCTTTTAATTACCCCGGCATCATCACGGCCGAAAACAGCCTCGAGCTTATTGGCAGCAACCGTACGGCCGCCGCGGAGGTCGCCGCCTCAGCGGCTTCTTTGATCAGCCCCGGGTCCGAGGAAGTTGTTGACCGGTTGGGTGGGGCGCCAGTTTTCGGCGATCGAATCGTATTCTTCACCGATGAACGAAGTGCGAAGCAATGCAGCACCTGCCCCTCGCAGGCGGTTCTTAACGTGGACGCGCTCGAGCGCGCCGTTCTACGTTTCTATGGGCCGGGTGCAGCGGGGGAAGTTGGAGGTTGGAATCTTAGATCCTTCTCCACAGCAGATCTGGCCAATTATCTCGGCGAGACTCCCCCCAGCAATCCCGCTGCCCCGCTGGCATCCGTGGAAGAGCTCGAGACTGCAGTTAATGGCGCCGACTGGTTGGTGTTTGTCGTACTTGATAGTCGTGATGGCCGCTACGGAACGAGCGCGCTCAAACTGCTTCTTGACCAACGCCCGGATATTGCGCGGTCGAAAAAAATCGTGGTCTTTGCTCTGGACGTGCCCTATATCCTGGACGCAACGGACATTAGCAAGGTAGACGCCTTCTATGCACTTTACGATAGCAGCGATCCATTTATTGATATCGCAGCCAAGCTTCTCTTCCTGGAAACAACTCCGAGAGGCGCTTCTCCTGTCAGCATACAGGGTATTGGCTATGAGCTTATTGATGTGACCTCGCCTGACCCGGATCAGATCATTCAGCTCAGGATTGCTCCGGGGGACGAGCAACAGGTGGAACAGGGCTTTTCCGTTGGGGACCTTATCAACATCGAGACCGGCGTAATATTGGACGCGAACGGGCATCAGGTCCCAGATCGCACCCCAGTGGACTTTTCAATCACACAGCAGGCAGAGGGAGCACCCTCACAGCTGTTGAGCGCAACGACTGAAAACGGAGTCGCCTCGATTCAGCTTGCGCTGGAACGAACAGGGTTGCTCGAGATATCGGCCCAGAGCGGGCTGGCACGATTTTCGGAAACGCTGCACTTGAACGTTCAGCTCGGTGTTGCTGCTCAAGCGACCGTCATCTCACCCACACGCGTGCCAACTGCAACCAGTCAACCGACACGCACGGTCCTCGCTCCAAGCCCAACCCCCGCCGGAGGAACAGGAGCAGTACAAGAGCCATCCCAGCCCATACCGATGGGATGGGCTGTTCTGGGGCTGGGATTCCTGGGAACCGCCCTGATCGGGGTGTTTGGGTATGTTGTTTCATCCCTGAATGGATTACGGAAAAGCTTGCAGGTGCGCTGCGTGCTGGTGACCATTATTACCGCACTTGCCGGATATAACTACCTCGCACTCCAACTACCGGGGAGCGCCGCATTGATGGACGCCATCGGCAACTTCGCCGGTCTTGCAATGGCTGTGGTCGGAGGGGGACTCGGTGTGTTGCTTTCTCAAGCTTGGTGTCGTCGAACGATTGGTTAGGTCAGCGTTGCAAAAACAGCTAACAGTGCGAGAGCAATTGCGGCCCCCGCAAGCAGCCGATCGACCTCGCTGTTGAAGTACGGAAAACTCTTTCTTAACGGTCGGGTCGAGTAATCCACCTTGGCGGGCATTGAGCCAACCAGGGCGTTGCGAAATTCCACAATATTCTGCGGCCGATTATCCGGGTGCAGATTCATTCCCCATAAAACAGCTTCTGCAACTTCATCGGGTATCTCCGCTTGAATCTCGCGCGGGTCGATCAGGGTTTCGGGTCTCAAGAAACGCTGTTTCGCTTCGGGTGGCGCTGTATTCGTAAGCAAGTGGTATAGGGTAGCCGAGAAGGCATAGATATCGCTTCGAATGTCGGTATGGCCGACATCACCGCCATACTGCTCGAGCGGCGTATAGAGTGCGGTTCCTCGGCCCTGAATCACGGTGATCGTCAGTTCGTCAGGCGCCATCTGCTTGACCAGGCCAAAATCGACCAGTTTGAGCATGTTCTGAGAGGTAAGCTTCAAGTTGCTGGGCTTGATATCGCGGTGAACAATAGGTGGGTCCTGG
>JBJYWH010000188.1:0-9402 GCA_046259355.1 Anaerolineales bacterium
CACTCCAAACGCTGGCCGACCAGCTGAGCGCAGCCATTCTCAACGCCCGGTTGGCGCAGGTATCAGCGGTTGCAGCCGAACGGGCGCGCCTGGTCAGCGAGGTTACGACAGAGCTCAGCGGACCCCTTGAAATCGAAGAGGTGCTCGAACGGGCTGCACGTGCGATCCAGAAAGGGCTGGGAAGCCCGGAAGTCATGATCAAATTCAACACGGAGGAAGGGCTGCCGTACACACCACTCAGCGAGGGTGAGAATTGAACGATTGCGATGGATTCCCGGCCGCCGAGCACAAATGCCCCTCCCCACCCGAGAGCACTACGCGCGGCAGCGATGATGAGGTAACGCGATGAGAGAACGTTGGCGAAGGATCATCAGACCGACCTCCAATGATCCCCAGATTGCCCGGCAGCAGATCCTGCTGAACTGGATCCTGGCTGGATTGACTTTCATAAGCATCCTCACCGGGATAGCAACCCTGGTTTTCTGGATCCTCGGGCAGATCGGCCCTGTTGCAGCAATCGCCAGCTTCGGCTTGCTTCCATTCTTCCTGTTGTCATTTATGCTCGGTCGACGCGGCCTGGTACGGCTCGCTGGATACATCCCCACCATCCTGGTCTTTGCCCTTCTGGCAGCGTCGATGCTGTTGATGGGTATCGGTCATATCTCGACGGTCGGTCTTGCGCTGGTCGTGATTACCGCCAGCGTCATGATCAATACGGCCGCTGGAATATTCTTCGCCGCACTCAGCGTTGCCGCCTACGCCTTCGCCGGCTGGGCGCTTACAACGGGCCTGGTCCCGGCGCCCTTCATGCCCCAATCGATCATCATCTTTGATGCTGTCGGCCTGGGGGTTTTCCTTACGCTTTTTCTCTTGATGAACTGGTTGTCCAATCGTGAGATGATTCGCGCGCTCGAACGCGAGCAGCGCGTCAGCGGCCAGCTTCAAGCCCAGAGCCGTGAACTCGAAGACCTGGTCGCCAGCCGTACGCGCGGCCTGGAACGGCGCGCCACGCAGCTTCAGACCGCAAGCGAAATCGCGAAAATGGCTTCCGAAGCCGGCGATGCACAGGCGTTGATGAGCCAGGCGATCGAACTGATTCGCGCGCGTTTCGGTTTTTACCATGCCTCAATCTTTATGCTGGACGAAACCGGCAACTGGGCTCAGTTGGAGGCCAGCACAGGTGAAGCCGGCCGCAAGATGCTCGCCCGTAAACACCGCCTGGCAACTGGAAGCGCCAGTATCATCGGCTGGGTAATGGCCAACAGGCTGCCGCGCATCGCCCTCGACGTGGATCAGGATCCATTTCACTTCAAGAACCCCCTTCTCCCTGAAACACGCGCCGAAATGGCGGTTCCCTTGATGGTCGGCAAACGATTGCTGGGCGCCTTAGATGTTCAGAGCACCGAACCGCATGCTTTCGGCGAGGACGACGTCCGGACCCTGGAGGCGATCGCCAGTGAATTGGCAGTTGCCATCGACAGCGCGCGGATTCAGCGCGAAATGCAGCGTCAGCTCGAACGGATCGAAACAGCGTACCGCCAACAGGTCCAGCAGGGTTGGCAGCGTATCAGCCAGAAAGGGCGGCTGCCGATCATCCACCTCGACCAGCATGGTGAGCTGATGCCCTCCACCGAGGAGGATTTCCCCGCCATCCAGGATGCACTGCTCCAGGGCAGCACCGTCATCAGCCAGGACCAGCGAGAGCTTGCCATCCCGATCGAAGTGCGTGGCGAGATCATCGCCACACTGGCAGCACGCCGCCCGCGCCTGGGAGAACCCTGGACGGAAGATGAAATCGCACTGATCGAAGCCATCGCCGCTCAGTCAGCCCTGGCACTGGAAAATGCCCGCCAGCGTGCGGAAGAACAACGCCGCGTCACCGAGCTCGAGGTGATCAACCGCATCAGCCAGGCCGTGTCACAAATGTTGAGGCTCGACACCCTCTATCGGATTGTCCATCGCCAGATCAATCAAGTGCTCGGGGATACCGATCTTTCGGTGGTCCTCTACGATGCCGCCAACGAACAGATCACCACAGCCTATTCCTCGGATGACAGCTCGCCAACCGACCAGCCGGCCGCGATGGGTGATGACCTCACCGCTGTGGTGCTGCGTTCACGCCAACCGCTTCTGCTGGCAGAAAACCTGGTCCAGCAGGCAGAAATCCTGGGAGTCCAGGAGCTCGAAATCGCAGCCAGGTCATGGCTGGGAGTTCCGATGCTGCTCGGTGATCAGATTCTGGGCGCGATCATCATCCAGGATGCCACCGTCGAAAACCGCTTCACCGAAGACGATGCCGCGCTTCTCTCCACGATCGCCAGCCAGATTGCAGCCGGAATACAAAACACACAGCTGCTCGACCAGGTACAGCGCACGGCGCGCCGTGAACGCTTGATCCATGAGGTCACAAGCAAGGTCAGGCGATCACCCGATATCCGTTCGATCCTCGAGACCACCACTCGCGAACTGGGTCGGGCTCTGAATGCAGCCCGCTCCACCGTGGAGCTGGGCGCAGGCAGCGGAGAGACGCAACGCGAAGCTGGCAGCCACGACCAGCCGGCAGACGGAGGCGATCAGGCATGACAGAAGTATCGCAACCCCGTAACAACCGGCTTTCGCGCTTCCGAAATTGGCAGCGACGCCTCAGCTTAGGCGCCCGACTCACCTACACCATGCTGCCGATGGTGCTGATCCCGATGTTGATTCTGGCCGTGGTGACCTACGTGCGAGCGCGCAACCTGCTCGAAGAACAGGCTACAAGCCAAATGCTGGCTGCCACCCAATCTCAACTGGGCGTTCTGGATGAGTGGGCAACCATTCGCGAACAGCGGCTGCAGTTGGGTGCTCAACGTGCGGCTTTGCGGCAGGCTGGCGACATTCTAGCGACAACATCGCCGAGCTCGCCGCGGTATACCGAAGCCCTTGATACGGTACGAACGGAGCTAAGCGACCTTCGGCTTCGCCAGGGGGCGGTGATCTTTACCGATATCATCCTGGCACGGGTTTCGGACGGTTTTGTCCTTGCCTCGACCAACCGCCAACTGGAAGGGAAAACGTCGGCATTTCTGGCGATGGACGACTTTGCCACCGAGCAGCTCAACTCCCGTCCCGTTTACAACGATCCGCTGGTCGCACCAGAAAGCCTGGCGATCCTGACCCATGCACCGCTCAGCATGGAAGCCGGAAGTTCGTTGCCGGTTCTGATCGGCGTGAACAGCGGCAGTCAGCTGGGGTCGCTCCTCGAGAACATGCAGGTCTTCTGGGAACAGCGCGGGGTGTACCGGGTCGAGCGCGGCCGTACATTTGCCCTGCTGGCACCCGATATCATGATCCAGCTCGATCGCTACGCAACCGCTCCCGAAGCGATCGCCGGTGTTCAGAGCCCGATCTTTGCATTATCAGCCAGCCAGACCTCGGGGACCGTGGAATATGATGACGCCGAGGGTGTCCAGGTCCTCGCAGCCTACGAATGGCTTCCGGAATGGAATATGGGCATCGTGGCGGAGCTGCCGCAGGCCGATATTTTCGCGGAAGTCAACAACCTTGCGCCGTTTACGCTCGCCCTGTTGGTCGGTGTTGCGGCTTTGGTTGGCCTGGTGATCCCGTTCGCTACCGGTCGTTCGCTCGGTCCGCTTGGTGCTCTTTCCGATCTGGCAGAACGATTCGCCATGGGAGACATGAATGCTCGCGTGCAGGTCGAACGCGAGGATGAGGTCGGCCGACTGGCGCGGACCTTCAACCGCATGGCAGAGGAACTTTCCTCTTTATACCGCTCTCTCGAACAGCGGGTGGAGGATCGCACGCGCCAAATTCGAACTGCTTCCGAAGTCGCCCGTGACGCGGTCGCGATACGGGATGTGGAATCCCTGCTTGACGAAACGGTCAATCTGATCACGGCACGCTTCGGTTTCTATCATGCAGGCGTTTTCCTCCTGGATAATGAACGCCAAAATGCATCCCTGCGGGCTGCATCCTCGCAAGGCGGGAAACGGATGGTCGAGCGCGGCCACAGCCTGCCCGTTGGCAAAGTAGGCATCGTGGGGTATGTCACGGGAACCGGCAAACCGCGCATCGCCCTGGACGTGGGCGCCGATCAAGTCCACTTCGCGAACCCCGATCTGCCCGAGACACGCTCTGAACTCGCGCTGCCTCTCTGGTCCGGTGATGAAATCATCGGCGCGCTCGACGTCCAGAGTAAAGAGCCGAACGCCTTCGACGAAGAAGATGTGATCGTGCTCCAGACGATGGCCGACCAGCTTGCCGTTGCAATTGAAAACGCTCGCTTGATCGAAGAGCTCACCGATCTGTCAGCGCTGAACCGTAAAGTGATCGAGGTCTATGCTGAACTCAATCAGCAGATCGGCTACGACGCGATTCTCAGCCAGGCAAGCGCCATCCTGCGAAAGCAGTTCGATTTCAGCCGGGTCGCCATCGGACTGGTCGAATCGGACGAGATCATTGTTCGCAGCGCTTCGGCCCGTGAAGGCATCGAGGCCGCACCGCTCGGCATTCCCGTGCCGATGGACCGTGGCCCTCTGGGTCGAGCCGTTCAGCTGCGTGAGCCCGTGGCGGTCACGACGCATGGTGTGGAATCTTTCCGCTCAGATCAGTCTGAGGCGGCTCTACCGACAACGATCGCCCTGCCGCTGATCAGCCATGGTGCTGCGATCGGAGCGATGGCGGTCGAAGCCAGCGATCCAGCTGGTGTACAGGAACAGGAGATCGAAATCCTGGAACTGATCGCCAGCCAGTTCGCGGCGTCCCTTGAAAACGCACGCCTGAACGAAGAAACACGCCGCAGCCTCGACCAGCTGGACCGGCTCTTCCGCCGACAGACGGCTGAATCGTGGGAGGAAATGCTGCAGCTCCTGAGCGAAGACCGCCGGACCACATACGCAGAGTTCAGCGGCCCCCGGTACCCCGAAGCCGTCGTTGATGGCGGCGATCTGCTCGAAGCGCCGATCGATGTCCGCGGCGAGATCATCGGCCGACTGGATATCCTCGGAGAACGCCCGGGAGAGTGGACTGAGGATGATCGAGTGGTCGTACAGGCCGTAGCTGAAGAGCTTTCGGGTGCTCTCGAACAGATGCGTCTGTACGAGGAAGCCCAGCGCCGGGCGACACAGCTCCAGACGGCATCCGAGATCGCCCGAGATGCCACCGGCCTGCTCGATATCACAACGCTGCTTAAGCGTGCGGTGAACCTCATTCGGGACCGATTCGGGTATGAGCATGTTGCCGTCTTCTTGCTCGATCCGGACGGGACCTTTGCCGAGGTTCGTGAGGCGACAGGCGAGGCCGGTGAGGCGATGAAATCGACCCGGCACCGCCTGGCCGTGGGGTCTCAATCCATCGTCGGTCAGGTCACCCGAAAGGGAGCGCCCTATGTTGCGAATGATGTCCAGGTGGATCCCTTCTACCGACCGCACGAATTGCTGCCGCAGACGCGCTCCGAATTAGGGTTGCCGCTCAAGGTCGGGCAGCGGGTGCTCGGCGTGCTCGATGTTCAGCACCGCGAGGTCAATGCCTTCACGGAGGACGACCTCGCCGTCCTCCAGATCCTGGCGGATCAGCTCGCCGTGGCCATCCAGAACGCCCGGCTGTTCCAGGAAACGCTTGCCAGGGCTCATCGCGAGCAAACCGTGCTCGAGCTGACCGGTGAGATCAGAGCACAGAGCGATATGCAGGGTATGCTGCAGGCCGCCGTTAGCGAGATGAGAAAAGCCTTTGGCGCCCGGCGCGCACGCATCCGGCTCTTCGGGCAGCCATCCGAGAATGATGGATCGCAGGATACCCGGAAACGGGGCGGGAACGGTAGCCCCGAATAATCGGATATCGGACAAGAAGGAAACCGAGGGATTTCTAGACGCCTGATGACGCACATAATCGCCATCGCAAATGCTAAGGGTGGAGTAGCCAAGACAACAACTTCCCTGTCGTTGGGAGCGATGTTGGCGGAAGCGGGTCAACGCGTGCTGCTCGTCGATCTTGACCCTCATGCCAACCTCACAATCTCGCTGGGGATGCGTCCACCTTCCCTGGATCGTACTATTGCCGACGTACTTCTCGGAGCGATGCAGGTAACCGATGTGCTGCACGCCACCGGCCAGGAAGGGATGCAGCTGATACCTTCCAACCACGATCTGCAGCTGGCGGAATCACATTTGATCGTGCGCGAGAACTACGAGTTGATTTTGAGTGAAGCCTTGAAGACTTCCACGGCTTTCGATGCGATTCTGCTTGACTGCCCCCCCACCCTGGGCACCTTGACGCATAACGCGCTTGCTGCAGCCGAGCTGCTCATCATCCCGACCCAACCGGAATATTTTTCGGCCCATGCGCTGCGGGACATGCTGAATCTGATCCTGACCATAAGGTCTCGATATAACCCCAAACTGCGATACCGGATCCTGCTCACCATGCTCGATCGGCGCAACCGCATCCATGCTGACCTGGCCGGTCAAATTCGTACCGCATTCAACCAGGCGACATTTGATATCGAAATCGAAACGGATACCAAGCTGCGGGAAAGCCCGGTCTTTGGCAAACCCATCAATCAGTATGCTCCCAGCAGCCGGGCAGCGGCCCAGTATCGCGAGCTTGCACAGGAGTTGGGAAAGACATTCCATGAGCTCTGATAAGAGTATTCGCAGTCGAATTGAAGCACTCTTCGCCGGGCTGGCGGAGTCAATCCCGGGAACCGGCCGTCTCTCGGCCGATCGCCGCCCCGGACCTGCTTTGCCCAGGGCCGAAGGCTGGCTGTGGGAAACAGATCTCGAAGGTCATTTCACCTGGTGCAGCCCGGAAGTCAAACGCGTTCTCGGCTGGTCGGTTGATGAGATGCTGGCAAAGAGCATCGCGGAAATCGCATCGACGGGCGAGGAACTCGATAAGCTCGAGCGGGCGATCGAAGCGAAGAAACCGATCGAGCGCACTCGCCTTACGCTGAAAGCCAGCAGCGGTCGAACGCTGCAGGCGATGCTCCAGGGTATGCCGCGTAATGACACGGCAGGGCAAACGATCGGCTACCGCGGAATGGCGCAGATCCTCACGGCAGAGGCGGCAGCCGAGAAGAGCCCATGGGTGGTCACGCTCCCCACCCCACCCGAGCAAATCGATGCATTATCGGTTCCGGAAATAGCAGCCACCTGGGGGGATGTGCTGGGGTACGAAGCTGATTCGGACCAGATTCGACCGATCCGCTCGCCGGATGCACTGCCACCGCTCGAAGTGGAGCGTCCGCCGGAGAAATTGGCCGTTCCCCTGCGAGTAGGCGATCAGGTCATCGGTGTGATCGAACTCGACCAGAAGGAAGATGGGGATGCGTGGACGGATGAAGACCGAGCCCTTGCCCAGGCCGTGGCCCAGGAGTTCGCCGTCACCTTGCAGGACGCCCGCTCCTATCAACTGACACAACAAGCCCTGGTGGAAATGCGCGAGGCCGACCGCTTGAAAAGCCAGTTCCTGGCAAACATGAGCCACGAGCTTCGCACGCCGCTCAACTCGATCATCGGATTTTCACGCGTGATCCTCAAAGGCATCGACGGCCCTATCACCGAGAATCAGGAGCAGGACCTTAACGCGATCTACAACGCCGGTCAGCATCTGCTGGGTTTGATCAACAACATCCTGGATCTTTCCAAGATTGAAGCCGGTAAAATGGAACTGGCATTTACGGAAGTCGACCTGGCGGAAATTATTCGAGTGGTGATGGCCACGGCCGTTGGTTTGGTGAAGGATAAGCCCATCGAACTCATCCTTGATATCCCCGAGGATCTTCCCACGGTCCAGGCGGACAGCATCCGCATCCGACAGGTACTGCTGAATCTGGTCTCCAATGCAACCAAGTACACCGAGGAAGGTCATATCGGCGTATCGGCGCGTACGATCCGCCGCACAGGCCGCTCTGAGATTGTGATTGCGGTCTTCGATACGGGCCCCGGCATCGCGCCGGCGGATCAGGAGAAAATCTTCGAGCCATTTTCGCAGGTCGATGCTTCGCCAACGCGCAAGACCGGAGGAACGGGGTTGGGATTATCCATCAGCCGGCACCTGGTCGAATTGCATGGTGGAACGATCTGGGTCGAGAGCATACCGGGGGAAGGAAGCACCTTCGCCTTCACCCTGCCTTATGAACCCGACAGACCGTCCGAAGAAACCCGTTCTTCTGCGGTGCTGCTCCTCGACCACGCTTCCGCGCACATCGAGCGCTATCAGGGATTGTTTGCGGGAACCGATTACGACATCGAGGTTCTCCAAGAACCCGACCGTCTGATGGATGTCGTATGCACAAGTCCCCCCTCCTGCGTGGTGCTCGATGAATTGAACGACCCGGAAACAAGCCTGGACCTTCTTACCACGTTGAAGAGCGAACCTTCCACACAGGTCATCCCCATCATCCTGAGCGATCTCGATCTGAATCAATCTTCAGGTGTCCTGCTGGGATTTGAAGATTACCTCACCCTGCCTGTCCAGACAGAAGCACTGCTGCATGCGTTTGAGCCCTACCGGCATGAGCATGGTCTTCGAAGAATCCTCCTCGTGACATCGGACCCGGCCACCGTCGATGGGATCAGGAACGCGCTATCCGATCATCCCGGACTGACAATCACGGCAGCAGCCGATGCACCGGAGGCCATCGTAGCGCTCAGCCGGGGAAATCCAGACCTGCTGCTGGTCGACCTTACGCTTGCCGATGCAGGCGCGATCGACGTCCTGGCGGCCAAGGATTCCGCTTCCAGCGTGAAGAGCTACCCGGTATTTGCGATCATTCCGGAAAAAATTCGGGACGACAACCGGGAACATCTAAAGCGGTTCATGTACCAGGCCCGGGATCGAAACATGCTCAGCGAAGGGGCCTATTTCGAACAGCTGGAAAAGCAGCTTTCACACTTGCTGAACCCGGGTTCCTTCAGGGCATAAGCGGCGCTTGAACGGGTCCTTCGTACGCTGAGCCTAGATCCATGCAGAAAGCATCAACCATGCATCAGATTGTTGCGCGATGCCTCGATTGCGGAGCGGAAGAAACGTTCGATCCCCGTCGACTCCCGTGCCCTGCATGTGGAAGCGAGTGGCGGCAGGTCGTTTACGACTACGCTGCCGTGCGTCGGATCTGGCAGGATGAGCTTCACGCACGTCCCTTCAATCTCTGGCGATACAAGGAACTCCTTCCGCTTACCGACCCGGTGCCTTTCCGGCCGATCGGTGGAACCCCACTTTTCCGGGCCCCCAATCTGGCTTCAATGCTTGGACTGAAGAATCTCTATATCAAGGATGAGCGCATCAACCCAACGGGTTCGTTCAAAGACCGCCAGGCCGGCGTGACGGCAGCCGCCCTGGTGGAGCACGGCATTCACGAAGCCGTTGTCTGTTCAACGGGAAATGTTGCCATCGCGTTCGCAG
>JBJYWH010000189.1:0-8715 GCA_046259355.1 Anaerolineales bacterium
CTGAGCTTGGTGATGCTCGCTTCCATGCTCGATTCACATCTGCGGCTGCGTCGCGATCGCTCACCGTGACTCCCCAGGTTCGTCTCCACTGCCATTGTGACTCTTGAAGCTTGTCCCCCCTTGATCAGAGATTTGCGGCCATAATTGTTATATGTTAATGTAACAATCATGGCCGGGTTATGGCCGTCATTGCGATGAACAAGATCAAGCTCAATCCTGATAGCAGCATTCCGCTGGTTTCGCAGCTCACCCAGCAGCTCACATGGCTGATTGCGAGTGGTGAGTTCAGGACCGGCGACAAGCTTCCGACCATTCGCGAGTTGGCCGGGGAGCTTGGCGTTCATATGCATACCGTCCGGGCTGCCTACCAGCGATTGGAGGCCGAACGATTGGTGCGGGTGCGTCCGCGCGTGGGCACGGTCGTGCTTGAATTCGATGCGGATTACGTCTCGCAATCCCACGAAGAGATGGTCTCCAACCTGATCGGAGTGCTTCTACCCGCAGCCGTACCCGTTTACCAGGCCTACACGGAGGCCATTCAACACGTGCTGGCGAGCACGCGCTTCATGCCGGTCATTTGTTACACCGGCGACAACCCGCTGCTCGTCGAAAGGACAATGCGCCAGCTGATCACCCGGCAGGTGGAGGGCTACATTGTGACGAGCATGGGTGTCTCGGAGGAATTCAGGCATTCGGTCCCGGCGGAAAGCCTGCCTCCGGTCGTCTTCGTCGATGCTCCGGATGAAAAGCGGAACAGTATTTTAAGCGATGCGGAGGGCGCGGCTTTTGAAGCTACTCACCACCTTCTGGAGCACGGTTACGACAACGTTGGGTTGATTGCCGCGCCGCTTGAGTATGAAAATGTCGTTCCGTGTGCGGAAGGCTACCGCCGGGCGCTCGAGGAATCCGGCCGGTCCTTTGACCCCGACCTGGTCTTCGAGGCACCTGATTTTCATCCTGAGAGCGGGAGGCAGGCCGCGAGGACGATTCTGGGGCTTGAGAACCGCCCCAGGGCATTCTTTATCGTTGCCGATGGCCTGGCGCTGGGTGCGATGCAGACATTCCAGCAGGCGGGAGTAGCCGTGCCGGAGGACATCGCCATCGCAAGCTACAACGATATCGAAGCAGCGGGCTATGTCCATCCAGGTCTTACAACGGCGACGTTTCCAGGTCATCAAATGGGAACCCGGGCTGCGAGACGGCTGTTGGACTTGATCGAGGGTGAGGGTGCAGAGGAGCAAGAGCCTGTTGTCATCAAGACCGAACTGATGATCCGCCAGAGCTGTGGTTGTGGAGCTGACCAGATTCGTGCTTGAGGGCGGTTGGAACCATCGAGCAAAGTCGACGAACGAGAAGGAAGCAAGGAGAAATGCCGAAATATCAATTGTCGATCCTGATCATTACCCTATGTTTGACAGCATGCGGGATATCCGACAGTGGAAACCCATGGGAGCCAGCATCCGCCCCTGCTGTCCGGGAGAGCGGGGCAAGGTGCGAGAAGATTGCTGCTGCCCATGCTGAGTTCTGGACTGCGCATGGCATCGAACGGTTCGAGGGTGTTTACACACAGGACATCATTCACGATGACGGCGGCACCCTTCTCGAGGGCGCCGAAGATGTTTCCAGCATGGCCGGCACTGTATTCATGATCTTTCCGCAGATGCAGGTCCAAACGAAAAGCCTGTATGTCGCCGATACAGAATGTCTGGGAGTCTTTGCGTATTTCCCCCTTAAATTGGGAGGCTATGAATTTACCGCGGATGATCCCTTGATCGAGATTGACCTCTTGAGAACGCGTGACGAAAGGATCGCATACTGGGGCCTCTTCGAAAGCCACGATACACAGGAGAAGAAATTCATCGATGCGGAAGGTTTTCAGCAGCTCGAGGAAGACCGCAGCCTGCTGGAAAGTTATGCTGAAGCTTGGTCAACCAAGGATGCCCAATCAGTTGTTGATCTTTATGCAGGTGAAGCGATTCGGGAAGATCTGACATTCGGCGAGCGGCAGAGTGGACGCGAGCAGATCCGTATTTATGGGCGCGCTTTCTTCAAGCGATTCCCACTTATCAACTGGGACCTGAGGATGCCATTTAGTAATGATCTTTCAGGCGTGCATGTGGCAGGGGGCACATTCACCATCCAGAGCGAGGATAAGGACGCACAGACGTGCACCATCGAGGCAGCCGTGCTGCTCTGGACATCCGGCGAGAAAATCGTGAAAGAGTCAGTCTTCTATACTGCCAACTCGCTCGTGGCATGCGGGTGGGCGCAGTAGCACCGTCAGCAGATGAAAGGAATGACACATGAAGAACCGCTCTATGTTGTGGCTCGCGTTGATCGGCATGCTCCTGTTGAGCGGGTGCGCCCGTGAACCCTCCATGCACAAAATGGAAGAATGGGACCTGGTCTGGATCAGCGATTCGAGCGGCTGGGATGTTGCGCAGGTGTATGCTGCCATGATGGAAGAGGACACCGGGATCAAGGTAAACATCCACGATAACTGGATCGGCGGTCTGCCTGCAGCCAGGGTTCTGCACGCTCTTCAAGGTGAGGCCACGGCCAGCTTCACGCTGGAACGCCTGGCGGATGAGATCCGCGAGGCGGAGGTGATTGTCCTCTACGGCAACCCAACCGAATCCTTGGATCCGGTAAATCCCGGGGATTGGATGTGTGTCGACGATATCGGGGAAAACTATGTCAACCACTGCGAGCTTGAGACCTTCAAGCAGTACATTCAGGATTTGGAAGGTATCTATGCCAGGATCTTTGAGCTGCGCGCCGGGCAGCCGACGATCGTGCGCGCCTACGATGCCTACAATCCATTGATCGCCCGTTTCAAGGAGCAGGGCGTCTATGAAGAATGCAAAGCCTGCTGGGCAAACTACAACGCCGCCATTCACCAGGCAGCCGCCCGTTACAACATCCCGGTGGCGCAGGTGGCGCTGGCCTGGAACGGCTCGGATTGGGACCAGGACCCGGTGGCGATGGGGTTCACCAAAGATGGCATCCACCCGAACGGGGAGGGTGCCAGGGTAATTGCTGAGGCGCTCCGGGCTCTGGGTTATGAGCCGGTGAAGCGGCCCTGACGCCGCAAAGCCCGGGTCGAGACCCTGTCAGGATGACCATCAACCCGCCGGTCGAATCATCACCGATTTAAGTTGGAACGCGCTCACAACTAAAAGCCAGCCACCGAGTCTTGCTGACCACCTGGCTGTTTCTTTGTTTTCGGACGCCTTCTCTAAAAATTCATATTGACGCTTTCCCATCTTGACACTAAGTAATTTATGCTTTACATTTTTACATGTATACTATGCTTTACATTCACGCATGAGAGGAGTACTCATGTCTCCAGCGGGAAACGCAAGCAATCTTTCCAACCGGGTGCGGGAGCTGCGGGAGGGGGCTGGTTTGACGCAGGAAGCGCTCGGAGATCTGGTGGGGCTGACCCGCCAGAGCATTATCGCCATTGAAAAAGGACGTTTTACACCCTCGGTTCACACCGCGTTGATGCTGGCCATGGCACTGAAAACATCTGTAGGAATACTATTCTGGCTCGAAGAGCCAATTCCTGAAGGAGACCGATCATGAAACGTGAACTACTTCCCTACTATGTCAGCCGTGCGATCCTTGCTGCCCTGCTGGGATGGTTCATGAGCCTGCAGCTGGGATTATGGCCTGGAGTCGGCATGGGTGTTCTTACGTTTGCAGGCTTTCTCTGGTACGCCCACAGCGGCTTCTACCTGGTCGACGCAAGCCATCCTCTGTTTCCTCTCCGAAGGGATGCGCGTGGTTCTGTCATTCGGGATAAGGCTGTTTTGGCAGCCGTGGCAGCAGGGATGTTCATCTATCTGCTGATATTCCTGATAAACGTGCTCTTTGACGCCGGCGTGCCGAATGGGCCGATCCCGCTTGCGGCGGGCATCATCACGTATTTTGTCACCACCCAATGGTTCTTCCAGCAGGCTTGATCCAGGAAGACCACTTCGCATAGCCAGTAATTCAGGGAGGAATCTGCAGCGCGGAGCAGGACGGGCGGATCACCACCCGGCCTGCTTTCATTGTATGATCGGTACGAAAGTTCTGGGTCACATGCATGCCATGCTTGGCAAATGAGGTGCCATGGAAACCCTATTCATCGTCTGGGCCTTTCTCTTCCAGGTGCTGCTTATCATTCACTTCTCGCTGCGCAAGTGGCACTTCGAGCTCGTCGAACGGTACGGCTGGTCGTTCTACACCCTGGGCATTCCGGGGCTTGCAATCAGCATCATCCTCTTTGCGTCAGGGATGAGCTGGTCCTTCTGGCTGGGTGGCGTGCTTCAATTTGTGTGGTCCGGATTTGGCTACTACGTTGAGTTCGTGCAAAAGATCCGCTGGCGGAATCCTCCGTACTGGCGCGTGCTCTGGCCCTATGTGACGCTCTACCTGGCGACGAACATGTTTTACTGGTGGCCGCAGGACTTACTCGACCGCCGGCTCTGGTTTGCGTACGGTGGGCTGTTCATTCTCAGCACGATTCTGAATGTCACTTCACATCGGAAGGATGAGAGGCAGCGGAGTTGAAGAAATCTGCAGGACTTTGGCTTCATTTAAAGTTACCGGTGGGATTGGTGCTGCTGGCATTTCTTGTCGCGGCATGCCGACCGGCCGCTACGGACGAGGGGCAGGAAATTGAGGCTGCGCCGGGAGCCTATCATTACTCCGGCGGAAGCTCATCCTTTGCTGACCTTTACCGACATGCTTCCGATGCACTGGACCGGGGAGAATTCGAAGCCGCAGAATCCTCCTTTCGAGAGATCGTCGATAAAGACCCCGGGGATGTCGACGGGTATATCGGGCTGGGGACCAGCCTGTTCCTGCAGGGTCGGATCGATGAAGCGGAAGGCGCATACGCTACCGCCTTGGGCATCAAACCCCGATCGGCGGAGGCGCTCATCGGCCTCGGATCCGTACACTATTCCCGGGAAGAGTATTCCAACGCGGTTAATTATTACCGCAGTGCGGTCCTGATCGAATCCCGCAATGTGAATGCGCTCTGGGGGTTGGCGATCAGCCTGAATGAACTCGGTCTTGGTGAAGAGGCCTTGGCGCCCCTTCAGAAGATACTCGAGCTCGTGCCGAATTCATCGCTGGCCGAGAAGGCGGAAGCCATGATGAACGCGATCGAGCAGCCATGATGGAATGCAGAATTGGACGGGGATGATCGCCACGTTCTACGGGGATGCAACACTGTTCTTCAGCAACAACGGAGGTCGTCATGGAACCCAGCATTGCGGTGTCGATCGATGGCGTGCGGATTGCCTGGATCGTACGCGGCGGCGGACCGCCTTTAATCCTTGTCCACGGTGGCGGTGGCTCCCACTGCGATTGGACGGAAGCCGGATACATCGATCGGCTGTCCAGCGACTATACGGTCATCGCGTTTGACCTGCGCGGCCATGGAGCGAGCGACAAACCCATCGATGCGGAGGCTTACTCGATTGAGAAGATGGAAGCGGACCTGCTGGCTGTTGCCGACGCTTGCAAGGTGGAAACGTTCGCTTTATGGGGGATGTCCTTCGGCAGCAAGATCTGCCGCTTTCTGGCAGCCCACACGGATCGCATCGAGCGGATGATCCTGCCCGGTGCGACATTTGGCCGCGGCGTGGAAGGACGATTGAGGCGCGAGGCGGAGGTCTTCTGTCAGCATTGGCCGCCGATTCTGGCCGGGTTGGCGTCTGGGGAAATCCAGACCAGCTCGCTTTCGCCCGCCGATCAGGAACTGCTGTCGAACTTTGACGTGCGGGTTATGCTGGCCTGGGTGCGGGCGATGCTCGATTGGCCGGTCGTGACTCCAGCGGAAATGTTGTGCCCGACGCTCTGGGTCGCTGGCTCTGAAGATAAGGATGCCCTGGCGAGCATGCGGGAATATGAGGCGGCCATTCCGGGATCAAAGGTGAGGACACGAATCCTGGCCGGGATGGATCACAATACCGCGTTCGATGAAATCGATACGACCCTTCCCGTGCTCCTGGCATTCATGGAAGAGAAATCATCTGTGGTGGGATAGCCGGCGGAGCGCGGCCGTGGGACCAATGCTGTCGGGTGACGCTTGCGGAGTAAGGGCGTAAACGCCGGGCAAACCTTCGAAGACACCGCATGGTTTGTATCGCTGTGCGTCCGGTAAGGCACAAGCTCTATGCTCTGGCTTGACTGCGGTTTGCGGAAGGATGGGTGGGCGTGGCTTCATCCGGAGATCGCCACAAGGCTTGAAGTCGGCACGCTGTGAGAGATATCAGAGCGGATCTGGCCGGTGGGATAGCGAGCGCCGGTGCGATCGCACCGGCGCCTGCGTGTCGGATCCCTGCGCGCTCGACGGGATTATTTTGGCGGTTTCATCAGCAGGACGGGAGTTTTTGCTTTGTAGGCCTCATATTCCGGCTGGCCGCCCCATTTCTCGTCCGCACGGGCTTCCAGCATGGGCACGCCGCTCACCCGTGTGAGCAGCAGGAAGACAAAAATAGGCGAAATCAATGTGACCCACTGCCAGCCGCGTAGCACGGGAACCGCGATCAGCGCGACGCCAATCCAAAGCACGATCTCACCGAAATAATTGGGGTGGCGCGACCAGGCCCAGAGACCGGATTGGATGAATTTCCCTGCGTTTGCAGGATCGGCCCGGAAGGTCTTCTTCTGCTGGTCAGCTGCGACCTCGATGCCAAAACCGACCAACCACACGACCAGCCCGAGCGCAGCGAAGATGCCAAAATCGACATGGCGCATCGAAGTGATGGCAGCGAGCGCCGCCGAAAGGGTCAGCGAAACCCACAGGCCTTGCAGGGTCCAGGTGAGCAGGAAGCGCGGGAACGAGGGCTTGATCTCATCAAAGCGAGTGTCCTCCCCGGCCCTGCGAATACGCATGAAGAGAAATGAACCGAGCCGCACAGCCCAAATCCCGACGAGCGCCAGAAACAGCAGAGACCTGGCGTCCTTGGGATTGCTGAGCAGAACTGCAAGGACGATCACCGTGATGTACGTCAGGCTCCCGGTCAGATCGTAGAATTTTTCGGTTTGTGCCAGGTAGGCCGGGATGAAGGCCAACCATTGGATGACGAATGCGGTCAGGAAGCAGAGGGCGAAAATGGGAAAAGCGCCAACCGTCTGTCCGCCCTGGCTGCCGGCCACCGCAACCAGCGCGGCCGCGATGACTGCCAGGGGTGTCCCAAGAACAGCTGTTCTGTCAGCTTGTTTCATGAATTCTTCCTTTCTCAAATGCGTAAAGAGTTCGGTATCCTACCTAATAATATCCGAAACGCAGCCGCCTGTCCGGTCTCCTTTCCGGCAGGTGGCAAATCTGTTGTATGATGTCGGCATGCCGACCAGCATTACGCCTCCACCGGCGGACGATGAAGTCGAATGCGCACGCTGCGGGGCCTACTTCTACTATGAATTGACTCGCTGCCCTAACTGCGGGGTGAACGTCTATGAACCCGATCCCGAGGATGACGAGTACTGGGATCAAGAAGACGATGAGGATTGAGGCCTCGGACTGCGGGAGCAGGGGTGATGACCGGTAGGCGTGATCTCTTCACAAAACGGCTGCACCTGCGGCCGTTCACATTGAAGGATGCTCCCGACGTCGCGAGATACTGCGGGGATTGGGACATCGCCAGGATGACGGCCAATATCCCGCATCCGTACGATGAGTCCATGGCGCGCGAGTGGATTTCCGGGCACCAACAGGCATTCGATGAGGGTGAATCCGTGACTTTCGCGATAACCTTGCGAGAATCCGGTGAGCTCGTGGGGGCGATCGGCATTCACGTGGACAAGACCAATCGCGCTGCGGAATTCGGCTACTGGATCGGCAAGCCGTTCTGGAATCAGGGCTATGCGACCGAAGCCTCCAAGGCTGTAATCGCCTTCGGGTTTAAAAAGCTTGGTTTGAACCGCATCTACGCCCGCCATATGACGAAGAACCCGGCCTCCGGCCGGGTGATGCAGAAAGCCGGGATGCGCTTCGAGGGTGTCCTGCGCGAATCGCTCTACCGCTTTGAGTCATTCAATGACGCGGCGATCTACTCCATCCTGGCCTCTGAGTACAGATCTACAGGCTCAGCCTGAGGATCCGACCGGAGATTCGATCCTTCCCCGCCCACCGGATAGCAGGAGATCTTATAGGCCCTGGAAGTAGGGTTATCCTGGACCGCAGGAAGGGTGAACATGACTCAAATTGATTTGAAACGAATTTACCAACCCTATGCGAAGTCAGACGGTATGCGCGTGCTCGTGGATCGCCTCTGGCCCCGAGGGATGTCGAAGGAAAAGGCCCGGCTCGATTTCTGGGCGAAGGAGATCGCGCCGTCTGATGAACTGCGCAAGTGGTACGGCCATCAACCCAACCGCTGGCTGGAGTTTCAAAAGCGTTATTGCGCCGAACTCAACGCGCAGCCGGATGTCGTGAACGATCTGGTCGAGCGGATCAAAGGCCAGCACGTGACGTTCCTCTATTCGAGCAAGGAAGAAGAATTGAACAACGCGGCAGCACTTCGTGATTACATTCAGCAGCGGCTCAAGTGACGAATGCATCGATACAACCGGGGAATCGAAACCCATAGCGAGAGTCCGGATCGGCGTACCAGAAGCCCGCTTCGCGGGCGATGCATCTTCCCCGGGATCAAGGGTCCATTCAATGACCCATGAATTGACGCAGCGAACGGCTGAACGGGGCGAGCTGGA
>JBJYWH010000190.1:0-10061 GCA_046259355.1 Anaerolineales bacterium
CGGTGGAACGCATGTACCGCGATGCGCGCCTGATGACCATCGGCGAGGGCACCAGCGAAGTGCAGCGCATGGTCATCGCCCGGCGAGAATTGGGCGGGGAATGATCCGATTCCAGTAAGCGGCGGGCCCGGCCGCCGCCCGCATCCTGCGCCGGTCCTACGGCGAGATCTGGCCCAGGGCCGACTCGAGATCCTCCGCCGTGACGGCGCCCAGCCACTGTCCCACAATCTGGCTGGAACCATCCAGCAGAAAAATGTGCGGTTGGACCCGGTATCCCAGCTCGCGCTTGAAGGGTGCTACAGCCGGGTCATCGATATCGAGATAAACAAAACGGACCCTACCGGCGTACTCCGCCTCCAGCCCATGCACGATGGGCGCCAGCGCACGGCAGGTCGGTCACCAGAACGCGAAGAACTCCACCAGCAGCGGCTCGCCGGATCCCAGCTGGACCGTGGCTGGATCGGTCGCCTCCAGGGCAGACTTGACCGGGGTCAGAGTGGGCACGTCGGCTTGCTGGTCCATCATGGGCGCCGGAGTGGGCGCGGTCGACGGTACGTCGACTGGCACCGCTGCAGGGTCAGCCGCAGGCGTACTGGTTTGACAGGCTGCCAGCAGGATCAGCCCCACTGCGGTGATGAAGGTTGGCAGCTATCGATGGCGCATTCGGTTCCTCGCTTATTAAATTTTCTTCGCAATGGGTAAGATTCTATCCGAGACTTCTTACGCGAATCTTGCAGAGTGGAATACGGGCTGAATCCCGTATCGGCGGAACTCGAGCTCGTTACGGCCCGGTTTGCAGCACCTCATCGTACAGAACAAGGTCCTCGTGCTGCCATAACTTCTGGTCAGCCAGCTCGATGAAAGCCCGGCGGAAAACCAGGCGAACGTGGACCACGGACGCCCCGGGGTCCGGATCAGCAAATTGGAATTGCTGCTTGTCAACCTGGAATGGTCCCAGGCGGGTGTCTTCCAGGACACGCACCGGGTTCCAGTAGGCACCGGTGGGCGAGACCCCGGTCCAGCGTTCCTCCAGTACCAGCGCATAGCTTTTTCCCGGCAAGCCGCCGTAGTATCCATTTGACGGCGTTCCTTCACCGGCCCAGGATGGAAGCCGCGGCCCATCAAACTGTTCAAGGGTTCTGCCGCTTGAATCCTGGGCTTCCACGATCAGCAGCAGCTGCCGCAGGGGGCTGTCGGTGGGAAAATTGTGACCGGTGTTGTCGTTGCGGAGTGTGACGTCAACCAGGATCCGGGCTTCGGTCTGTGAAACCGAAGCGCTGAAGGCCAACCCTTCCCGTAGAAAATCCACATCGCGCGCGCCGAGCATGCGATGGCTGAAGATCCCAGCCGGATCACGCTCCAGCCCACCAGCCGATTCGAGCGCAAAGCGGGTGGCGCCGGTGTGCGGCATATGGCAGTCCTGGCAGGTCCTGCCTGTCATCGGGTCACTGTAGGGGCTTTCGAGCCACTCCCCAAACGAGTTGTAGATCACGGTGTCCCAGAAGACACCATAGTGACAGGCAGCGCAGAATGCGCTCTCGTTCTGCAGCGGCGAGTAGGTATCCTCACCCGGCGCGACGTCATCGTACGGGCCAGCAAAGAATTGATGGCCCTCGGATGGCCGGCGGAAGGACAGCGAGAGGACACCGGGCATGTTGTCCTGCGGCAGCCCTGTCTCTGAGTCGAGTTGAACGTTCCACACCTTGTGGCAAAAATCGCAGGAGATGCCCTCTGCTTCCGGGCCGCTGACACCACCGGGATCCACCCCATACGCATCATTAACCGCTGCCGCCGGGAGGTGACACGCGCCGCAGTTCCCGGCTGACTGTGGAAAGTCCAATTTATAACCCGGCCCGAAATAGGGTTGATTCGGGTCGGGCGGTATCGGAAGCGCGCCATAATCCCGCGTGCTGGCGAAGCGGGTGGGCGGACTTTGCTCGCCGGCGAGGTTGGTGCCGTAGTACATGGTCAGGAAACGCGGGTTGGAGGCGGTTTGCGAGTGAGCGTCCTCCAGCCACTGATCCACCGGCAGGGTAATATCCGGGCCGCTCTCCTGCCGGCTGTGACAGGCGGCGCAGCCCTGGTCTTCGCCCTGGCCGGCCTGCACCGTCGAGGGCAGCCAGGCATATGCCGGGTTGTCCTGGTCGGCGTGCGCATGCAGTTCAAGAACCAGGCTTTGCTCGCCCGGTGATGCCGGGACCGGGCCGCCGCAGAAATACCCCTCCGCCCAGGCTGTTAGATGTACGGGGTCAAGACCAAGCCCATCCAAACCAAGCACGAAATTTCCATTCTCGTCCGCCTGCACCCAGCGATCGGTAGCCTGGGCGCGCACGATCGCTCCCGGCACGGGACCGGACTCATCGACCACGACCCCGGCAGCGGTCCTTGCAATCGGCGCGATCGGATTGGCGGCCGTCGTTCCCGCCCGTCCTCCAGCGGCTGTTGCTGCGCTATCCCCTGCCGGATTCAATTCTCCCGTGCGGCAGCCAGAACACAGCACGAAGACCATGCCGGCCAGAGCGATGAAGCGCGTAAGCCCGCGCCGAGGGCGAGAGGCCAATTTCCTTCGACGGACGCACCGGATGCTGCAAGCAGGAGCGATTGGCTCAGGGCCGGATAGGAGCATGCTCAGCGTGCTCTGGCGGTGCGCTTGTCCTTCCATGCTTCGTCCCTACCGCCGGCGGCGGGCAAACCACACCCATCCGAGGGCGAAGGTGAACGGCAGATAGCTGCCGGGACACCAGCCGCCTTTCGTCTCTTCCACAGATTCCCCGTCCAGCCCGGAGGCGGCCGGTTCTCCCCGCTGCCCCTCCCCGCCCTCTGCAGGCTTGCTGGGTTGTTCCGAGGCCTCATCCAGCTTTACGACGGGAAGCGGTGCCGGCCCAAAACGGAAGACTCCCGCGCCTTCCGTTGAGGCGTAGAGGTTGTTTCCATCAACAGAAATTTCCAGATCCTCAACAGCGCGATTGATCAGGCCGTCGTTCATCGCGTGCCAGGTGGAGCCAGCATCGGTCGAAACGAACACGCCGCTGTCGAGCGTGCCCAGGTACAGCGTCTCTGAGTCGGTCGGGTCGACCAGCAGGTCCATCGCCTGGGTTTCCGGCGGCAGCCCGGCCGAGGATGACTCCCAGCTGCGCCCGCCGTCGCGGCTGAGTGCAAAGCCCGCCCGGAAGATCCCAGCGTAAAGCAAGTCGGAGTCATCTGGATCGACCGCCAGCGCTCTCAGCGCCACTTCCTGTCGCACCTCGGGCGGGATATTCTCGAGATCGAGATTGGCCGGAAAGGGCCTGGCGTTGACTTGCGACCAGCTTTCACCACCATCATTCGAGCGGAAAAGTCCTTCTGCATACAGTGCGGCATACCACACTCCCTCTTCGGCTGGCGAGGGAGCTAGGGCGGTCACATTTCCCGTCGCCAGCGAGGTCCGCCGCCATGTCCGGCCACCATCATCAGAGAGGAGCAAGCCTTCGCCGACTGTATCTTCACACCAGGTCCTCTCATAGCACATGATATTCTGAACGCTGCCCAGCACCCGTCCCGGCCGGGCCGGATCGAACCGGAAGCGGGTGATCATCTGCTGGCTGAACTGCTCCGGCGTCCAGAGGCCGGTGTCAATCCCCTCCCAGGTGGCACCCCCATCCCAGGTCACCTTCGGGCCGGGCCCGGCATCCTGCAGCGTACTCAGCGCGTGCTGCGGATCGAACGGATCCACCGCGATCGCAACGCCCTCCAATGTTCCGGCCGGTCCGCGGGCAATGCCTTCCCATTCCGTGCATCCATCATCCGACCGGAAAAGCCCGCTGCGGGCAGAAGCATAGAGCCTGGCGGCGCCATCTTTCGCCAGGCTGATCTGACTCATCATGGCGCCGGTGTAGCCGCGGCTGGAGTTGATCCAGGTCCGCCCGCCGTCTTCAGTCAGGAATGCGCCCCCAACGTAATTATTCATGAGCAGTCGATTGGGATCATCCAGGTCACATTGGGCATCGATCGGAAAGCCAGCGGGAATGCCATCCGGACCCCAGAAATGCGCCCCTTCGTTCGGCTCGGTCCAGGTCTCGCCTCCGTCCGTGCTGCGCAAGAAGCGGCTGAGCGAGGCAGCGTAGATCACAACCGGGTTGGATTCACACACCTCCACCACGCTCAAGTTGGGCGTATCGATCAATTCCTTCCAGGTATCGCCCCCGTCTTCGGTGCGGTACAGCCCTCCCGCAGGTCCGTAGGGGTCGTTTCCGGCCGCAGCATACAGGATCTGTGGATTCTGTGGGTGCATGTACAGGCTGCCGATATACAGATCCATCGGATCGAAACCGTTCTCGACACCGAGCACCTCCCAGGTTCGACCGCCGTCATGGCTGCGTAGCACGCCCACTCCACCCGGCTTGCGCTGTTCGGGGATCGCATTGGCTGCCTCCCGGTCGAAGATGCCAGTCGAGACGTAGATCAGGTCGGTGTCCTGCGGGTTGATCCAGATATAGCGCGCCAGGTTGTCGCCGTACCAGATGCGCGTCCAGCGCTCGCCGGCATCTGTGGTCTTGTAAACCACACCCCGGGTCTGATCCAGGCCGAGCCCCGGGAGGGCTTCACCATGCCACTCCCAGCTCGACACCTCCCCCGCCATATAAACCACGTCCGAGTTGCCTGGTTCTACTGTGAAACCGCGCACCGAGATGAATTCTTCCTGTACACCTCGGTTCATCATGACCCAATTCTGTCCGCCATCGTCGGTGCGGTAGACACCGCTCGAATACTGCGTACCGGCCCACAATCGTTCGGGATTGTTGGGATCGATTGAGATCGAAAACACCGGGATCTCATCGCTCGACGCACCCAGTCGGGTCGTGATTCCATTGCTGGCCGGCTGCCAGGTCAGGCCGCGATCGTAGGACTTGAACACCCCGGCTTTTCCATCGCTGACGTACACGATGTCATGGTCCTCGGGATGCATGCGGATGTCGTAGCCCAACCCGCCGGACGGTCCTCCACAATACGTCCAGCTCTCTTCGTCGCCGATCCTGCCCTGCCCCGGCCGCTGGTCCTCCGGCGCTGGCGCGACATCGTCCCCGCCCCCTTCCGGTATTTCCGATCCCTCGACCGGGAGCAGCCCCTCCAGCACCAGATCATCGAAAACCGCCCCGCCCTCCCCTTCCGCTCGCAGCAACACCCCACCGGGAGGCAGATCCTCCATCGGCATGAAATCGATCGAAACCCCGATCTCCGGGACGCGAATCTGGTGCCCCTCGGGGGTGACTCGAAGGGTCACTTCCACCCAGCGATCCGACTGCAAGCCGATGTCTGTCCCGGCCACCTCCTTGACCTGGCCTGATCCCTCCTGGAATACCGCCATGCTGTCGGGCCGAATGGAGAGGAAATACGCGCTTGATTCGGTGCGCTGATAGTGCACCTGAACCTGCGCTTGACCCAGGCGCACGAGCCGGACTCGAATCGACTGCGAAGACAGCGGGAGAAAAGCGAAACCACCCGGATCGAGATGCAGGGCACCGTCGAAAACAGCCGCCTGTGGAGAAAGCTCCCATCCCGGAAGAGAGGGATCGTCGAACGTCTCCCGGAATTCGTCTTCCTGCGCATCGACGACCGCGATCGTTCCCAGGGCAACCAGCGTGACGACAAGCGCGATCAAGAGGACCTGCAGAGAATGCCGCTTCATATTCCTCCTCCTGCGGTGGTAGGGTCTGTCAGGGCAGCGTGTTCAACCAATCATCGGGAAGCACAATCATGTACGTATCGACCGCGCCGGTTCCCGACCGCCCCCAGTTGCTGGTGAACACCACGCGCGTGAAATCCGGGTTCACGCTGGCATGCGGTTCGGCCCAGTAATCGTGCTCCTGGCGGCTGTCAACGATGGAATACGTGGAAGCCAGACGGACAACCCGCCCGCCCGGTTTGAGCTCCAGAGCGAAGATCACATCGTCCATCCAGGTCGCTGCCGGCCGGGCTCCCTCGTGAGTCGAAACCAGGGCCCATCCAGGCACGCTGAGCGCGCGGCCCGAAAAATGGAAACCGAGCGGCGAGTGGCTGAAATCGATCTCCAGCAGGTGGGTGATCACCCCGCTCTCAAGATCCAGCATCGAGATCTCGTCCTGCTGGATGTCCTGGAAGATCAGCACCTCCCGCCCATTCGCATCCAGCGCGGTGTCCGAGTGCCCGACCACGGGCAGCAGGTTGCGAACCCTTTCCAGGTCCCGGTCATACACCATCAAGCCGCATGGATTTCGATCGTCGACCCTCCGACCCGGTGCGCAAATTTCATCGTGGTACACCAGCAGGTAGCGGCCCAACGGGCTGATGGTGACCGAATCGATCTCCAGCTGCTGTGGCAGCTCGCGCACGGCGATGACGCGATCGGAAGGCCGGTCGTACACGAGCAGCGCAATAGACTGCCAGTCTTCGTCCTGGACCAGGAAGCCCCACGTGTTTCCATCGACCGAGGGGCTGCCCTCGTATCGCGTCCAGACCGCTGCCAGAGGCCGGCCGGGAAAATCCTCCTGGAAATCATGGACGACCGTCTGGAGACCCGCTCGAAGGTCGGTCGCCAGCAGCCGCGTACCGTCGATGCTGTAGATCCGGAGGGGTTCGAGAGGGTCCCAGCGCGGATCCACACCGAGTGGAAGCTGAGCCAGGGGTTCCAACACCCGTGCGTCGTAGAGATACCAGTTCGCTTCAAGACTGCGAAGGAGAAGCAGTGAACCATCCGCGTTGAATGACTGCACGCGGGAGTACTCGTTCTTCAACCCCGGCGAGGGATCGTTGTCTTCGGGGTCCGTCGCACGATCGGTGACCCGAATGACACACGTTCCGTACGTGGGATCCACATAGGCTGTGCGTGGGGCGGGTTCGGGCTGAGGGCCCGCGCGGCGCGGTTCCATCCCGACGACCCAGTCAGGGATCTTCGCCGGGCAATCGAAGGCTGCTGCTTCGCTCCCTGCCGCTGACCCAACCGTTGGAATTTCAGGATTGTCCTGATCCAGGTCTTCAATCTCCCCAGGGGCAACCCTGCAGGCGCCACAGAGAATGAGGAGCAGCAGCAAAAGGAGCGGGGTTCGGCCGGGTTTCAGTCTCGGGTTGCCGGGCTTTTTCGATACGGGCTTTCCGGCCATTGCGCCTGAGATCGGCCGGGATCGAGTATCGCCCGTACCGACCGGGACGCCCCGGAAGTCTGCGCGTTCTGAGAGGGGGTGGCCTTGGGGAGTTTGCAAAGGGATGATCAAGAGATCCCACTCATTCCTGCGAGCCGTACCCAATGTAGCTTTTTTTCATCGACCGCACAACCCATCATTCCACACACCATCCTTCATGTTAGACTCCTGCCGATGGAAAACAAAATCTCCCCCTCACTGCAAAAGACGAAGCCCTTCGCCGCGCTGATCCTTCTGTCGCTCCTGGCATCCGCGTGCCGTTCGGACGTGGATTCACCCTTGAGCACACCCACCACGCAGCCTGCCTCGCCAACTCCAGCCATGGTGACTTCGACGGTCCCGCTGGCGCCGTCCCCGGCGACGCCGGAGCCCATCGCGCCGACGGCCACCTCAACGCCGGCACCGGACGCATGGCAGGATGCCCCGGTGCTGCCGGATGTCAGCGCGGCGATGCGCAGCGTTTACGAGATCGGTCAATCCCTGGGCAATGACCCCCATGCATTCTCGAAGATCGGTGACTCGGAAACCTTCACAAGCTGGTTCCTGGCACCTTTCGATGTGCATCCACCCACGTACGACCTGGGCCCCTACGCGGAACTCCAGCCGGTGATCGACACCTTCCAGGGTTCATTCTCCCGCCAGAGCCTGGCTGCACGTCAGGGCTTCAACGCGGCCTCCGTTTTCGCCCCGCTCTGGGCTGATCCAACACAATGCCAGCCGGGTGAGACACCGCTGGCATGCGAATTCCGCCTGCACCGGCCGAGCTACGTCTTCATCCTGCTCGGCACAAATGATTACCTGCACCTGGATGAATTCGAAGGCCAGATGCGCAAGATCATCGAATTCTCCCTCGCGCAGGGCGTGGTGCCGATCATCGGATTGAAGGCTGACAACCTGGAGGGCGACGGAAGCATCAACCGCACCCTGTACCGCCTGGCAGTCGAATACCAGCTGCCATTGTGGAACTTCTGGCGGGCGGTACAGGGGCTGCCCTCGAATGGACTCGATGAGGACCAGGCGCACCTGACCTTCGGCCTGAACGAATTCGGCAACCCGGAAGCCATGCAGCGGGCCTGGCCGGTCCGCAATCTGACCGCCCTGCAAACGCTCGACCGGGTCTGGCGCGCGGTCACTGCACCCTGAGATCCGCCGCCATGGAGCTTGGATAGGAGCCCGGCTGGGCTATAATCGCGCTCGGAGCAGGATGGAAAGGACAGCCATGGAACAACCAATTGTTGAGTGCATTCCGAACTTCTCCGAGGGCCGGCGGCGCGAAGTTGTGGACGAGATTGAAGCCGCCATCGCCTCCATCCAGGGAGTGCATGTCCTCGACCGGCACATGGATCCGGATCACAACCGGTCGGTCATCACCTTTGCGGGCAACCCGGAAGGTGTGCTCGAGGCGGCCTTTTCCGGCATCGCCCGGGCAGCCGAATTGATCAATCTCGATGAACATCAGGGAGAACACCCTCGCATCGGCGCGACCGATGTCGTCCCCTTTGTGCCGATTCAGGGCGTGACGATGGATGAGTGCATCCAGCTCGCCAAACGGCTGGGAGCGCGCGTCGGGGAGGAGCTCGAAATCCCGGTTTACCTTTACGAGTTTGCGGCCAGCCGCCCGGATCGTGTCAACCTGGCGGACATCCGTAAAGGGGAGTATGAGGGCCTGAAAGAATCCATCCTGAGCGACCCTGACCGTATCCCCGACTATGGCCCGACCAGGCTTGGACCCGCCGGTGCCGTTGTGATCGGCGCCAGGGTGCCGTTAATCGCCTACAACGTGTACCTGACAACAGACGACGTCGCCGTAGCCGATTCCATCGCCCGTGCGATCCGGCATTCGTCGGGCGGGCTGCGCTACGTGAAGGCGCTGGGGATGCTGGTCGAGGGCCGGGCCCAGGTTTCGATGAACCTGACCGACTACACCCGTACACCGCTCGCGCGTGTGGTCGAACTCATTCGGAGCGAAGCCCATCGGCATGGTGTAACCATCCACCACTCCGAGCTGGTCGGGTTGATCCCGCAGCCGGGCTTGATCGAAGCGGCCCGCTGGTACCTGCAGCTCGATCAATTCGAGCCCGACCAGGTGCTGGAGACCCGCCTGTTCGCGGCGATGCGCGCTGACCAGGCGGCCGGGGATCCATTCCTCGAGGCGCTTGCCTCGGGTGACCCCACGCCGGGCGGCGGTTCAGCGGCTGCCTATGCCGGGGCGATGGCCGCCGGGCTGGTCGCCATGGTTGCCCGCGTGACGATCGGTAAGAAGAAATATCAAGCCGTTGAAAGCCGGATGAAGGAAATCGCGCACCAGGCGGATGAACTGAGAACGGTCCTGCGCGGCGGCGTGGAGCGTGACGCTCAGGCCTTCGAAGCCGTCATGGCGGCTTACCGTCTTCCCAAAGAGACCGAGGCGCAGCAGCAAATCCGCCAGCAGGCGATCGAGCAGGCGACCGTGCATGCTGCCCAGGTTCCACTGGAGGTATGCCGGCAGGCCGTCACACTGCTGGAATTGGCCGAGGAAGTCGCCCGGTCCGCGAACGTGAACGCCGTCAGCGACGCCGGCTCGGCCGGGGCCATGGCCCGGGCCTGCCTGACCGCGGCCGGAATGAATGTCCGCATCAACGCCGGCAGTTTGAAAAAAACGTCTCAGGTAGAGACCTGGCTGGCAGAACTGGAGGCGCTCGAAGCGGATGCAAGTCAGCATGAGCAAGCCCTGACCGAGGCCATTAAAGCGCGCGGCGGCGGTTGACCCCGAGCATAGGTCCTGCTCAACGCCCCATCGATGTTGGATGGGGCGTTTTCATTTCTTCGCGGCATCGACCCGGAACCGGGCCGGACTGCACGTCCAGGCAGCATAAAACGATCAGGAGCTTGCAAATCGAAAGACCGATTCGCAGGGTCTCCGGGGAA
>JBJYWH010000191.1:0-4341 GCA_046259355.1 Anaerolineales bacterium
CTCGCGCTAACGGTCAGAGCAGGAGTCGCAACGCACGCTCAGAGATCTCCTGAATTCCCCATCAAGGCCCATGGGTGCGTGTGTGACCCATATCATTTCGCGTCAACCGCTCGAGCCAGGCCGTCTTTTTCACGAAGTTCCTGGAATGAACGGCTCCTGCAGATTCGCCTCATATTCACGCCCCATGCAATTTCTCATCGGTTCGATCCACCGCCACTCAAGTGGTGGTTGCTGCTGAGGAAATGGAAAGCGGCACCTGGTGAGAAGGAATTCCCCTGCCTGCAATCCCCGGGGTACAAGCCGATTCCTGAGGATCACATTCAGCAGGATTCTACGGTCGTTCGGGTCAGGAGCAGGGTGATATCAGCCAGCTGATCGGCAAGGGCGTAAATGCCGACCATACATCGTTTCAAGTACACCGCAGTGAGGTGGGCCCAGGAGGAAGAATGGAACACAAGAAAACGGCATTGCACGTATTGCTTGGGTTTCTGATGTTCGTTGTGCTGGGCAACTGCAGTTCGCAGGAGACAGCAACACAGACCACGGTGGCGACGTCTGTGCCAGAAATCGAAATCCAGCCGCAGGCGAGTCCGACGCCAAACCCATTTCCACTGGCTGAACGAGGGCCGTATTACGTTGGTACGATCGAAATCACGCTGTCGGACGCGAACCGCAACAACCGTAAGGTGGGAGTCAGCCTGAGGTATCCGGCGCTAAAACAAACTGATGCCAACGGAAAAGTGATCTACGAGGGCGCGGTCCCCGACACGAGCGGAGCGCCCTATCCGCTTATTCTTACCTCACCCAATTCGGGCAGTATGATCTTCCGTTCGCAGCTAGCCTCGTATGGGTTTGTTATGGCAACGGTGGAATACCCGAATCTTTATGAACTCGACGCCTGGGATGTTCAAATACTCGACCATCCCCTCGACCTGCTGTTTGTTCTCAACCAGCTGGCGGATGAGCCGCCAGAAGGGTTCGAAGGCGTGATCGATACCGACCACGTTGGAGTGGCCGGGTATTCTTCGGATGGTGACAAGACTCTTTTCGTCAGTGGTGCGCGCGTCGATCCGGAAAATTTCCTTGCGCGTTGTGCCGAGCAGCTTGAAAATCATCCACCGGAACTGGATTTGCAGGTCGGGTGGCTGTGTCCACTTGCGAATCGATGGCAGGCGTTCAGCCAACATGCCGGAGAGGGTATTACCTCGAGCACGGATGGACTCTGGCAGCCTGTGACCGATGAACGGATTCGCGCTGTCATGCCGATGGCAGCTGCCGGAGCGTGGATATTCGGTGAGCGCGGGTTGGCGGCTGTGGACCGGCCTACGCTGATCATCGCTGGAACGAGGGATACCATTACCCCCTACCAGGTTGAACCCGTATATGAATATGAGCACATCGGAACCCCCGAGAAGTACTTGATTTCATTCGTCGGGCAGGGTCATTTGCTCGTCACGAACGGGAAACAGGTGGCCCGTATCAACCATTTCGCTACCGCGTTTTTCGGATATTATTTGCAGGGCCGAACGGACTACAAATCGTATTTTAACGAGAATTTCGTATCGCGGTTTGATGACCTCGCCTGGGGTGCGCCAGCCCCGTAGAAACCATCAACCTCGGTTTATGCAAGCGCCCGCAAGGGCGCTTTCCTTTATTAATGAGAAGGCTTTTTGGAGTTTAGGTCTGTCGTAGGCTGGAATACCTCCATGCACAGCGCGAGTTTTTACATCATCTTCATCACTTCTGCATATCATTCCGCTATATAAAGACCGTGGGGTCAACCCCAGCCGTACGAGACCCAGGAGCGGAGTCAAGAAGAATGAAAATTGGGTTGTGGGGTATCGTCATCATGGCTGTGTTCGGCGCAGCAGGATGCGCGGTGGGCTCGCCGATGAGCCCGAGTGGGCTGACAGGGACTTCTCCCTTGCCAGCAACAACGCCGGTGTTGGAGCCTGATCGGGAGTCTGTCGAATTGCCGGACTCCGGATATGGATACCCGGTCGTTGATACCGGTCAGGGAAGATGCTACGACAATCTCGGGTCGGTCATCGTCTGCCCGATCGAGAGTCAGGCGCTCTTCGGCCAGGATGCTCAATACCAGCATAAGCCACCCGACTACACCGACAATGGCGACGGGACCATTCTTGATAACGTCACCGGGCTGATGTGGAGCGGATCACCGGACTTGAATGGGGATGGCCGCATCGATGCGGCCGATAAGCTCAGCTACGAGGAAGCGCTGGCGGGAGCGGAGACGTTCCGTTTGGCTGGATACCGTGATTGGCGCCTGCCGTCGATCAAGGAACTGTATTCGCTCATTCTCTTTGATGGCACCGATCCCAGCGCGCTCGGGGAAGGGGGCGCTGCATACCTGATCCCATTTCTCGATACCCGCTACTTCGAGTTCGCCTATGGGGACACCGGAGCCGGCGAGCGCCTCATCGATTCGCAATTCGCCAGCGGCACACTCTACAGCGCCACGACCATGAACGGCGCCCGCACCATGTTCGGGGTCAACTTCGCCGATGGGCGCATCAAGGGCTACCCGGCCGATTCCATGCCCGGTCGTGGGGTCAAGAGCTTTTTTGTGCTCTACGTCCGCGGTGGTGAGGGCTACGGTGTGAACGACTACCTGGACAACGACGACGGCACGATCCGCGATCATGCGACCGGGCTGACCTGGGAGCAGGTTGACAGCGGTTTGGCGCTGAGTTGGGAGGCCGCCCTGGCGTACTGCGAGAATCTGGATCTGGCCGGATATGACGACTGGCGTCTTCCCGATATCAAGGAACTGCAGAGCATCGTCGATTACACTCGTTCACCCGGCGCCACGGGCTCGGCAGCGATCGATCCGCTGTTCCAGGTCAGTTCGATCACGAACGAAGCCGGGCAGCCGGACTACCCCTACTACTGGAGCAGCACCACCCACGCCAGCAGCCTGAATGGCATCCAGTCAGCTTACATCGCTTTCGGGCGGGCGCTGGGTTTCATGAACGGCGCCTGGACCGATGTGCACGGTGCCGGAGCGCAGCGCAGCGACCCGAAGACCGGCCGCGCTGATGATTACCCCAATGGGCACGGACCGCAGGGTGATGCGGTTCGCGTTGAGAATTTTGCTCGCTGTGTGCGCGGTGGGGAAGCCCGACTCCATTCCGCCGGCAATTCCGCTGCTGGCCGGGACGGGATACTGGTCGAGGTCCATACATCCGACCTGCAGATGAACCAAATCGTGCCTGAAGGGAAAGCCCCGCAGGGCGCTGTGCCACGCGCGGCGCTCGAAGCATGCAGCAGCCTGATTGTGGATGCCCCATGCACCTTTCAAGGCCCACTGGGGGTGATAGGTGGGACCTGCGCTTCGCTCCCGTCAGGACAGCTGGCCTGTTTGCCGCCGGGAGCGCCCGGGCAGTGAAGTCCGCCAGGGCCGACGCAGGCCTCCGGCTCAATAAATTAGGTCCAGGGCGTCCAAACAGGAGGAGCTATTCGATCACGATGGAGAATCCCACCCCGGCCGGGATGAAATCCTCGCCGTACGCCTCGCGAAAGGCTGCGATGGCCCGCTCGCCGGTGCAGTGACAGGGTGCGACTTTCTGAACGCCCATTTCCCGGAAGGAGGACAGAATCTCCTCCAGTTCCGCCTGGCGGGCGTTCCCCAGGTGGAATCCACCCAGCACCAGGTAGACCGGCTGGTCGAAGAGCTCGCGAGCTCGAGCCACTATCGAAACCACGCCGGGATGCGCGCACCCGGTAATGACCACCAGACCTCGAGCGGTCTTGACGACCAGCGCCTGTTCGTGGATGCTGGTTCCCATCTCACCGGTGCTGAACACATTCTTCGCGAGCGGCAGTCCTGCCGTCACTTCGACCACCGGCACCCGTGCGGCAATGCGGTTCTTGAAGGCAGTGCCGAAAGAGGGGGGCACATAAACCGTTGCCCCCAGACCCTGCGATAGCAGGCCATCTACTCCGCCGGTGTGATCGTCGTGGATGTGGGAGAGGACAACCGATTCGATCCGGGATGGATCCTTCCCGAGCACGTCCATGTTGAACAGCAGTGTGCCGGCATCGCCGCCGGTGTCGAAGAGCAGGATGGAACTTTCGTACTCAAGCAGCGCGGAGAAACCCCAGGCAGTCCGCAGCCGCGAATCAAATGGGTTGTTGTCGTAGAGGATGGTGAGGGTAAGCGGCTGCTCACGCTTGGTGGGAGTCATGGTCGGCTCCTGTATAACCGGCTCCTGGGCAGCGGTTGGCGGCACGGGCAGGAACGCGGTCGGATTCGGTTGGCTAATCTCATCACCCATTGGCGCCGGCTGTTCGCCCTGCGCGAGATCGTGCGGGACCGTG
>JBJYWH010000191.1:4441-5813 GCA_046259355.1 Anaerolineales bacterium
CTCATCACCCATTGGCGCCGGCTGTTCGCCCTGCGCGAGATCGTGCGGGACCGTGGCAGGGGGTGGAACCACTTGGCAGGAGCCCAGGATCAGGGCGGGGAACGACAAGGAAAGCAAACAGACTCGGAAGCACCGCCGTTTTATGGATGTTAATCGCTGACCATTCGAGGGGGGCCGGGTTTGAACCTGCATCAGATCCGGTTCTTCCGCGAGGGGGGAATCGTCCAGATCTTTTCCCTGATACGACGATCCCTTCGTCCAGCTTGCTTGTATCTGATCTGCATCTTTGACCCGCCAAATTCACAAGCATGAGCCCTGGTCTTAAGCCTGCGACCGAAAAGGGTCGATGCGGTGCGGCAGGATGTGGCTTCCGGCACCTCGATTTCACGGTATCACCGATGCGGTCATGCGTCAACATTCGGGTTGCGGCTGTGAGGGAATATCGACTTGAGCGGCCAGGATCTCATGAAGAACCGAGGCGGTGCTTTCGCGCAGAACCATGACGGATTAGCAGGGACAGGCATAGGCCCGCCATCGGTGATGCGGGAGGCCCTTTTTCATCGTGGTTCCTGAAATCCGCATCAGGCTGGTTTCCGGAATCAGGTCGATATTCATTCCGGATGAGGTATGCTATCGGCAGGGAACTACAGGCGATGGTTTCAAGCCGATCTTCGATGTGATGGATACGGCGGGAACCGCTGCCAACGGAAAGCCGAATCAGGACGCTTTCCATACCAACCGTTCATCCGCCCAGCTGGTCAGCCAGAAGAGGTGTGGAATGAGCCTGATCGAGGATCTGCTTCTGACCCTTCCGGATGCCCCGATAACGGACGTCGTTATCGGGCTGCACTGGACCGCCGTTGCTGCGGAAGTCGACGGCGAACTGCGCTGTGGACTGGCGTCCACCCTGGCAGGATCTCACGAACACGGCGGCGAACCCGATGTGCCGGAGGCAGGATCCCTGCAGGACCGGCCGGGAAGGGCTCTGGCTGAGTTGGCCCGCGATCGAGAGCATCCGATTCGCTGCAGCATTGGCGTGGCGGCCATCAATGCCATGCTGCCCCCACTGCCGCCGGGGAATTATCAAGATGGAAATGCAGAAGAAATGATCGTGCAGTACGGAGCCGGGAAGCGGGTCGTGCTGATCGGACATTTTCCCTTTGTGCCCGGCTTATCTGCGAAAGTGGGGGAATTGTCGGTCTTGAGCTTGAATCCGCGACACGGCGATCTCCCCGCGAGCGCTGCGCCACAGGTCATCCCATCGGCAGACTTGGTGGCGATTACCGGCATGGCGCTGATCAACCATACGCTGGAATCGCTGCTCGAACTCTGCTCCCGGCAGGCCCTCGTCATGATCCTGGGGCCGAGCACG
>JBJYWH010000192.1:0-8334 GCA_046259355.1 Anaerolineales bacterium
TTCTCGTGGCAGAAATTAAGAGGCTGCTCCAGGTCGATGCCTGCGCAATGCTCCTGCCTGATGCCAGCGGAAAACACCTCACCTTCATCTCGGCTTCGGGCTGGAGTGTCGATCCAGTGACTGCGAATCATACGATTCCGATCGAACTCGACAGCGGTCCTGGCCTGGTGATGATGTCCCAGCAGCCGTTGGTCGTGGAGGACCTCGAGAGCTACGATCCCACCCATTGGGCTCCGGAGTGGATCATGGCGGAGGGGTTTCGGGGCCATGCCATCATCCCCCTGGTGGCGGAAGACCATTCCATCGGCGTGCTGATCCTCGACATGCGTACCGCTCGCAAACGCGACGAGGACGAACTGCGGCTGCTGCAGCTCATGGCCAACCAGGGTGCCATTGCCGTTGAGAGGGCGCGCCTGCGAGAGGAAGAAATCGAACGCCGGCGGATGGAGCAGGAGCTGCAGGTCGGGCGCAAGATTCAGCTCAGCCTGCTGCCGGAAACCGCGCCGACCGTGCCGGGCTGGCAATTTGCCGCCCGCAACCTGGCGGCTCGAGAGGTGGGTGGAGATTTCTATGATTTCTTCTGGCTGCCGGGCGATCATCGGGAGCTGGGAATCGTCATTGGGGATGTGGCCGGCAAGGGAGTGCCTGCAGCGCTACTGATGGCGGTCGGTCGAACCACGATCCGGTCAACAGCCCTGAGCGGGAGAGAACCGGCAGCGGCGCTGATGCGAGCCAATGAACTGCTACTCAAAGACACCCGCACCGATTTGTTTCTCAGTGTCTTCTATAGTTCTCTCGGCATTCCCAGTGGAGAACTGACCTTTGCCCTGGCCGGGCACAACCGCCCCCTTCACCTGCATGCCGCCGATCATGCGGTGGAAGAACTGAAAGCGGAAGGGATTGTGCTTGGACTGTTCGAGCCGATCCAGCTGGAGCAGAAGCAAGTTCGCCTCGAGCCCGGTGATGTCGTGCTGTGCTACACCGATGGCGTTACGGAGGCCCTGAATGGGCAGGTGCAGCCTTACGGCATCGACCGTCTCCGCCAGTTGCTGCAGATCCATGCCCAAAAACCCGCTCAAGAAATGCTGCAGTCGATCCTGGATGATATCGCCCGGTTCACCGGCGATGAACTCCAATCCGACGATTTGACCATGCTTCTCATTCAACGCCAGCGAGATCTTCCGCCGGAAGCCTGATCCCGCTGCGTTTTTTCAGGATCATCGAGCGGATCGCTGCGCGGAAGCAGAATAACGGCCGTCGGGAGAGGCAGGAGACCGGGATTCTCGAAAGGTTCCTGCAATTGCCTCCGCAATCCGGTCTGCGGCATCCGGCCGGGCGATCTGCCTGCAGCGCTGCGTGGCGTCTTCGAGTAGCCCGGGGGATCGCAGCCATCGTCGAACGGCCAGGGCTGACTGCCGGGGACCTGGCGCCCATACGCCGAGACCGTTGTCCATCACGTAATCGACATTCCCATCTTCCTGCCCTGGCAGACGGCTGTACAGCACCATCGGCAGATGAGAATTGACAGCCTCGATAATCGTCCCTGGCCCTGCTTTGGTTACGATCAGGTCGGCAGCCCGCATCAGCTGCGGCATCCGGCGTTCAAAACCGTAGAGGAAGGTGGGGATTTCCCAATCGAACTTCTGGAGTTCCTGCCGCAAGCGTGTGTTGCGGCCGGTGACAACAGCCAGGCCGAGTTCGCAATCCAATGCCGCGATGGCACGCGCCGTTTCGAGAAGCGGCCCCATTCCCTCCCCACCACCGACGAGCAGCACCATCGGAAGATCTTCCGGCCAGCCAAGCTCGGACCGGAACCGGTTGCGATTGTCCACCGGCGCACAGAAGCGCTGATCGACGGGCAGCCCGGTAACCTGCACCCGATCCGGCGGGAGGCCATTTTGCAGCGCGCGCTGCCGTGCCTCTTCGGTGGGGACGAGCGTAAGATCAACCTGCTTGTTGAACCAGAACGCGGGTGTGCTCACCAAATCCGTCACCACCACGATGAAGGGGATGCGCGGATTCCTCTCGGCATAAAGGTAGGGAGCGATAAACAAGGGGTGAAAAGAGACCACCAGGTCTGCCGAATGCTCCTTGATTAGCCGGTTCATCGCCCGCCGGACATAGAGCCAGGCAGAACGATTCAACACCTGAGCTCTGCGGCGCCCATCCAGCAGCCGGTAGCCGACCTTCCACAGGGTTGGATACCGCACCATGTCGGGATAAAGCGCGGGCAAGTAGTTCAAGGGCGGTGGGGCATAATCCTTGAAGGCATCGACGAACTGAATCTGGAATTGATTCGGGTACCGTTCTTCAATGGCCTGGATCACCGCTTCGCCCGCGCTGCGATGGCCGCCACCGGTATCCGAGAAGAGCATCAGCAAGCGGATCCTATTCAAGCAGAAAATCCTCCGAACCAACAGATCCCGTAAAGAGACCTTTCACAAGGACGCCTTCAACGCGGCCAGCAGCAATTCCACGTTTTCACGCAGTGAAGAATACCCCATCAACCCGATGCGCCATACCTTGCCCTTGAGCTCTCCCAGGCCGCCGGCGATCTCGATGTGATATTCATCCAGCAACCGCTGGCGTACGGCGTTCCCGTCCACCCCCTTCGGGATCCGAACGGTCGTGAGCGAGGGCAGGCGGTGAGCCGCGGGGACATGCAGTTCCATCCCTAAATCCTGCAGGCCGGACCACAGCATCTCGGCATTGCGGCGATGACGCTCGTAACGTGCTTCGAGACCCTCTTCGGCGACGATTCGCAGTCCTTCGTATAGGGCGAAATTGGAGCTGATCGGAGCCGTATGGTGGTAAGTCCGTTCCTTCCCCCAGTATTTCTGGATCATTGTCAGGTCGAGATACCAGTTAGCCACCGGGTGCTCTCTCGATTGCAGGATCTTAATCGCCCGGGAGCCGAAAGTGATCGGCCCAAGTCCGGGTGGACAGCTGAGGCATTTCTGGGAGCCGCTGTAGCAGATGTCGATCCCGGTTCGATCGACCTCAACCGGAATTCCGCCCAGGGAGGTGACTGCGTCGACCAGAAAAAGCGCTCCGGCAGCATGCACCACTTCGGCAATCTCAGACAGTGGCTGGAGCGCACCGGTGGACGTCTCAGCCTGGACAATCGCAACTACCTTCGCCGGCCCCTCCGACAGTGCCTGCTCGATCTCCTTCGTTTCAAAGACCTCACCCCAGGGTTTCTCGATCGTCCGTACCTGTGCGCCATAACGACCGGCCATATCCTGCAGCCTGCCCCCGAAGTAGCCGTTGATGCAGATCAGGACCGGGTCGCCAGGCTCGATCACATTCGCCAGCGCCGATTCCATGGCGGCACTCCCCGTTCCCGAAATCGGAATGGTGAGGTCATTCGTCGTGCCAAATACATACCGCAGCAGGGTCTGCGTCCTCTCCATCACCTGCAGGAAGTAGGGATCCAGGTGACCCACAAGCGGGCTCGCCATGGCCCGCAGCACGCGTGGATGCACCATGCTCGGGCCTGGGCCGAGCAGCAGGCGCGGTGGGTTCTGCAGCTCGGGGAACCATTCGGGGAAATCCATGCTGGGAGTGCTCATCTCCGCTCCTGTTCGTTTACACGGCGGTTGCTGCGAGCTTATTCTATCCTATTCAACCCTCGTTACTCACATAAAAACCAGGCCGCCCCGGGGTTCATCCGGGGCGGCCTTATCGCCAGGAGCTGCACCTAGCGCGTGCTGAGATAGGTTTCGAGAATGCTCAAGAGAAGCGGCCGTCCCTTCATCAGGTAATCTTCGTACGTTGCGTCGGCAACCGGCCTGGCTCCAAATTCAATCCGGGTGCCGTCCTCCAGCGTGAAGCGGACGGTTTCATTGTGATCGGTAAGCGATTCCCCACCGGCCTGAACATCCATGCCCTGAGCGGTGTAGTACTTGCCATTCGCCCGGACATCCAGATCAAAGTTGGTGATTTCCGCCACACCCACGCCGGTCCGGCCGCAGATGGCATACCGGAACTCGGCGTTCTCCGGTGCAGAGATCATGATGTACCCCAGGCTGGTCCGAATCTGGACACACAGGTTGTTCCCATACGTCTGCTCCAGGTACTGGAAGTAGGTATCCTGGGTTACTCCCTCCGGCAACCCACCGACCGGCATGCCGTTCTCATCGCTGGGGTAGCCCTGGATGCCGGATTCTTCCAGCGTGGCTTCGGGAGGGTACTGGATCTGGTATCCGTAGCGTTCATTGTCGTACACCATCCAGCCTTCCCTGGTGCTCGCCTCGGGGTAGCTGGGGGCGGCAGGGACCTCGCCGCCGGGGTCCTGGATGACCTCAAAGCGCTCGACCTGGATTTGGGTGTTGTTCCAGTCGGGAACCCCGGCCATCAGCTGCCCGAAGATTCGGATCACCGTCCCGGTGTCGCGCAGCGCCTGGAGTTCGGCCAGCACGCCTTCATCACGAGACCAGATGCCGTACTCAACCGGGTAGCGTCCGGTAAGGACGAAGTAGTCATCACCACCGGAGCGTGGGCCGGAAGGACCGCTGTAGATGACACCTTCCCAGCCGTCGACCGTATCCAGAGTTTCAGAGGGCGCACCGTACAGCAGGCGGTCAGCCGTGATCATGCACCCGGAGACACCCTCGCCTTCGCACATCAGGCTGCCCCAGAGGTTGACGAATTCACCCTGTCCGACCGCATCACGGACCGCTGCGATTTGTGCTTCCACGCTCGAATCCACCCCGCGAAGACCGAACTCCATCCCCCCTTCCGTGCCCAGGATGAAGACATCATCATCGGACATGCCGGCCGGCAGGCTGGCGATATGGCCGAGCCAGGCCACGACCGGTACCTCGGGTCCCGCTCCGATGCGGCCTGATATGTTACCGGCAGCATCCACGATGCCTTCCCAGGCAAAGCCGCTCTCGGAACTGCTGACGATCACGGAGTACTTGACTTGATCTGGAGCTACAACGGGGTACTCGATCTGGATCGTCCAGGATTCAGCGCTGAAACGGAACGAGCGCGACCCCACCAACCCTTCCGGGGTCGTCTCCTGCCCAAACCATTCCAGGCCCGACCCTGGAGCCTGCTCCCCATACTCGGATTGCAGGTAGGCCAGGGTGGTATCCCGGGCGACCAGCACTTCCGGCGGTGGGCTGGTGGTCTCATCCGGCTGTGCCCCTTCCTCCTGTGCACCTTCGACTCCCAGCTGCAGCGTGCCGCATGCGCTCGAAATCAGCCCCAGGAGCAAGATCAGGAATGAAATACTCAATCGGTTGGCTTTCATCGTTACCTCCGGGTTGTGCATCCACCGCCTCAACGGAAGATCGCACGTGTTGTGTTTATATTGAGTATTTCTTCACAATGCAACGGTGGCATGACATGCAGGTGACGTTCTGGTAGCAGGTTGTTACCGTCTGGTGACGTCGCTCGCCGGCAGCTGCAAGGCGAATACCGTCCCCTGCCCCAGCCGGCTCCGCAGCGTCACTTTGCCACCATGCCGCTGCACGATGGACCGCACCAGCGCCAGCCCGAGGCCGCTCCCCGAAGAGCCGCTCGCGCCTTCCCCGCGGTAGAGTTCGTTCCAGACGTGGGCCTGCTCGCTTTCCGGGATTCCCGGTCCGGTATCGGCGACCTCGATGACGACGTTCGAGCCGTCCTCGTAGGCGCGCAGCTCGATCGCATCACCGGGTCCGGAAAATTTGAGGGCATTATCGAGCAAATTGTGGACGGCCAGGAAGAGCAGATCGCGGTCCCCGGATACCTGCGGCAGCGGCCAGGGCGCCTGGGGAATGGACAGGTTGATCTGCCGCGAATCGGGTCCAGCCCTCTCCTGCAGCAGCTCATAGTTGTCGCGCAACAGCTCGCTCAGATCGACCGGCGCCAATTCCAGCTGCCTTGTTTCCAGGTCGGCAAGTTTGCGAAGATCCGACACCAGGCTGCGTAGCCGCTTCATCTGGGCTTCAATGCTGGCGGTGGAGGCTTTCCGCTCTTCAGCCGGCACATCCGAGGTGAGGTTCGCCAGGCCGGCGAAGATGGCGGTCAGGGGATTCTTCAGCTCATGATCGAGACGGCTTAGAAAGCGCCGCCGCTCGTCGGCCGCCTCGATCAGCGTCTTGATATGACGTCGTTCGACCCAATCCGAGAGCAGTAAACCGACAGCCGCCAGGAAGCTCAACCCTATGCCAGCAATGGCGATCACCGCGCTCATCTGGGCTCGGAGTACGAACGTCGGGTTCGCCAGTTCGCTGTGGTTGTACCAGATCGACAGGATCAAACCGAGCAGCGCCGGGGCGAAAATGGGCAGCCAGCGCAGGATCATTCCAGACCTTCCACGTCGGAAGCGAAACGGTATCCCTGCCCTGGAATCGTCTCGATATAGCGCGGGTCCGCTGCATCATCACCGAGTATGCGGCGCAGTTCGGCGATGCGGGTATCCACGGCACGTGTGCCGACCGGATAATCCCACCCCCAGACGACATCGAGCAGCCGGTCGCGGCTTACCAATTCATCGGGATGGGTCATCAGATACTCGAGCAGCGCCACGGCTTTCGGGGTCAGCGTGAGTTCCTCGTCCTCCATGTAAACACGGCGTGAACGGCGGTCGAGCGACAGGGCGCCGCATTTCAACTGCCATGCCGCGGCCAGCGGTGGCCTTCCGGGCCGGGCTCGTCGCAGGACAGCCCGAATCCGGGCCACGAGTTCGTGAGGATCGAACGGTTTGTTGAGATAATCATCGGCGCCTTCTTCCAGCGCCATGGCGCGCTCCCCGGCTTCACCCACCTGGGTGAGCAGCAGGATCGGAACCCAATTGCCTTCCGAGCGCAGGCGGCGGAGCACCTCCCGACCGTCGAGGCGCGGCATGAGCACATCGAGCACAAGAACGTCCGGGTTCAGTTCCTCCGCCAGCTTCAATGCCTCCGCACCGTCTCCGGCAACGTGCACCTCGAATCCCGACCGTTCGAGAAACGGTGCCAGATTGTCCGTGATCGCGCGCTCATCGTCAACGAGCAGGATCGTCTGGTTCTCATCCATGATTCCGCCTCTGTCGTCTCAGCGTGCCACCTGCAGACACCCTATGATACAGCGAACTCGCCTGAAGGTGGATCATCTCCATATGCTCGGCGCCACCCAGACCGCCGAATCCATCGAGTATTCATCCTTCGCCAGAACCGTGAGGATGAACTTCACTTTCTTCCCCGCCAGACTGGAAAGACTGTAATCGACGATCGTGTAATTGCCATCAGACCGCTCATTCCATTGATCCAGGGTCTCGATGGAACCGTCACCGATTCGATATTCCAGCTTGAAGCGCAGGTCGCAATTGGGCGAATCGGCCTTGCACGAGATCAGCGCCCGAAAACGGTCGCCTTCCTTGACCTCGAACGCGGGGTATGTCCCGCGGATGTATCCCGAGCCGACCCATTCCGGTTCTGTCCACAATCCAGCCTCATTCTCGACATGACCTTCGATGGGAGGTTCCGGCAGGCGGATGACGAACCCTTCGCTGTCGGTGAGTTCACCCGGGCAAGGGAGCACTCCAGCGCCACTGCGCCACTCGGCGTCGCAGTAATGCGCCACGAAATCGTACGCCACCTTGCTGGGGCTGTCGACCTCGATATCCACCCAGAATGAATCCCGGCCGGACTGACCAATCCCAAATTCCTGGCCTTGCGGATTCATCAACGCCCAGTAGCCGCGATAGTCACCATCGTCTTCCGGCGCCGTCAGTTCGACGCTGACATCAACCATGTACCCGGGCTGAACCGAACCTTTTAGTGGAATCTCTCGCCGGCCGCTCATTCGATCCCCGCTGACGAAAACCAGCGAGAAATCGCTCGTCCAGGTGCTCAAACCGATGTTCATCAACCGCCAGGTCTTCGTAAAATTCTTGCCCGGCTGTAATTTCGTCCCATCCGGGATCGAAACATCGTCAACGAAGCGAGCCCAATCCTGAAGCACGGGGCGCAACGTCGCCGTCGGGGTGTAGACGGGTGTGGGCGAAGCCGTAGCGGTCGGTGAAGCCGTGGGGCTGGGAGATGGCGTGGGGCTGCCAGCCGCAGCGGTGGCAGTAAATGCAGCGATAACCTCCGTCATGCGCGCTTCAAGCTCCGCAGCGGATTGCGTGGCTGCCGCATCCGGGGTCGCCGTCACAGGAGCGTAATTACAGCCCACCAGCAAGGCGGGCAGGCACAGCAGCATTAAGTACAAGCGATCCATCGTACGCATAAAGCTCTCTCCTACAATTCCTCGATATCCACAGGTCGTGTCAACTCCCAGATTCGCGTTGTATCGTGCCTGCGGCTTTACACCGCGGTGACGGCCTGGAAACGCACGGTTACCATTCTGCGACAGCAGGCA
>JBJYWH010000192.1:8434-14393 GCA_046259355.1 Anaerolineales bacterium
CGCAGCGGCAGCAGGTACGATGGGATATGCCAGACACCCTCAACGCGATGACCCATTGGATTCAGCAGCCCATGATAATGAACATGGGGTGGGCGCGGAGTACCGCGCACCTCTTCACCGAAAGCATCCCGGACGTATTCGGCCACGGGTCGATATCCATTCTGCCCGAGCGTGACGAATTCTGTCGGGATCTTCCGGAAGAAAATCTTCCGGCCCTTGATGCGGCCCTGCACGGCGGCCTGCATCGATTCCGGATCGTCTCGGATCGTGCCCCGCAGCCGGCCCAACCAGCCTTGTTCGAGAATCATGGTAAATTCAACAGTCTGGAACAGGACGGATTTCTCTTCCACTTGATACTGGTACACCCCATACCATGTACCCGCAATGTTCTGCATCGTGCGCTCCTTGAGACGTGCAGCGATCGGTGCCATTATGGCATGAAGTTCGGATACGAACGAAGGATGTGAGCGGCGTTTGTATTTACCTTTGAGGGAGAAGTTCCTGCGGCTGGACGCAGAAACGGCGCATGAAATATCATCCTCTCGATCTTCGTGATACCAGCAACACTCGAATCCACAGGAAACAGCCGGTGGACCCTTTTCACCGAAATGGTTATCAGGAAGAATTCAGGGGATTTGCGTGTCCTGCGCGAACTTGAGGCATGCCTCGACCCGCTGCCGCTCCGGAAGCGGCTTTCCTGCTTTATCCACAGGCCGTATTGCACCTTCCAGGCTGCGAGTGTGGATCTCACCCCGAGCAAAGGGGTTGTTCACCAGCTGCGGCGCGTCAAGCAGGCCAACCGACACGGCATGATCGAGGACATTCTCGTCGATCAGCGCTTCTTCATTTTCAGGGTCGAGCGTGCAAACTCCATCCAGCAGCACTTTCACCTCCGCCAGGAGCTCCTGCTTGCGCTCGCCCACGATCGGATCTGCGCTCATATCCGGGTTCCCGCGCAGGGCTGCGTCGATCACATGGGTCGCCATGCGGCTGCTCTCGATCACCTCGTCAGCTGTTGCGGCGTGGTCAGCCTCGGTATAGCCAACTATATGTACAATATGCGGCTCAACCGCCATCTGGAGCATCACGCTCTGTGCCAGGTGCGCCCTCGCCGCGGATCGGTCGATCGGGTAGCTCAGCAATCCCGTCCGTGTCTGCCGCCAGACATGGAAGTCGTCGTCAGCCTGCGATTCGGCCAGTTCAATCTGCGCCAGACATTTGGCGAGGTCCATTCGGTTGGATAGATGCGGTGGGCTTTCAAACATGTACGTGGCAATGTAATCTTTGACCCCCATCGCTTTCGCCGCCCGCGCGTAGATCGCCGATACGGCGCAAACGATGACGTCCGGCGCATCGCGCATGCCCCAGTGATAGGGCTCATTGCCCTCCACCGGGATGTTCCGCTCACCGTGCCAGCGCATCAGGTCGAGATGCTCCCGGATCGACCGCTTCAGCGGTGAGGAGCCGCGGCCGTCCATGGCGTTGAACCAGAAGAGCGAGGTCGCGCACCAGGCATTGTTGATCGACCGCAGCAGGAGGTCGGCGTAGCGCAGGTGATCGGCCGTGCCGGAATAGGACCGCATCAGCGGATAATTACCCCGCCGGCTCGCCGCGTAGAGCCTCTGCAGGTCCTCCTCCGTACGGATCGGTACCCCGCCGGCACCGCGCCGCTTGGGATCCTGCAGTGCCGGTTTGAAGAAATGCTCCTGTGCGTCCTGATCTACGCCGAGCGAGATCACATCCAATACACCGGTCTCGGCGATGCGCTCCACCCCATCCACCGTCGGGTCGATGGTCATCCCCGGCTCGCCGTAGTGATGGCGCAGCAGTGGGAATGGCGCCTTCCAGTGGATGCGCTCCATGACCCGCTGTGGATACTCGTCAGGCTGGTCTGAGGCTCCCGGGACCGGATCGAGGTAGCGTTGGACTTCACTCGCCGGCTCACCACCCTCGAAGTAGGCCTCGAACATCCCCGATTCGCGCGCCACGGCCACCACCGGCGGGGTACCGGCAAATGCCAGGCGCCGATGAGCAAGACCGGCTGCCGCCAGAATCGCCTTCAATTCCTTCAGCAGCGGAGGCAGGTTCTCGGGCGTCAGGCGGTAGCTCACCCCGATCAGATCAGGGTCGAACTCCCGGGCCGCTTCGACCAGGGTTTCCAGATCGGTCGCAGGCCCTGTGAAGTACGTTTCGTGGCCGCTCCGCTCGGCAATCGACAGGAAACGAGTCACACCGGCAACATGGACATCATTGCCGAGGCAGGCTCCGAGCACCCTCATGTCCCGCTGACCTGGCGCCGGGAATACTGCATGCCGATCGGCGGCGGCAGATGACCCGTGTTGACCAGAGAGGTGATCTCGCTGATCTGCAGCCCGGTCAGGCCCATATCCTCCAGCTTGCGTCCACGGTGGTAGTAATCCGTGCGGTGCAGCACGCAGGAGAGGCGGATCATCGAATCGATGCCCCAGACATTTACGCCGAATCGGCGTCCGAGCTGGGAGATCGGGACCAGGCTGAAGGGTACATCTTCGAAGATGTATCGATGGCGGAGCGAACGGGGTGCCATGATTCCGGCATAGCCCGGGTTATCGTGCATGGCTTCATAGATGTTATCGCCGGTGGCCGAGTACGCCGTCGCCAGCCATTCGAGGGCCGTGACGGCCCGTACACCCAGGCACGCGGCCACTGTCACCCTTTCACGATCGATCACCTCCAGCATGTGGGCGGTCGATTCGGTCACGCCATCCACGTAGAATTGGAAATCACCCTTCGTCCGCTCGATCCAGCCCGCGTTGAGCAGCGTGATCACCGGATGGAACACAGCGCCCATGTTGTTGAGACTGGTATGAAGGATATTGGGGGCGGCGACGAATTGGGGGTAGAGTTCAGAAAGAATATCGAGCACCTCCGGGGTGCGCGTGGCCGGCAGCGCCGCCAGCGGAACGGTGTTCTTGCGGCGGAAGATGCGCGCATCCGCCGGGCCGGTTGCACGACTGGCAAAGACCAGCGTGCCGGCTTCCGCGACGATGACATCGGCCGCGCACCCGGATTGTTTGAGTGTGTGGTGGAACTCGAGTGCACCTCCCGTTCGGCCGGGATTGAGGACGATGATCTGGCCGTCCTCGAGGTGAGGTGCGGCCGCTCGGGCGACATCCGCATGTCCGGACGCAGGCAGCACGACCATCAGCAGCTGGCAGCCCTTGATAACCTCCGCGATATCGTGACTGGCAACTTCCAGCGGTCCGAAAACCCGCTGTTCCTCCTCCAATTGGAGCTCGATGCCGCCGCGGTTCTGTATCGCCTCGATGTGCTCCGGGGTGCGGTTGTAGAGACGGACTCGAAAGCCGCGCGCGGCCAGGTCGGCCGCCATGGCCCGCCCACCATGTCCAGCCCCGATAATGGCAATGCACAGGTCATCAGTGGGTGACATGGATGGCGCCTCCTTTCAAGCGATGTAAAAAGAACCAACGATGGGACCTGGAGAGCAGGAACTTGCTTTGAGCCGCGGTTTGTCGATCTTGATGGTGCGCGATGGCAAGAGGACGTTAGCGTGGACGGATACGCCGTACGATGCTGAAAAGAAGAGAAGTACGCCCGACGCCAGAAGCAGCAGTGATCACAGCGAATCTGACGGAATGCCTGCCAACCCTTTCCATTGTAACATCTGGCGCAAGAAGATCACGCAATAAGGCAGGGACTTCGGAGGGTCAGCACGGCGGGGCGCTGTTTCGTGAGAAGAAAACATTCCCACATCGACGTTATGTGGGAATGCCAGGTGGCGACGACTGGATTTGAACCAGTGACCAAGGGCTTTTCCAGTGATTTTGACCGTTTTCTGCAGATTCTCCACAAGCGGGCTATTTGGCCCTTATCCCCTTGCCTTTCCTTTTATATATCTGCTAAAGTCAATTCCTCAAGTGAGTCAACATTGTGGTCGCTTTATCCTTCCATTCCATCTCTACTGACTCACCCGATCTTCGATGATTTTGCATTCAATATGCAGACAGAATAAGAGCATCTATCGGTCCAGGACATATCAGAAGGTTTTGATAATCCGCATAAGGATCTGGTGAAATCAACTAACGTGGGTTATTTAATCCCGCTTGCACTAGCACGAGGACATATACAGCCCGAAGAGACATTTACTTGAATCCAATAACTGCCACCATAATACAGCCCACACCCACCGTGTAACGTGGCCTAGAGGCCATTGAAGAGGTCCTTGAGGTAGTGGGCAACCGTGCGGACGGGTGCGATCCAGATGAACGGCTGATCGGCCAACCAAGCGATGAAGCGCGCGTGCACCATCTCGTCGAGGAATAAGCTGTGGGTGTCTGGGCTGATTCCATGCAGCATTAAGACTGCCCAGCCGGAGCATTTCCGAGCGGTCTCAACGATGTCTTTCAGATCGTCGAACGAATGCCCGTCGATGTGGATGCAGCCGATGTCGAGCAGATTGATTTCGGATGCCGGATAGGCAACACGCCCGCTTAGACGACCCCGCGCAGCCAGGAACAACTCCCCCAGCAGTGGTTCCATCGGCATCTCAAACGATCCGCGTCCAATCGTCGTATTACAGCAAGTGTTCCCAAAGGTTCGATCGGTTTGACCGTCAAGTAGTTACAGAACCAGATTGGCGAGTTCGAGCTCCCCGCGTAAATGGTCGAGGGTATAGCTGGCCAGATCGTAGCGGTTATCCAGTCAGGAGTAAGCTTCCAGATCGATCTGTCGGCAAGGATGAAAGACGGTATGATTGCCGAGTTCATGGCCGGCGGTGGCCAATTCGCGCCAGCAGTCAGGGTGCAGGCGTAGGTCGCCGTAAATTGGGGGATAAAAGGTGGCGCGCAGATTGTGATGCTCAAGGAGAGGGCCGGCTAGCGTGTAATGAACGGGCAAGCCAACGTCGTAGGTAAGCGATACGGCCGCCTGCTTGCCCTTCGGCCAGACCAAGTTAACCGCTTCTGCCGTCACAACCGGACCTCGATGACCTGAGCATCAGGACTCGCAAGCGTGAAGGAACAACGCGCCCCTCCTGTGGTCAGCTCGTAATCGCCTTGAAAACCATCGAAGCTTACCTGGCCATTCTGATCTGTCGTCGACGTAATAGGTCCGGTCCACCATTCCCCCTTGATCCGCTTGCAAAGTTCATCGTAGACTGGCTTGCTGGAACCATCCTTGCGCAGCAGTCCTGCTGGGGCGTTGAGCCAGCCGCCGTCGCAGAGATCCCACCACGTGATGCCATCCACCAGAGGATGGGCAAAGAGCGTTTCGTAGTGGCGGATCGTCTCCTGAGCCTGGCGTTCTTCTCCGTCGGGTGTAGTTGGCCAATCGTGCACCTGGTAATCATTGAGGTCAATGATCTCGGACGGCATGAGTCGGCCCGAAAGCAGTGTTGTCTCCGTAAAGTGGATCGGCAGATCGAAACGGGAAAATCGCTCCAAGATCCACAAGGTCTTCTCCACGCCCCAGTAACCCTGATGCATGTGGGATTGGATGCCGATCGCGTCGATCGCGATTCCCGCTTCAAGGCACCCCTCCACCAGAATGTCGTAAGCAGGCGAAACGTCGAAATCATTGATCAACAGCAGCGCCGTAGGATTGGTTTGCCGCGCCGCAGCAAACAGGGCTCTTATCATCTCGATGCGACCCATTTCCTTGCACAGACGGGTGAGGCCGTTGTCATATTTATCGAAGATGGGCATGATGACTGCTTCATTGATCACGTCCCATGCATCGATCAAACCACGGAAGTCGTCAACCTCGCGCCGGAGCCGTGCGATCTGCGCCTGCAGGATTTCGGGAACATCCATGCCGAGCAGCCAATCAGCAGTGAGGGTGTGCCAACAAAGCGGGTGGCCTTTTACCCACAAGTTGCGCTGGCTGCACCAGGAAGCGGCATTCTTCAATTGCACTGTCCGTGGCCGGCCGCGTTGCGGTTCGAACCTGGCCCAATAAAACG
>JBJYWH010000193.1:0-2093 GCA_046259355.1 Anaerolineales bacterium
CTTGTTCTTTTGATTCCTATGAAATGATCATCTTTGCCCGGGCTCAATCAACAACGGGCTCGGATCCTGGCCACAAGCTAGATTCCTTCCTCACCTCCGTTCGCTGTGAAACGTTCGCAGGTCATCCTGGCTATTGCTTTCAAGAACAGCTTACTTGAAGGCCATTCAAGCTGTCATACCCCGAAGGTGGTATCGGACGGGTTAATTGCAGTCCCGGGAGGCCCGGGCTGGAAGAAGTTGGGAAGTTCGAAGGATTGATAGGAGCATTCACGCTCAGGCGGTATGCAGGATGCCCAATGTACGGGCTTCAGCCACAGCCTGGGTGCGGTTCTTGACGCCCAGCTTGCCGTAGATGTTGCGCGTGTGCACCTTGACCGTATTGAGTGAGAGGAACAGGTCTGCCGCGATCTCGCGGTTGGTCATCCCTTGTGCAAGGAGCTGAAGCACCTCGATCTCACGCTCGCTCAGCGGCTCGAGCAGCGGTTGTTCGCCCGTGGAACCCGTCTCCTGGCCTCCGATGGCTTGATGCAATTTTCGAACATGCCTCATTATCCGGGGGTTATCGAGGTTGATTTTGCTCAGGAGCACTCGCATTGAGCTGCCTTCAGCGGTGAATACGTACACATAGCCTTCGGGCTCAGCCAGGATGAGAGCCTGCTCTAGCGATTCAAGGGCTTGAGCGAGATCCCCCTGCGCCTGATGGGCAAGCGCCTGGAGCACCAGGATTTCAATCACGCTTCCCATCCGCCCGCCATCCTGTGCGGCTTCCAGCAGGCGATCGAGCAAGAGCTGGGTGTTATGGAGCGATTCGATTTCTCGATCGAGATCATACTCGGCGAGCAGAATCCGGGCCAGAGTCAGGAGTTCGAACTCCCGCAGAAAGCCTGGTTCATCGTCAACGCGGAGATCCCGGTCTCTCGCCCAGAGCAACGCCTCGGGCAACTTCCCGGCCGCGATCTGAGTTCGAGCGATCAACGCGGAGAGAGGGCGCACATCGGGAATGGGATGCCGGTAATACAAAAGCTCCGCATCGGCCAGTGTTTTCGCCACAGCCTCCCAGTTGGCCTCCGACGCCAGCAATCGAATCCTTGCCCAGACCCGGTGGCGATGCCATGGCGGGAATGCCGGCAGTTCGCCCAGCTGTTCGCCCAGCTGCATGTGCCGCCTGGCGGCCGGCAGATCCCCCTGCTCATGGTAAAGCGCGCTGAGGCCGAAATGGATGACGGCGGTTTCTGGAAGATCAGGCTCTTTCTCTCCCGACACATCTTCGAGCAGCTGCAAATAGGTCTTTCGGGCTTCGTTCAGACGGCCCTGCGAAATCATGATGTCAGCCAGGTAGGATGTGAAGCTGATGAGAAAGCGGGGCTTTCCCAGGCGCTGCATATAGGAAATGGCGTCGGCGATCTCCTCCTGGGCCTGCTCGAGGTCGCCGCTCGACCAGTGTGCGAAGCCGGGCAGGATGGACGAGAGGCTGCGCTCAAAATAGTCATTCTCGGGAAGGATTTCCAGCGCCCGCTGGGCGTACTTCAGGGTTGCTGCCACGTCGCCGAGTGCCTGGGCGCGGTAGGCGCGCGCGTTCGCAACCGAGCCTTGCATGGAGCGCAGCTCGGTCGGACCGATCACTGCAGGATCGCGTGAAGAAGTATCACCTTGCTGCGCTCCGCTCGCTATCTTCTCGATCCATCGTTCGGCATCCTGCAGGCGGCGGTCAGCCGCCTCCAGATCGCCGCTGTCGATCAAAGACCATCCGCAGCCGAGGCTGAGCAACGGCCGGGCGCGGATGACCTCGTCAGGAATGGCACGCACCCAGCGAAGCCATTCAATACCCTTGTAGCCCATATGCATCTCGCGCCAGGCCTGCTCCGCCAGGGATGCGGCCTGGCCAAAGTCTTCGGCATGCAGTGCATGCTGAATCGCCTGCTCTGTGAACCCCTGGGCTTCGTACCACCGACTGGCTCTCAGGTGCAGCTGCTGATCGATTCCCGGTGCGGACTGGTGCAGGCGCTGATGCAGCAAATCGGCAAACAGCTGGTGGTAGCGGTACCAAAGGCGCTCATGATCCAGCGGTACGATGAACAGGTTGGCATGGACCA
>JBJYWH010000194.1:0-2108 GCA_046259355.1 Anaerolineales bacterium
CCATCCTGCTCCTGTTCCTTCATTTTCCGCACCCGGATGAACCGTCCGGGCATGAGCATCCCATCCTGGATGGCGCGTTCGGAAATCATGCGCAGCCAGGGAAAATAATGGAATGAGCTGATCTCGAGCGTGACGGCGTAATCATCCTTGAATTTGATCTTCGAGGCCCGGTCACCGAGCACTTTGGCGCGATATTCGGCTTCGCTGATAAAGGCGCCCTTATCGCGCTGTTCCTCGAGCCAAGCGAGATCCTCGAGGTATGCTGGCTGGATCTCCTTGACCTTCTCTTTGAGCACACTTAACTCACTGGAAGCCGTCGCTTTGGCATTGATCTCTTCCGGCGTACCATATTTGTCAACCACCTTCAGGAAGTCATTGACAACCTGCGTTTGGGGGTCGAGCAGGACTTTATTGATCGCGTCGAGGTGTTCGGCTGGGATTTCAAGCTTGGTGCGCAGTTTTTCCGACATTTCGATCTCCCTCGTCCCTGGGTTTATCAAAGCCAAGCTCAATCGAGCATTTTCAGCAGCTCGTCATACTCGTCATCCGGCATGCTGAACCAATTCTCCTCTTGCGGGAATTGGCGGGATTCCACCTCCCGGACGTAGTCTTTCAGCCCGTTGAGGATCACCGACCCGGCCTCGCCGAATACCTTTGCCATGCGGGGCTTAAATTTTGGATACAGGCCGAACATGTCGTGATAGATCAGCAGCTGCCCGTGGGCGCCAAGTCCCGAGCCGAGGCTGATTACGAAGCAGTTCTTAACCCGTTCGGTGATCAGTTTGCACAGGCGGTCCGGAACCATCTCGAACAGGATGGCGAAGACCCCCGCTTCCTCCAGAAGGAGCGCGTCATCGACGATTTTCTTGGCTTGCAGCGCACCCTTGCCCTGGACACGAAAGCCACCCAGCGCGCTGACACTCTGAGGTGTAAGCCCGAGGTGCCCCATGACCGGGATACCGGCTGAGACGATCCCGCGCACGCGCTCGATCACATTCGCGCCGCCCTCAAGCTTGATTGCATCGCAGCTCGCTTCGGCCATAAAGCGGCCCGCGTTTCGAATCGCGGATTCCGTACTGGCCTGGTAGCTCATGTATGGCATGTCACCGATCAACCAGGCGTTGGGTGATCCACGGCGCACGGCCTGGCTGTGGCGGATCATGTCGTCCATAGTCACCGGAAGAGTCGAATCGTATCCCAGCATGGTCATGCCCAGGCTGTCTCCAACCAGGATCATGTCGACTCCGGCCTGCTCCTGGAAATAGGCGGTCGGGAAGTCGTAGCACGTGAGCATCGTGATGGGAACACCATCAGCGACTTTCTGGAACAGGGTGCGGAGCGTCACCTTTTTTCGTTCACTCATGACAGGCCTCCTTGAACAGGTTCGTGTCGGTACTCCGATGAATCCTCGCCGTAAACGCGGCCGGCGAAGTGCAGCCGAATGGTTGGTCGAGGTCGTTGTTTTCTGCGAGTCGGTTTCATGGATCAGTCTAGGTTAAAGTGAGATCAGCGACAAGTTACGTCCTTCCAATATGACAGCGCCGTAACCCACGTTGGCAGGTCGAACGGATTGTCAGGATCGAATCCGTGTTCCCGCGGTTCCACCGAGCAGAACGTGCTTTAACTGTCCTGGTGCGGTGGCGGAGAAGATCATGACATCGGCGTTATTCGGACTCTCAGCCCAGGTCAACGCCAGTTCAACTTTCGCCTGCATACCGCCGGTCACGTCCGCACCGCGGGCGTCGCCGAAGTCCAGGTCCGCTAGATCGGAACGGGTGATCTCGGGCAGCGTTCGGCCGGAGCTGTCGAGCACGCCGTCCTCTAGACCGGCCAGCAGCACCCGTTCCGGGTGGAATTCGGAGAGCAGGGCTGAAAACACCTGTTCCGTGGATACGATCGCCGAACCCTGGCTCCGGTCGAAGGCTACGTCGCCGTGGACGACCGGCATCAAGCCGTGTTGAAGTGCCTGCGTAATAGGACCGCTGTGATAGGTGACAATCTCGCCATCGCGGGTGAGCAGCATCGTTGAGGGGGGAAAGGATATCGCCGGGAGGTCGGCGTTGATCAGCTCACGCATCACAAGCTGGTGAAGCTGGCGGGCGGCGTCG
>JBJYWH010000195.1:0-6996 GCA_046259355.1 Anaerolineales bacterium
TTTTTCCTCGACCAGCACCGCCTCGACCTGGAACCCTTCAACCTGCTGGCCGAGGATGGCAGCGGCGGCCTTCTCTGCTTCAGCCGGATTCTCGGAGAAACGGATCAGCCCGCGGCCCGCTCGTCCTGTAACCCATGCCTGGCCTTTGACGACGGTCGCTCCGGCAAGCTCCTCGGCAATCGCACGTGCTTCGAATGCTGAGGATGCAATTCGGCCGCGGGGGATCTTGATTCCGGCGTCTTTGAGCAGTGCCTTTGCCTGGAATTCGTGGAGCCTGGCCATTTTCTATCCCATCCCTGAGGATCCGGGAAGCCCTCCGATCATGCGCTCGGGCAGGCTTGCGGTTGCTCGGAAATTGAGATCATTCCGGTGTCAGGTGCCTGATTATAGTGAACCCGCTGTCGGACGCAAAAGCAGCTTCCTTCCGTCTGATTCTAGATGGGCCTTCAAGGGCTGTAGATTGACGATATGCAGTTTTTTCGACGACACATGATACTTGCAGGGAGAGCGCTTAATCCCTAATCTGCTATAGAACGGCAATCTGATTTGATCAAGGAAGCATGTCCGGAGATGGGCTTTCCGGCATAGGTTGCGTACAGGTAAAAAACGAATAGGTATTTTGGCGGGCCATTCAGGTAGTCTGAAAGAGGACAATGAAGGTCTTCGCCCGAACACCACTTGACCTCGGGGAAATGGCCGTACCGCACGGCCAGGTGTACCTCATCCCCTCTCGCTGCAAGGGCTGCAACCTCTGCATCGAGCTTTGCCCGCGTAGCGTCCTGCAATCCTCCAGCAATACCAATGAGAAGGGCTATCATCTGCCGGAAATTGCCCCGGGCAAGGAAGACGACTGCGTCCACTGCGAGTTCTGTACGATGGTGTGTCCGGAATTCGCCATCTTCACGTTGGAGAAGGCTGCATGACCCGTCCGGCCGTGCTCACCGGGAGTCACTTCATGCATGGCGATCATGCCTGTGCAGAAGGAGCGCTGGCGGCTGGATGCACATTTTTTGGCGGCTACCCTATCACGCCCTCAACTGAAATCGCCGAGCGGCTGGCAGCACGGCTGCCTGAAGTCGGTGGCGTCTTCATGCAGATGGAAGACGAAATGGCCAGTATGGCTTCCATTCTCGGCGCTTCCGCCGCCGGAGCCCGTGCCATGACGGCCACGTCCGGACCGGGCTTCAGTTTGATGATGGAAAATCTCGGTCTGGGAATCATGATGGAGCTGCCCTGCGTGGTGGTGAACGTCCAGCGGGGCTCTCCTTCCACCGGCCTGCCAACCTTGCCCGGCCAATCCGATATCATGCAGGCCCGGTGGGGATCGCATGGGGATTACGCCATTGCGGCGTATAGCCCCTGGTCTCCGCAGGAACTGTTCGATCTGACGATCCACGCGTTCAATGTGGCTGATCGCTTCCGCATCCCTGTGCTCTTAATGGCGGATGAAGTTGTTGGTCACATGGTCGAACGCGTGATCATACCTGACGCCTCGGAAATCGTCCGCTGGGATCGAAAACGCCCAAACGGAAAACCTAAAGGGGATTTCATGCCCTTCCGGGCGACCGGTACCGACCTCGTGCCACCGATGGCCTATGCTGGTGAGGGCTATAAGCTGCATTTCACCGGTCTCACCCACAACGAAAAGGGCTATCCGGACATGTCCCCGGAGGTGCACAACTCGCTTGTGACACGTTTGGTGGAGAAGATACGCCAGAATGTGGACGAATTGATCAAGACCGAGTCCTACTACATGGATGACGCCGAGATCGTGGTGATTTCTTTTGGAAGCACGGCCCGCTCGGCTTTACGGGCTGTGAAAGACGCCCGCGAGGAAGGGATCAAGGCTGGCTTTTTACGCTTGATCTCGGTCTGGCCATTCCCGGTTAATTTGCTGCGTGGCATCGATGAGAGGGCTCAAGCATTCATTGTGCCTGAGATGAATCTGGGCCAGTTAATCACCGAGGTTGAGCGTCATGTGCATAAACCGGTGGTCGGTGTGAATCACGCCGGGGGTGTGATGATGCCTCCGGATCCGATCCTGGACGCGATTCGCGAGGTGGGCTAGCGTGGCTACTCCCATTCTGGTTGACGAACATCCGCTGGATGCGCTGATACGCGCCGACCGCATGCCCCACATCTGGTGTCCGGGCTGTGGTATCGGGGTGGTGATGCGCTGCTACGCCCACGCGATCCGGCTGCTGGGAGATGACATTGACCGGCACGTCGTCGTTTCGGGGATCGGTTGCTCAGGCCGAGTCGCAGGCTACATGAACCTCGATTCCTATCACACCACCCACGGCAGGGCGATTCCGTTCGCAATCGGATTGAAGCTTGCCAATCCCGATTTACATGTAACCGTCTTCAGCGGAGACGGTGATCTTGCGGCAATTGGCGGAAACCACCTCATACATGCTGCCCGGCGCAACATCGACCTGACTGTGATCTGCACGAACAACTTCAATTACGGCATGACAGGCGGCCAGTCGGGACCGACGACACCTCCGGGCGCTCGAACCTCGACCACTCCCTATGGTTGTCCGGAACTGCCGTTCAACCTGGCGAACTTGCTGTCTGCAGCCGGTGCAAATTTCGTCTCACGCTGGACCTCCCTGCATGTCCGGCAGGTGCGTAAGGATATTCTCTACGCGTTCGGCAAACCCGGTTTCTCGTTCATCGAGGTGCTGGTACCGTGCCCGATTGGCTTTGGCCGCTCCAACCGATTGGCCGATGCAATCGACGAACTCGAACTGTACCGGAAGCGCTGCGAGATTGCCCATGGTGTTGAGTTGGATCAGCTAGGTATCGACCTGCACGGCGACCAGCCGATCTACGTCGGGCGATTTGTGGATCGCGATTCTCCACCCTACCGCCCGGTCAGGTTGGAGGCGCCAGCATGAGGCACGAGATCCGGATTTCGGGATTTGGTGGCCAGGGCGTCGTGCTGGCCGGGTATCTGCTTGGCAAGGCTCTTTCCCTCTACCTCGACCTGGAAGCGGTGATGACCCAATCCTACGGGCCGGAAGCAAGGGGAGGTGCATCCTCCTCGAACATCGTCGTCGCCGACCGCAGCATCGCCTATCCGTTTGTTCAGAAGGCCGATATCTTCGTTGCGCTGTCACAGGAGGGGTATGCCCGCTATCGGGATGAGACTGTTCCGGACGCAACCGTGTTGATCGATAGCGGACTGGTCACGCCGCGAGCAGGAGATGACGTTCTGGCGGTGAATGCCACCGAACTTGCCGAGGGACTCGGCCGGCGGATCGTGGCCAATGTCGTGATGCTGGGATTCTTATGCGGAACGACCGAGATCGTAACCCATGAAGCGCTTGAAAAGGCGATTCGAACTACAGTCAAGGAAGCCGTCATTCCGCTCAATTTGAAGGCGCTTGAAGTCGGTCTCCAGCAGGCACAACGGGAGGGAATTGCATGAGCGATTCGGTGCTCGTGCTCGGTGGAGGCATTGCTGGAATTCAGGCCTCGCTTGATCTGGCCCATGCCGGCGCTCAGGTCGTGCTGGTGGAGAAGCAGCCGACTATCGGCGGAATTATGGCGGTGCTCGACAAGAATTTTCCGACGCTGGACTGCTCGATCTGCATCGAAGCTCCGAAAATGTCGGAAGTCGACCTGCACCCGAATATCGAGATCCTTTCGCTGGCAGAGCTGGAACGGTTGGAGGGTGAAGCCGGGAAGTTCACTGCAACCATTCGTCAGCGTGCCCGTTTCGTTTCCGATGAATGCACCCGTTGCGGTGAATGCACGCAGGTCTGCCCGGTCGTGCTGCCCAATGAATATGACTCCGGCATGGCAGCCCGCAAGGCGATCTATACGCCCATACCGCAGAGCGTCCCCGGCGCATACTTGATTGACCTGCAGCATTGCCTGAATGACCCGCCGAATTACAATCCTTGCAGCCGCTGCAGCGACGTTTGTCCCCCCGGCGCGATCAATTTCATGATGCCCCACGAACAGGTCATCGAGCGGAAGGTGGGTGCGGTCATCGTCGCCGTCGGATATGACAGTTTCGATCCGCGCCAGATGCGGACCTGGGGGTATGGCGAGCATCCAGATATCCTGACTGCGCTCGAGTTCGAACGCCTGGTCAACTCTGCCGGCCCCACCGGCGGGGAGATCTTACGCCCTTCGGATGGAACCCACCCGCATAAGCTGCTCTTTGTTCTATGCGTCGGTTCACGCGACCAGCATCACGCCCGTTATTGTTCGCGCTTCTGCTGCATGTACTCCCTCAAGCATGCGTACCAGGCCCTGGATCACGGCGTGGAAGATGTAAATGTGATGTACATGGATTTACGGGCGTATGGCAAGGGTTTCGATGGCTTCCGCCTGCGAACTCGCGACGAGGGCGCGAAATATATACGCGGTCGGCCAGCACGGATCGAATCCAACGGGAATGGTGCACTCTCCGTCCTCTACGAGGATACACAGGAGGGCGTACGGAAGACCGACCAGTTCGATATGGTCGTGCTGGCAAATGCCGTGCTGCCCCAGGAGGGCCTGGCCGAGCTTGCAGAACGGCTCGGGATCGAGCTGGACAGCGATGGCTTCCTGATGGCCGTGGAAGAACATGCAGGACTGATATCAACCACCCGGCCAGGCGTTTTCGCGGCCGGGTGCGCCAGTGGCCCGAAGGATATCCCGGACAGCGTCGCCGAAGGAAGCGGCGCGGCCGCCCTTGCGCTTTCCTATGTGGATGAACGCCGCTGGCATGCGACACCCGAGATCGAACCGATTGAAGATATCGACACGCCGCGCGTGGGCGTATTTGTTTGTCACTGCGGCTCGAATATCGCCGGTGTGGTCGACGTCGAAGATGTCGTCGCGTATGCCGAAACGCTGCCGGATGTCGTTTACGCCTCCCACCAGATGTTCTCCTGCGCCGGAAATACGCAGAAGGAAATTGAGGACGCCATCCGGGAACAGAACATCAACCGGGTCGTGATTGCGGCCTGTTCTCCCAAGACCCATGAATCGATCTTCCGGGGTGTGATGGTACGGGCTGGCTTGAATCCCTACCTGCTCGAGATGTCGAATATTCGCAACATGGATTCATGGGTCCACAAGCATGAAAAAGCAGCCGCCACGGAGAAGGCCAAGGACATGGTGGCGATGGCGGTCGAGAAAGCGCGCTTGCTGGTTCCGCTGGATGTGCGCGAGCTACCGCTCACGCAGCGAGCACTGGTCATCGGCGGAGGCGTGGCGGGGATGAATGCTGCCGTTGCGCTTGCGCACCAGGGATTCACGACCGACCTCGTCGAGCGCGAGGAGGAACTGGGAGGTCTGCTGCGGGAGCTGGACGTGCTGGCTCCATCCGGAATTCAGGCTGCCGACCTTCTGAAAGCCAAGAAGCGCGAGGTGAAAAAGAGCGGAGTCAAAGTCCACCTGGGAACCGAAGTGGAGACCATCGGTGGCGTGGTGGGCAGCTTCCAGGCGCATCTCAGTGATGGAAAGGATCTCGAGGTCGGTGCGGTGGTTATGGCGACCGGGACCAGGCCGTATCAGCCCATGGAATTCGGTTATGGCTCGGACTCCTCGGTCATCACCAACCTTGAGCTTGAGAAACTGATGGCATCCGGTGTGGATGCGGAGAGGATCACTTTTATTTCCTGTGTCGGATCCCGGCAGGGTACGATGGGCTGCTCGCGCTACTGTTGCACTTCGATGATCGAACAGGCCCTTCGGCTGCGTCAGGCCGGGAAGATTGTACGGGTGGTTTCAAAGGATATCCGCACCTACAGCCGGCAGGCGGAAGAGCTGTACGAAGCTGCCATGCGGGCTGGCGTGCAGTTCTTTCGCTACGATGTAGAGAGCGCTCCGCAGGATGTGCTTTCGTACGGCGAGGGATACCTCGAGGTCGACGACGAGCTCTTCCACGCCCGAATCCGGATTCCGACCGAGCTCCTTGTTCTGGTCGTGGGGTTGCGCCCGACGGAAGATCAGCTTGCCGAGCAGCTCAAGTTATCCCGCAGTGAAGACGGATTCTATATGGAGCTGCATCCTAAACTGGGACCAGCGGAGACGGCCAGCCAGGGCATTTATCTGGCTGGAGCAGCCCAGGGTGCCAAGGATGTACGTGAATCGATCGCGCAGGCTCTGGCATCGGCTGGTAAGGCGGGCGCGCTGCTGGCTCATGGCGTGATTTCGAAGGAGCCGCTCACGGCGGTCGTCGATGAAGAGCTTTGCATCGGATGTATGCGCTGCGTCAAAGTGTGTCCGTTTGGCGCGATCGAAGCGACCGGGCCGGTCAAAGAGGGCAAGGTTCGCATCCTGGAAGCAGCCTGCATGGGTTGTGGGACATGTGCAGCAGAATGTAATTTCGGCGCCATCGATATGCCGTATTTCACCCGGGAGCAGGTTCTCTCCCAGGTCGATGCGGCCTTGCGTGAGCGCCCCGCGGAGAAATGCATCGTCTTTACGTGCAACTGGTGTTCTTATGCCGGTGCTGACCTGGCCGGAATTGAAAAGCGCCAGTACCCGCCCTCCGCACGAGTCATTCGAACGATGTGTTCCGCCCGGTTTGAAGAGTCTTTCATCGAACGCGCTTTCGAGCTTGGTGCGGGAGCCGTTCTCGTTACCGGATGTCGACTGACAGAAACAGGCTCGGATTGTCACTATAACTACGCCAACCGGCTCACGGAGAAACGGTTCAATCACTGGCAGCGGAAATTCGAGCGTAAAGGCATCAGCACAGACCGGCTTCAGCTGCGGTGGATCTCCGCCGCAGAAGGCAAAGAATTCGCCGAGAAGATCGCTGAAATGGACGGAGTTATTCATGCTCACGCAGCAGAATCCCGCCAGACGGTTGGGGAGTAATCCGGGATTATCAGCCGTGGGCCAGGACCCAGCGCATGACGGATGACATCAGGACGATCACCCTCGACGAGGGGATGTGGCAGGAACTGCTGGAGCTCACCGATGGTGCTGTGGCACCATGCTTCCAATGCGGGGTCTGCACCGCCATCTGTCCATGGGGTGAAG
>JBJYWH010000195.1:7096-11103 GCA_046259355.1 Anaerolineales bacterium
GGCCAACCACCCTCTGCACGCATGGATTGGGCCTCGGATCTTGATATTCCTGCCTTCGACCCCGCCATCCATGAGTGGCTGTTTTACGTTGGCTGTACCGCTTCTTACGATCGTCGTGCTCAACAGGTTGCAAGGTCGGCGGTAAAGGTCCTGCAAGCCGCGGGTGTTGCGTTCGGGGTGCTTGGCCTTGACGAGCCTTGCTGTGGTGAATCCGTGCTGCGCCTGGGCCATCGTCCGTACTTTGAGGATCTGGCCCTTCAGGCACTCTCGGTATTTCAGACGCATCAGGTGGAGCGGATCGTCGTGCTCTCACCGCACTGCTTCGACATGTTCGTTCATGAATACCCCCGACTCGGGGCTCGTTTCGAGACACAACACATAACGCAGTTCACGGCTGACCTCATTGAAAAAGGCAAGCTCCAGTTTCGACCGGGTGATCCGCTCAAGGTCACCTATCACGATCCATGCTTGCTGGGTCGGGGAAGTGGGGAGTATCAGGCACCACGCAGCATCTTGCAGGCGATCCCGGGTGTGGTGTTCCTGCCCATGCAGCCTGAGCGCGAGATGGGATTATGCTGCGGTGGAGGTGGGGGGAGAATGTACCTTGAAACACCTCCAGGCGAGAGATTTGGAGATCTGAGAGTCCAGCAGGCCCACGCCAGTGGAGCGGAAACCCTGGCAACCGCATGTCCTCTCTGCATCGCCTGCCTGGAAGACAGCATGAAAATCCTGAAGGATGATTCCATGCTCGTCGAGGACGTGATGGAAATCGCGGTTCGCTACCTGGAGCCGACATGAGCAGCAGGAAGGGGCTCGTGCTACCTGAAGCTGGATACAGCGCAGAAGAAGCCGTGCCGGAGATCTGGGTCTTCCTTGAGCGGCGGAAGGATGAACTGGCGAGCGTATCGCTCGAGCTTCTCGGCAAAGCCCGCCGCCTTGCGTCCCTGGGTGAGATGAACGTCGTGGGTCTCATGCTGGGCGAGGACCTTGATACGCTTGCTGAAAAAGCGCTCCAGTTTGGCGCGGACGAGGTCCGTCTGCTGGTAAACTCGCGGCTTTCCGAATTCAACCTCGAAGCCTATTCACAGGTCCTGTCGAATGTTATCCAGGAAGGCAAGCCCGGAATACTGCTGCTCGGTGCGACCCATGATGGGCGCGACCTGGCCGGACGGCTCGCGGTGCGGCTGCAGACAGGGTTGAACGCGGATTGCACCGATCTGGTGCTCGACTCGGATCGGGGCGTGCTCATCAGCGAAGTAACAGGCTTTGGCGGCGGCATCATCGCGCTGCTGGAGTGCCCGGAGCGGCGCCCGCAGATGTCGACCGTCCGGCCTGGTGTGTTTGCACTGCCGGAGCCGGATTCGGCTCGCACAGGCGAAATTCTTCGCATAGCCATTGATCTGCCGAAGGATGCGATCGAAACGACCGTTATGGAACGGGAGGAGCACGCCGGCGTGGATCTGACGCAGGCCGAGATACTCGTCTGCGGTGGAAGGGGGATGGAGGGTGATTTCGAATCGTTAGAGAAGCTCGCCGACCTGCTCGGAGGCGAAGTTGGCGGAACGCGACCGCCTGTGGACGACGGGTATATTGAGCGGGAGCGACAGATCGGTCAGACTGGAGTCGTTTGTCGGCCCAAAGTTGCACTCTGCCTGGGAATTAGCGGCGCATTCCATTTCGTGGTCGGCATTGAAAAAGCCGATATCGTGATCGCTGTGAATACCGATCCCGAAGCCCCGATCTTTGACTATGCGGATTACTGCATCGTTGCCGATGTAAGGGATTTCATTCCGGCTTTTCAGGCTGCGCTGCAAGGCGAGACGGAGCGAGCCCATGCCTGACCGGCACATTGTCGTCTGTATGAAGGTGACGCCCAAGCCGGAAGAAATCCAGGTCGATACGGAGACAATGCTGATTCAGCGTGAGCAGGCCCGCTCCGAAATCAACCCGCCGGATATGAACGCGATCGAGCTTTCGCTGCAGTTGAAAGATCAATCCGGAGCGAAGGTGTCGATCCTTTCCATGGGGCCGCCGTTCTTTGAACCCCTCTTGCGTGTCGGGTTGGCGATGGGCGCCGACGGGATCTACCTGCTCAGCGATCGCACGTTTGCGGGCGCCGATACACTGGCGACAACGTACGTGCTTGCTCAAGCCGTTGTTACATTGGGTGATGTCGATCTCGTGGTGTGCGGGGAAGAATCGAGCGATGGAGCGACGGGGCAGGTACCTGCGGGCCTGGCGGAATGGCTGGGCTGGCCGCTGCTGTCCCTGGCCGTCGGTGCGAAATTCGAAGACGGCGGCAGCATCCTGGTGACCAGGGAATCCCACGGGAGATCGGTACTGCGGGGTCCACTTCCCGCCGTGATCAGCGTGAAGAGTGCTGCCAATCAACCGCGCTTCATGGATTTCGATCGAAAACCCTGGGCTTTTACGAAGGCCGCGATGAGCACCTGGGGGCCGGAGGAACTGGGAACTGAATCAAGACGCGTTGGCTTGAACGGTTCTCCGACCACGGTCACCGGCTTGAAAGAAGCCGAGACGCGCGATCGCCGCCGGGAGCGTATCGAAGGCTCGATCGACGATGTCGCTCACCGACTCGTCGACATCCTCAACCCCTATCTGCGTACGTGATTTTGTTCTTGCCGTGGGCGCGAGCCTGTGCGATGATCGACCGGCGCCGGAAGGCGCCGGCTTTGTTTTCGTGAAATCGGTTTTGGAACATGGCGATTGACCATAGGTCCTTTTCAAGGAGTGTGCCCTATGAGAGTCGGTATCTTCTTTTTTTAATGAGATGGAGGTGCTGAATTTTGCCGGTCCTTTCGAGATTTTCACGAGGCCAGTCGTATCGCTGGTCGAAAGGATCCCGCTTCAACAACCCTGTTCGAGGTTTGCACCATAGCGATAACCCCCGGGCTCGTGCACGCCAGGGGCGGACTGAGGGTCATGGCGGAGTATGGGATCGAAGATCATCCCGATTTGGAGATCTTGTTGATCCCGGGCGGCTTCGTCGATCATGTTCTCGGGAATGACGATTTCATAGAATGGCTGACGCGTCAGGCCGAAAAGGTCGAACGGCTGGCGTCGATCTGTACCGGGGCATTTCTCCTGGCAGAGGCTGGCCTGCTCGATGGTCTCAAAGCAACGACGCACTGGGAGGACCTGGATAGCTTTCAGCAACGCTATTCTCGGGTGAAAGCCATTGGCCGCGCTCGCTGGATCGAGTAGGGTCATCTTCTGACATCGGCCGGGATCTCGGCCGGAATGGATATGAGTTTGCACATCGTGGCTAGCCTCGCAGGAGAGGAACTTGCTGAGGCAACGGCACTTCAAATGGAGTACAGCTGGAACCACGAATCCTTCAGAGGCGGGTAATTTTTCGACCTGGCGATTTGGCTTCACCTGCAGCAATCCCGGTAAAATCACAGGGAACCACACTGGATCACAGCCGGGTGAACGACACTTCTCGTTGTCAAGGAGGAATGCAAGCATGAATCGATTTTCCCGCTGGCTTCTGCGCCGAACGAATGGTTGGACGCTGGGAGCCATGACGGCAATCTTCATTCTTTTTTCGATCTTCGTCCTTCCGGCACAAGCCCGATTGGCAGAGACCCGGTCGAACGGGAGCGCATCTCCCGATTCCTCGTTCCTGTACTCCAAGGGTGATTTGTATGCCATGGCGGATGCATTCGGTCCGGAAGGTCGTCGGGCCTATGTGCGCGCACGGTTTACCTTTGATCTGGCATGGCCACTTGTTTACGCCGCTTTTCTTACAGTCAGTATCGGCTGGTTCCTAAAACAAAACACGAACGATGGCAGCAGCTGGCATAGGCTCAACCTTCTCCCGATCGGTGCAGCGGGTTTGGACTTCCTGGAGAATATTCTTGCTTCCATCGTGATGCTGCGTTTCCCAGCCACCACAGCCGTACTGGACGCGCTGGTGCCTTTCGTGACCATGCTCAAATGGATCCTTGTAATCGGAAGCTTCGTTCTATTGATCGCTCTGTTCA
>JBJYWH010000196.1:0-2790 GCA_046259355.1 Anaerolineales bacterium
CATGGTTGAAGGGGGAAAGGAGATCGCCGGGAGATCGGCGTTGATCAGCTCACGCATCACAAGCTGGTGAAGCTGGCGGGCGGCGTCGGCGACCGCGATGAAGCCTGACCAGTCCTGTGGGGTGAATGCGCCCTGATGGGTGCCGGTTTGTGAGGCGGCGAAATGGCCGAATGAACCGGAGCCGTGCCCGATCAAGAGCGACAATTCTTTGTCAGCCTGCCAGGCGGCAGCAATCTCTGTTGCCAGGCGTTGAATGATTTCGATGTGAGGGGTGAGGGGCTTGGTCTTATCGGTGATCAGCGATCCGCCCAGCTTGAGGAAGATCATTTGCCCACCTCGACTTCCAGCAGTCCCGAACCACCGGCTTGTTCGAGAGCACGTCGGACATCGCCTGCAAGGGCATTGGTGACCAGCGCGGCCATGTAGCCACCCATGCCGGCGCCGGAAAGCTTGGCGCCCTGAGCGCCAGCCTGAATCGCCGCATCTACCAGGACGTCAAGCTCGGGGGAGCTGACTCCAAGCGAGCGCAGCAGCGCATGATTTCGGGTCATCAAGCCGCCCAGCGGCTCATCATCACCCGATTGAAGCAAAGCGTAGGCCTGATCCGTGAGCTGGCCGATCTGATCGAAGTATCCTTCGTAAGTCTGCGGATCGGTCTGGTATCGGCTCCGAACACCAGCGACGGCCATCGAGGTCTGGGTGCGGGCACCCGAATCGGCCAGGATCAAGTGTAGTCGGCTGTTCAATGTAAACGGCTGAAGGACCCGATCGCGAATATAGTAGACTGGCTGCTCAAATGCGATAACGGTATTATCGATGCCGGAGGGTGAGCCGTGGTGGATTCGTTCCACGGCAAATGCCAGGCGAGAAGCCGTTTCAGGCGTCAGGTCGGCTCCGGCGAATCGTGCCAGCGCGCGTGTGATGGCAATCGAAACCGAGGCGCCCGAGCCGAGTCCCGCGCCGACCGGAATATCGGAGTGGATGGTGATGAGCAGCGGTTCGGATGGCGTGAGATGCAGCTCGTCCAGACTCAGTTTGACAATGGCTGCGAGCGGGTCATCCGGGCTGCTTTCGTGTAGCCACTTGCTGGCGCCGAAATGTTCGCTTTCGATCTCGATGTGTCCGGCTTCACCGCGGTCGTTCACGCGAATCCACACATGGGCGCGCAGGGTCGGCAAGGGGATGGCCAGAGCCGGCCGCCCGTAAACGACGGCGTGTTCCCCGAATAGGATCAGTTTTGCAGAAGCGTCGGCTTCACTCATAGGGACAGGTACAGGACGATTACGACGCTCAGCGCCCAAAGTGCGGCCGTCGCCATCAGTGGCCGATCTCGGAGCAGAAGCTCCTCCGGCGCACCACCGGCACCTTCTACGTGGATGAGGAAGAGGTAGCGAAAGACACCGTAGATGACGAATGGAATCGTCAGCATCATCAGGTGATTCTTTGGAAGGTTCTCGGCTGAGAACGTGTACAGCGAATAGGCAACGATGGTGGTGCTGGAGACGATCGACAGCAGGTGATCGATAAATGAGAGCGTGTACCCATCCAGGACTCGGCGATGTGAGTTCGCCTGATCGGCCAGCAGAACCATTTCTGCTCGCCGTTTCCCGAGGCCGATGAAGAGTGCCAGCAGGGTGACGCACACGTACATCCAGGGTGAAAAGCGCTGGACGGTGATGAGCACCACACCGGCACCCACTCGAAGGACAAAGCCGGAGGCAAGCACCATGACATCGATGATGGGAATATGCTTCAGATAGAAGGAGTACAGCAGGTTCATCCCCATATAGCCTGCGAGGATGAGTTCGAATCCGACGCTGAGAAATGGACCGAAACCGAGCGCCACAACGGCGAAGAGGATCGCTGTGATGCGGGCGACCGATGGGGATAGACGCCCGGAAGCGAGAGGACGCAGCCGTTTGACGGGATGCATCCGATCCTGCTCGAGATCGGCCAGATCGTTGATCAGGTACACCGCGCTGGCGGCGATGCACAGCAAAATGAATCCTGCCAGCGTCCGAAAGAACGGCTGGGGATGGAAGAGCTGTTGATCAAAAACCAGAGCGGTAAAGATGATCAGGTTCTTGATCCACTGCTTCGGCCGCATCGCCTGAAGAAGAGATATCCACATGGAGCGCATGATAGCAGGGTTGAGCCTGCGCGGCAAGAATTTTGCATTTCCTGATTCGTCTTGCGGCCGGGCGAAATGCTTTCATGTAAAATCGTCACCAGCTATGGGCAAAAAACGAATAGACCGCGCGCTGGTGGAGGCTGGTTTGGCCGAATCCCGATCGCTCGCCCAGCGCTTGATCATGGCCGGCCAGGTACGTGCGGATGGCCAGCTGGTTCACAAGGCCTCCCAGATGGTCGACACCGAGGCGCGATTGACGGTCGAACATGGGCCGGATTTTGTCTCGCGGGGTGGCGAGAAGCTGCGAGCGGCGATCCAGGCTTTTCGTCTTGAGGTTTCGGGCAAAGTATGCGCTGACGTTGGTGCTTCGACGGGTGGTTTTACCGACTGCCTGCTGCAAGCAGGCGCAGCCCGAGTTTACGCCATCGACGTCGGCAGACAGCAGCTGCACTGGAGGCTCAGGCAGGATGAGCGGGTGGTATCGATGGAAAGCGTGAATGTGCGCCACCTGGAAACACTGCCGGAGTCTGTCAGCCTGGTGACGGTCGATGTTTCGTTTATCTCCCTGCGGTTGGTGCTGCCCGTTATCGCCGGCTGGCTCACGCCGGGCGGTGAAGTCGTCGCCCTGGTCAAACCTCAGTTTGAAGCCGGACGGAGCG
>JBJYWH010000197.1:0-3084 GCA_046259355.1 Anaerolineales bacterium
AGGACGAGCGGGCCGTGGGCTGATCCGTTTCTCCGAGAATCCGGTTGAAGCAGAGAAGGCTGCGGCTGCCAGTCTCGGCCAGCAGGTTGAAGGGTTCCAGGTCGAGGCGGTGCTGGTCGAGGAAAAACTGCAGATTGAACGGGAGTTCTATGCGGGCGTGATTGTCGATGACCGTGAACGGGCCCCTGTCCTGATTCTCAGCGCGGTGGGCGGGACGGGCATTGAGGAGATCGCTGACCAGGCTCCGGAAGCCATCTCACGCCGTACAATCGATGTCCGTACCGGTTTCTACGATTACCAGGGCCGCGAACTTGCCCGCCTTGCGGGGATTCGCGGTAAGGAGCAGCTCCTGATTGGAGATCTGCTGTCAAAGCTGGTCCAGGTCGCGCTCATCAATGACGCACGCAGCGCGGAGATCAACCCGATCGTTATGACATCTTCCGGTGAGATCCTGGCGGCCGATTGCCGCATTACGATTGACGATTATGCTGTCTTTCGTCATCCAGAACTGGAGATTGAAGTCGCGCGCGAGTTTGACCGGCCCGCAACCCGCCTGGAAAAGATCGCCTGGGAAATTGAACGCGATGACTACCGGGGTACCTTTTATTTCATCCAGATGACACAGGACTTTTCAGCCGGTGACGGGGTAATCGGCTTTCACGGCGCCGGAGGCGGCGGATCCATGATGAGCATGGATGCTCTCCTGAAGCATGGCTACCGGCTGGCGGACTTTGTAGATACGAGCGGCAATCCGCCCGCTTCCAAGGTCTACCGGGCGGCGCGCATTATCTTCGCCCAGGGACCGATTGATGGCTATTTCGCCTCTGGGTCTGGTGTGGCCTCCCAGGAGCAGTATCACAGCGCACGCGGGCTGGTCAAAGCATTCCTCGAACAGCCGCTGACGGTGCCGGCAGTGATCCGGCTGGGAGGCAATGCCGAGGATCGTGCCATCGCGATCCTCCATCGAGCGGCCCCGCTCCTGTTCGCGCCGCTGGAAGCCTACGGCAAGGATGACTCGCCCGATTTCTGCGCCGTTCGGCTGGATCAATTGATCAAAACTTCGTCTCGTCCGCTCGAGGCCATCCAGCCGATTCTCCCTCCACCCGCGAAGGAACCCTACCAGTTCCAGACCGTTACCGGCCAGGTCACTTTCGATCACGCCGCCTGCCGCACATGCGAAAGCAAGGTATGCATCGAAACCTGCGTTCCGCAGATCCTGCAGCTCGAAAACGGACTTCCGGTGCTCAAGATTAGTTCCGAACAAGCTCGGAAGGGCGGCTGCACCGAATGCCTCGCCTGCCAGGTCGAGTGCTTCTTCGACGGCGCCCGGGGCGGGTTCGTCGAGCTGCCCATTGCAGGCCTAACAGCGAAGTCAGTGGGTGCATGATGGCGATCTTGATTGACGAAGATAAGCGCGTGCTGGTGCAGGGCATCACCGGACGTGAAGGGAGCACCCGCACGCGGCTGATGAAGGAATACGGCACGCAAGTTGTGGCCGGCGTAACGCCCGGCAAAGGTGGACAGGACGTTGAGGGTGTGGCGGTGTACGATACGGTCTTCGAGGCCGTCGAAGCGTGCGGAGAGATTAACATCAGTGTCCTCTTCATCCCCGCACCGCTCGTAAAAAGTGCAGCGCTGGAAGCGATCGAAGCCGGAATCAAGCTGCTGTTGATCGTCCCCGATAGAGTTCCCATCTATGATGTCCTGACCATCGCCGCTGCTGCCCGCGAGGCCGGGGCTCGTTTCATCGGGCCCAATACGCTGGGAGTGCTTTCGCCGGGAAGAGGTACGCTTGGAATGATTGGGGGCAGCGCCGCAACAGCCCGCGAGTGGTTCTTCAAAGGTCCCCTGGGAATCAGTTCCCGATCGGGGGGCATTACCTCCTCGATGGCTTACTACCTCGCTCGAGCCGGATTGGGAGCCAGCACCCTGGTGCATGTCGGTGGCGATGCTGTGGTCGGTACCCCTCATCCTGATGTCATGCGCATGTTTCAGGCTGATCCGGAAACAAAGGCGATGGTGATGTTCGGGGAAATCGGAGGATCTCAGGAGGAGCGCGTCGCGGAGATGGTGGCAAACGGTGAAATCACCAAGCCCATCATCGCGTTCATCGGTGGCAAGGCGGCCAAACGAGGCACTCGATTCAGCCATGCAGGGGCGATTGTTGAAGGCAACCGCGGAACATTCGAAGGCAAAGTGACCCGTCTGCGTGAAGCCGGCGTCACGGTCGTCGACGCCTTCGGTGACCTGCCGCAAGTGACGAAGCAGGTTTTACAAGAACGGAAGGTGCTGGAATGAGCGAAGAAACCTGGAAGACGGGAATCACGAACGTTCAGCCGAATGAAATCCGGCTGCGCGGGTATCGCGTGGATGAATTGATGGGCAGGATCAGCTTCTCGCAGGCGATCTTTCTGGCCCTCACCGGAGAACTGCCCGATGAAAAGGTCGGTCGACTGCTGGATGCCATCCTGGTTGCTTCCGTCGATCACGGCCCGGGTGCACCCTCAGCACTCGCCGCCCGGACATCGGCATCCACGGGGGCTCCTGCGAACGCTGCGGTTGCAGCCGGCATCCTGTCGATCAATCGTTTCCATGGCGCTGCGATCAGTGGATGCATGCAGGTCGTTGCAGAGGTCGTGGAACGGACAAGCGATGAACACCCGGTCTCCGAAGCCGCGGCGGAAGTTGTAAGCGAGTACATGGAAGAAGGGCGCCGTCTGCCGGGTCTTGGCCACCGGCTGCATACCGAAGATCCACGCACACGCCGGCTGTTTGCGCTGGCCGAAGAATGGAAACAGAGCGGGCCCGGAATTGAAGCCATTCTTGCTCTCCAGATCGCCCTGGCAGCAGAGGGGAAAGAACTGCCAATCAATGTTGACGGAGCGATCGGTGCCGTGCTGTACGACCTCGGTTTACCGATCGAATTGGGCAACGACTTTTTCATCATGGCCCGTATCCCGGGCCTGTTTGCGCAGGTCCATGAGGAGATCACGCGGGAACGGCCGATGCGTCGCATCCACCCGACAGACTTCGAATACGATGGCCCCGAGAACCGCAGCCTCGGCGATTGAAATGACTGGAGAG
>JBJYWH010000198.1:0-3540 GCA_046259355.1 Anaerolineales bacterium
ACTCGTCGAAATTCGACCCAGCGGTTGTGCACGAACAATCCGGCGGCGTGCCATAAACCCCAGAGTGTGAAGTTCACCGTCACGCCATGCCAGAGGCCGATCAAGGTCATGGTCAGGAGTTGCCCGGTGAGGATGATGATCCAAATTCGCTTCTGCAGTGCACCCTGTCGAAGCGACCGTGTCAGGGGGTTGAAAACATAGGTTCGAAACCACTGTGCGAGGGTAATATGCCAGCTGTTCCAGAAGGCCGCCAGGTCGGTTTTCAAGTATGGACGGTTAAAGTTCTCGGGCAGTTTAAATCCCATAAGAACGCCCATGCCAATTGCAACATCCGTGTAACCGCTGAAGTCAAAGTACAGGCGAAAGCTGTAGGCATAGAGCAGGATCCACATCCAACCGGCTCCGCGCACCAATGGCGCGTTAATATCATTCAATGCAACCAGCGCCAGGCTGTCGGCAAGGATGAACTTCTTGAAAACGCCGAGCAGGATGCGTACCAGCCCGCGGTAAATCCGTTCCACCGTGATGCGAGGGCGTTCATCGAATTCACGATGGAAGCGCTCGATCCGATCGATTGGACCTGCAACCAGCATCGGAAAAAAAAGTACGTAGGTCAGGAACGCCTGAAAATCGACCTTGGGAAGACGCCCGGTCATCCCGTCCCGAATGGTGTGCAGCAGGCGAAAGGCGATATAGGAATAGCCCAACCAGGAAAGATCCTTGAGAGAAGCAAGCTCGCTGGATTGACCGGTCAGCGTACGGAGGAATCGGCTCATGCCTAAGCCGGCCGGAGTCCACTTTTGCATGATGAAGATTGCCACTACCCAGAGGATCATGACCCAGGGGACAATCTCCCCTCTCCCGGATACCTTCCATAGGATCCAACCCAGCACAGCAATCGCCGAGAGAGCCGCGACGAGGACCAGGGGGTTGGGTTGGCCGCCAGGCAGGAAGGACAGCTTTGCCGGAAGCCAGCGGGTCGAATCGAGGGCCAGGATCATGAGGATCGCAAGCATAAAAGCACGCCGGTCAGCTGAAGCGATTTTCCGAGCTTCCGGGCTGATCGAAACCCAAACAAGAAACGAAAGGGCGATAGCCAGCGTTGGAAACCAGAATCCGAAATGGCGGAGCGGCACTTCGGGCTGCAGGAGGTACACGGCGAAAACGCTGACTCCAAATAGCATCCAACCACGCCAGACTTTCGAAGGAATCCAGGCGATTACAAGCGAGATAGATGTAAATGTCAGGATGTGGATCAGGGTCATATCCGTCTAGAATCCCTGATAAATCCACTGGGGGCTGCTATCCGAGGTCATCACAACCAGCAACAGGATCAGCAGGCATATGGCAAGTGCTAGCAGATTTTCGCGACTCAGCAGCTTGCGCACAGGACATTACTCCGCTGCCGGTGCATAGCCGCACATTTTCCACGCGCCGTCTTCATCCACAGCCCGGAAGGTGCGCAGGGAAATATCGATATTCTGAATTTCACCGCCATAGTTCGCTACGAAGGTGCCCTCGCACTTGACGAGGGTGGAATTATCCAGGCTGCCGCTCTCCGCACACGAGAGACCTTCAAGTGTCACATCTACGGCTTCAAAAGACGATGCCTCTGCAAAAGCTCCCTGCTCCCAATTCAGGCAAGAGGCGTTTACGGCCGCCACATCATCCTTCGCTTCCAATGCACGCAAATAGGTCTCAATGGCTGCCGGTGCACCCGTTGAGGAGGAGCAGGCTGCCAGCGCGAAGAGCAGGATCGCCAGCCATCCGAGCAACCAGAAGTATCTCTTCATTCTTAACGCCTCCATCCATTTCTTCATTCTAATCGCCCTTCCGCCGCGTCCGAGAGATCCTCGCGCTCTCTACGGAAGGATCCAGGGAATGCTATCGAGCGGCGGGACGGGAGTTAAAAAGTACAGCGTCGTCCACTGGTGCCAGGGCTCGAAGTTCTCGTCCGTAAAACCAAGATCGATCCAATCTCGGCCCGCGATACCCCCGCCGATATCTTCGATCGTCCCCGATCCATAATTTGGCACAAAAACGGGCCAGCCGCGCATCAGGTTGTACCAGCTGCGGATGACGCCAATGATACCCCGTTGAACACTCTTGCCGGAAGCCGTCCGATCACCGCAATACGACACACCCAGGTTGCAGGGTGAATAGGATGTTGCATAGATCGGAATCGATCGCCAGTACTCGATCGTGCCATAAGACGTGCTGAGCGTCCGAACAACGATTTTCGTACCGTAGCCAAGGATTCGGGGTTCGGGTTCTACCACGACACGCGCCTCATCAACCGTGCGCGAAATCTCCACCCCATCCTCCAACCTGATGCGAACGCGATTCTGCAGGACGCCGTAGGTTCCGGCATTCACCACCTGAATGCTGTCCAATTCGAGCGTATCAAGTGGCTGGTAAACTGTCTCAAAGGGCACCGGCTCCAGCTCAACCTGCACGGCTTCTTCCACGCGCACGATCTTAATGCTTCGTGACTCTGGAAGTTGATCCTCCACAGCTGGAATGGAATAATCCAGATGGGTCAGGACAACTCCTGCGCTTGCCAGAGCCTCACCGACCGTATTGCCGACTGCGAGGATCTGCATTTCTCGCCCATCTACCTGGACCGACAACCGCTCAGCTCGAATGATTTGAACATCGAGATCGGTTTCAATGGGCGTATTTAAAGGAGGGGTTACCAAATCGCCGGCATAAATCGTGCGCCCTGATTCCTGAAGTGCAGCTCCCAGCGTTGCCGCCGATGTCCTGATCAGATACTGCCGCCCGTCATCTGTCACGGCCAGCGTACGGGCGCGTACCAGCGCCAGGCGTGCCACCGGAGGTTTTGCGGTCGAAGGCTCGGCAACCCGCTGGCCATCAACAAATACGGAATCGCCTGGAAATATTCGAATGCCCAGCGAAGAAAGCATGTTGGCAGGCGAATTGGAAATTGCTTCGATGGATTGCGTGTGTCCGTCCAGGTCCAACACGATCAGGCGTGCCCGGCTGACCTCGATCTGTTCGACTCCGGCGAGTGATTGGTCAAGGGAGGGGATGACGCGATCATGGACTCGAATATCGATGCCCGCATCGTGCAGTGCACCAGCAACGGTCCGGGCATGCGTGGAGTCCTGATACAGCACTCCGTCAACCCAGATCGAAACGTGACGCTGTGTGGCCAGGAAAAGCAGAACCAGCCCTGCAGACGCGAGGAAAGTAATCGACCCATACAGCCGGCCCTTGAAAGGCCGGGGGATTTTGGACTCGGGTTCCATTCCGAGCGCCGAGTATACCAGATGAGCACATCTGAGACCTTAATGTCCTGACGGATGGATGGATCGAATGTAACAACGACAGCGAATATGCATCTAAAAAAGCTGGGTGGCAGAAATCTATGGAGGTCCTACGCATGCCGATCTACGAATTTCAATGTGAAAAATGCGGCAGTCCATTCGAAGAACTGGTCTCAAATGCTTCTGCTGGGCAGCAGGTGGAATGTCCTCAGTGCGGCAGCCAGCACGTTAAGAAGCAGATCTCTCTCTT
>JBJYWH010000199.1:0-9327 GCA_046259355.1 Anaerolineales bacterium
AGCCCCTGGAGCGCGGCGCAGTGTGAATCCGGTTCGTCCAATCCACGCGCGAGATCGAGCGCCTCGGCGTAGAAGCGGTCCGCTCCGGCGTAATCCCCGGTTCGCTGGCACGCCTGGCCGCAATCCAGGCTCAGCATCAGCCGGATACGCGGGTAATCGCTGCCTTCTGTCTCGGTGAATGCGAGACGCAAAGTTCCCAGCGCCTGCTCCAGCAGCCCGGCCCGCTTCTGATACTGGAAGTAGTGATGCGCCAGCCCGGCGAGTTCGGAGATCATGGCCACCTGAGAGGCGATCTCAATCGCCGCCTGGATCGATGCCGCCTCGGCCTCGTACGTGCGCGGATCCGCACTGTGCGCCATCATCCACGCAAGCACCACCCCTACGAAATGGATCTGCCGCTCCCGGTCCACGTCCTGGCTGGCGAGATAGTGCCAGACGGCGCTGTGCAGCCGGTAGCGGTCGTCACCGGCTGCCTCCAGCAGCCCGGCATCAACCAGCAGGTCCAGGTCCTCGCCCTTCCCGCCGACCGCAGCCAGCGCCAATTCTTCGCTGAAGGTGGCTGGACTGGGCGGGAAGCTGGAGAGCGATCGCAGCGCCGCGCGTGCTCGCGCCTCCAGCGCCTGCTCGCTCAAGCCGATCACGCCGAACAGCGACAGCTCGGCGCCGGCCTGCAGTCCCGGCCGGCTTTCGAGTGGCGAGACCGGGCTCACCACACGGCCCCAGTTCTCAACCTCCCGCAGCTTTCCAAGCGCGTCGGCCAGCCGGCGCGGCTGGTCGGCGTAGGTCTCCCGGCGCAGGAAGCCCCCCACCAGCACCATCGTCAGCGGCAGGCCGCCGATGCGCTCGATCGCCTCGCCCAGCATCGCCCGCCGGGCGCGCACTGCCCCCGGGGCGAACTGCTCGAGCAGGCGCAAGCTGGCTTCGAGCGTCAGCTCCGGCACCTCGACCGGTTCATACTCGGGAAGCGATTGGACCAGCCCAGGCGAACGGGTGGTGATCAGCAGGGCGCATGTTTCGCCGCCCAGGTGGAATGCGAGGGCATGTTCCTCGCGCCAGATGTCGTCCAGCACGACCAGCATGCTCCGCCCGGCGGCGGCGTGCTGAATCAGGCGGGCACGATCCTCCAGGCGATCGAGCGCAGCCAGCAGCTCGTGGGGTACACCCAGCGCGCTGGCTAATAGATGCTGCAGGACAGCCAGGTCCGGGGAAGCGCCAAAGCCTGCCCACAGCACACCGTCCGGGTAGGCTTCGCGCACCGCCGGATCATGCGCCAGTTCGACCGCCAGCGCGGTCTTGCCCACGCCTGGCAGCCCCCACAGCGCCAGCTGTTTGCCGGGCGCGCTGACCAGCGACCGGCGCAGCTGTTCAAAGAGCGCCTCGCGCCCGGTCAACCCCTTCGGCCGGCGTGGCGGCGCCATGAAGGGCCTGGGGCGTTCCGCTCCAGCAGCATCGTCCCTATGGACGGCGCTCTCCAGGGCGGGCTGTCCCTCCTCCCACTCGATCAGCCGGGCCAGCAGCGCCTTTTCCGCCTCCAGCTGGGCGTGGTTGTACGTGCTGCGGGCGATCGCCAATGCTTCTGCTAGGTAGTCCGGCGACCGGCCGTCGAGGTAGCGACCCTGCAGGATCCGGTAGTTCCTCCAGCGGGGATCGTCCGGCTGCGGTTCACCCGCTTCCGGCCGCAGTTCGTGGATAGCCGCTTCGAGCAGCTCGCGCAGCGCCAGGCCACGCCCGGCCGGCGTGTCCTCATAACCAGACGCCCGGCGCCGGGAGGCGGCAATTCTCCACGAGCACAGCTCGTGTTCGCCCAGCGCGGGCGCATCATCCCAGGCTTTCAGGGCGGCCCGCAGACGTTTGACGGAACATCGAGTGGGTTCAGCCATTCGGCACTTTTACGGCAGGTTTTCTCATCCCCCCGCTTTACACTCACAGGCAAAGGCATCCCCATTAAACGTTCCGACGGGGTGCGGCGCAAGTACCGGGAAAGATCCTCCGGTACCTGCCGGAATGGAGGCCTGACATGAAAAAATACCGCAAGTGGTTTGCCCGCGTGCTGCTGCTGGTGCTCATCGTGGCCCTCTTCAGCGTCGCCGGCCTGGCCTACCTGGGCCCAAAGGTCGGCGCGGTCTTCTCGAATATCGTGCTCAACCTCGACTACGGCTACGCCTACCGCAGCACCAACCCGGTCCGCTCAGCAGCGACGGCCGTTCCTTCCGAGGGCCCGTTCTCACCGCCCAACGGCGCGCCCTTCGCCGATATGTACTTCGAGAACTACGGCGTCAACCCCTTCATCGATACCGAGGACGACCCGCTCTCGACTTTCGCCCTCGACGTCGACACCGGTTCCTACACCCTCATGCGCCGCTACCTGGGCGAAGGCCACCTGCCCGATAAGGACTCGGTGCGGGTGGAGGAGTACCTGAATGCCTTCCGCTACGGCTACCCCTACCCCGACCAGGGGACCTTTGCACTGACCCTTGATGGCGGACCGACGCCATTCACAGTCAACGAGCGCTACCGGGTGGTGCGCATCGGCGTGCAGGGTTACGACCTCCCGGCCGAGGCGCGCAAATCAGCCGTGCTGACCTTCGTGATCGACGTCTCCGGTTCGATGGGTTCGCAGAGCCGGTTGGAAGGGATCAAGATGGCGCTCGCCACGCTGGTCGAGGGCCTGCGCCCCACCGACCAGGTCGGCATTGTCGCCTTCACCGACACGGCCTGGGTCGTGCTCCCGACCACGCCGGTCGGTGAGCGGATTGAAATCCTGGGCGCCATTCAGTCGCTCCACCCCCTGGGCAGCACCAATGCCCAGGATGGGCTCACGCTCGGCTACCAGCTGGCAAGGGAGTCCTTCCAGCAGGGCGCTATCAACCGGGTGATCCTGTGCTCGGACGGCGTGGCCAACACCGGCCTGACCTCGCACAGCGCGATCTTCAAGCAGATTGACCGCGAGGCGCGCGAGGGCATCACGCTGACCACGATCGGCATCGGCCTGGGCAACTACAATGATGTGCTGCTGGAGCAGCTGGCCGACCAGGGCGATGGCATGTATGCCTACATCGACAGCGTGGAGGAGCTGGAGCGGCTTTTCGTGGACGGCCTGACCGGGCTGCTGCAGACGATCGCCGAGGAAGCCCGCATCCAGGTGCGCTTCAACCCCGAGACCGTCAGTCGCTACCGGCTGATCGGCTTCGAGAATCGGGCAGTGGATGACGCCGCCTTCCTCGATGACAGCACCGACGCCGGCGAGATCGGCGCCGGGCACAGCGTCACGGCGCTTTATGAGGTCAAGCTGGTCGACGGCGCGGCGGGCGAGCTGGCCCGCGTCAGCCTGCGCTGGCTCGATCCCGAGAACGGGCAGGCCGAGATGCTTGAAGGGACCATCGCGGTCGAGGAGCTGGCAGCGACCTTTGAGGAGACCACCCCCTCCTTCCAGCTGGCGGCCGTCGTGGCGGCCTACGCCGAGATCCTGCGCGGGAGCTACTGGGCGAACCAGCTCACGCTCGACAGCCTGGTGCCCTGGACAGCGGCGCTGGAACGCGATCCGATCCTCGGGGATCAGGCCGCGGCGTTCGGGGAACTGCTCGAACGCGCCGTCCGGCTCGAGAGCTCAACCTGAGCAGGGGGCGAGCCCGGAGGAGGCGGGGATTGGTCCCTGCCTCCTCCACCGACCGGCATGCCATGAGACCACCGGGGGCTTGCCAGAGTTATGGAAGCTGTCGTACAAGATAAGGAACCGGCGAAGCCCGGAAAGGCCGACATGATCGAAACACTCATCAACCTGCTCATATTCCTGCTCATCCTGGGCACGGCGATCTTCATCCACGAGCTGGGGCACTTCATGCTCGCCGTGCGGCTGGGCGTTCGCATCGAGGAGTTCGGCTTCGGGCTGCCGCCCCGCCTGCTCACGCTGGGTCGCTGGCGCGGGACAGCAATCACGCTGAATGCGATCCCGCTGGGCGGGTTCGTGCGGCCGGAGGGCGAGTACGATCCGGACAAACCGTTCGGCCTGGCCGCCAGCCCACCCCGCACCCGGCTGCTGGTTCTGCTGGCGGGTGCGGTCAGCAACCTGCTCTTCGCCTTCGTCCTGCTCACCGGCGCCTTCCTGATCGGCGGTCCGGCCGAGGGCCGGGTGCGCGTGCTGGCCGTCAGCCCGGGTTCACCGGCCGCGGCCGCCGGCCTGCAGCCCGATGACCGGATCGTGGTGGCCGCCGGGGGGCCGGTCGGGACCGCCGCCGGGCTGCGGGAGACGATCGAATCTTCCATCGGTCGTGAACTGGATCTGCAGGTCGAGCGCGGTGGGGAGTCGTCCACGATAAGCTTCGTGCCGCGGGCATCCTGGCCGGAAGGCGAGGGGCCGGGCGGCTTCACCACCCAGGTTGATGTCGTGCGCTACAGCCTGCCCTCAGCCGTAGTTAAAGCCGGCGAGCAGGTGTGGACCATCCTGCGCGACACCGTCCTCACCCTGTGGAAGGCCGTGTCCGGTTCGGGCGGCGGCTTTCGCGTTGTCGGCCCGGTGGGCTTGAAGCAGGCCAGCGACTGGACGATCGAACAGGTCAAGGGCTGGTCGGCGATCTACCCCCTGCTCTACCTGGCTGGCCTGATCAACATCGGGCTGGGGTTCAGCAACCTGCTACCGCTGCCGGCGCTTGACGGCGGGCGGATCGTCTTCGTGCTGTACGAGATGGTCACCCGGCGCGCCTTCCCGTTCCGGATCGAGCGCCTGATCCAGGGCGCCGGTGCGATCGCCATCCTGATGGCAATGATCGCCCTCTCGATCATGGATCTGCGGAATCCGCTTTTTTAGGATGCAGTGCTGCAGATGGGAGTGTGCGATGCGGATCGGGGAATGCGGACGTTGCGGGATGACGTTTTCCACCCACCTGCTGTTCGAGGTGGATGCGGTGTCCGGGCGCTGCGTGGGCTGCCTGTGCTGCGGGGGTTAATGCCCGGGGGGTCGCGTGGTCGCTCGAGATAGATAAGGAAAGGAGGTGAGGCAAATGCTGTACGCACCGAAGCAGTCCGGTCAGGGCCTGGTGGAATATGCGTTGATCCTTGTGCTCGTCGCAGTCGTCGTGATCGTCATTCTGGCCCTGCTCGGCCCGGCCATCGGCAACGTGTTCTCGAACATCCTGATCAACATTTAGCCGGTGGGAACGCTCCGGCTCTGCGCGCAGCCCGTGAGGGCACAGAAGTGAGCCGGGGCCACCCCTGCAGCGGTGCGTGACGAGAAAGCAAGAAAGGGCAATCCCCGGAAATCGAGGGCGGAAGATGAAAAAGATGCTGGCTCTGCTGGTAGCGGTAATTCTACTGAGCGGGTGTGGTGCGAAGGTGGTCATCTCTGCCACCGCCGTTCCTCCAACTGCTGCACCGACCTCCACGCCCAGTATCGAGCCGACCCCCACCGCCGGCCTGGAGGCGGCCGAAGAGGCCACGATCACCAGCCAGCTCCAGGCCGGGCTGGTCTGTGGCTCCCAGGACCCGCAGGCGATCGAGTACTACAACCGCGCCCATCAGCTCCAGCTGCAGGGTGACCTGCAGGGGGCTGTGCCGCTCTACCAGCGCTCGATCGAGTTCGATCCGGTCTACTGCGATGCGATGGACAACCTGGGGCTGATCCTGCGCCAGCAGGGCGACGTGCAGGGCGCGATCGAGTGGTACCTGCGCTCGATCGACATCGCTCCGGACAATTCGGTGGCGCGCATGAACCTGGCCGTGGCCTACAACCAGCAGGGCCGGACCAGCCTGGCGATCGAGCAGTACCGTGAGATCATCGCACGCGACCCGCACAACCCGGAGGGCTACTACGGGCTGGCCGGCATTTACCAGGACCAGGGCAAATATGAGGAGGCCGTGCCGCTCTACCGCCAGGCCGTGCGCTGGTACGAGGAGAGCGGCTCCTACTGGGTCAGCGATGCCTACCACGGCCTGGGGCTCGCGCTGGCAGCCCTCAACCGCTGCCCGGAGGCGGTGGAAACCCTCGGGCGGGTTTACGACCAGTTCATGTATGACCCCTGGGTGAACTACGCGATAGGCGCCTGCTACCTGGGCGAAGCGTTGAACGACCCGGAGCGGGCCGATCTCTACATCGCGCGGGCTTCCTTTCTGGGCTTTGAATTGCCGGAAGAAATCTGGGGCTACCTGCCCAGCTGGGATCTCCAGGTAGGCGAGGATCTGGGCCTGGTCTACGGCTACTTCGGGTTGTTCGAATACGGAAGCGAGGGCCCATTCTTCTTCCCCACCCTGGATGTTCCATACCGGGACGGGTTGGAATACGGCTGGGTGATCTTCCTCGAAACCACCCGTGAGACCGTCTGCTGGCGGGAGGAGTACGAGATGCCGGCACCGCCGCGCTCCTGGGGCGATGTCGAAGCGGACGGGGAAACGACGATCTCGGAAGACGGCCGCACCGCCACGACCGAGTTCTGCCAGGCGGCGGGCGACCAGATTATCGGCAACAGCTGGGTGCTCACGAATGGTGATCCGCTCGGTGAGCACGAGATCCGCATCTACGTCGAGGGCCAATCCGTGACAACCTTCGACTTCTTCGTCGGTCTCGAGGGCGACGGCAGCTGAGAGCGAGCGAAGTGCCCGGGCAACAGGGAATGCAGCCCATCCTCCTGGGACGGAAAATCATCTCAGACGGGTACCACCAAAGCTCATGGATGAATGCGTTAAGGGCTGCTGCGGGCAGGACCCGGCGGGTTCGCCTGCACCGCCTTCACCCATCGCTTGAATGGTGGATGGCGATTGGTGGAGAAGATCCTCTTAAGAACGATCAACCAGCCGATAGCGCGCGGAATGCGAGCTGGAAGGAAGAGAGTCCAAGGAGGAGAGGGGGTTGTTATTCGAAGAGGGTCAATTGTCCTGGCGAGGCATGATGCGCAGAACTTTGTTCGGATCGCCGCCCGGGCTCTTGCACGGTTTGGGATGCACTGGAAAGCGATCCCTCAAATTCCATTTGCTGCTGCTTGATCGCCTCCCGGTATTCTGCGTACCGCAGCAAGGGGCGGCCGTCGGGGTATCGAAGTCTACGTTCTTCGACCAGCACATCCCAGTTATCACAGCCCATCTTGATCACAAGAACAAGTTTCGGCCAGCAGCCCCGCTGAAACGAACGGTAGGCAATTTCACAGACCGCTTCCGGATATTCCGGGAAGTAGCGATTGTAGAAATCTGCCCACCGGATCCAATTCGTTAAATATCTTGTTTTCCCCAACTTGCACACTCCCCGTTCGATCAAATGAAGGGAAGAATACCGATCCGCCTCATCTTATTCCAATGACGGACCATTGTCCATCGCACATGTTTTGATACTGATTTCTGCACCCATAAGCTAACAATTACCTACCATTTCAGCTCCCGATGAGCGATGAAACCAGCAACCGCGAGGAGGACTGCCGGGCAACAACGTTATCCAGGACGGAACCGTTTACGCGCCGCTCATCTTCCATGAACACGTTAATGCGGGGCAGTCCCGGAGCCCGGGCTGTAGAAGGAAAGCTATGGATAACAGACGGGGTATTGCTCGGGGGGGTACGGACAAGGTACTTCACATTGGCCCTTCACGATGCAGCCTTTTTCCTTCTCTGGTTCCGGGGTAAACGTTGGTTTCGGAGGGATCGAAAAAATCCTGTCAGGAAGAACGGCGGAATCAGGAATTTCGACGGCCTCCATGGAAATCCAGCATACTGCTCCGGGGAAGTGCGGATTATCCACGACCAGCCAATCGCCTCCCAAACCAAGCCCCAGGACTTCAATCGGAGTCCCCGCTCGTACTGCGCTTACAACCTCATACGCTGAGCCGGGTCCGAGCCAGCAGAGTGTGTCGGCCAGTATCCTGGGGCGCTCATCACCGGGGGTAGGTGTTGCGCTTTCAACTGCAGGTGCTCCCGTTGATGATTCGCCGCCTGTATCCGGGGTTTCCGTCGAGGTGGCTGAGGCTCTTGGCGTATTTGTGGACTCATCCGGCCCTGATCCCGGCGCGGCTGGTTCAACCGTCGACGCAGTTGAAGTGAATTTATTCTCCAGGGAGGAGCCCAGGGCAGCAAGCGCCCCGATGATGACCACCGCAACCAGGGCTGCGATCAGGCCATACTCAATGGCGGTTGCGCCATATTCCCTGCCCGCTCGTTGATTGCGCCTATTCATCGTCCTGGCCCAATCCCCTGTAGACGCTCCGCGAATTCCAACCGCCCGCGACGGCGGTGTGTACAGATAGAAGTATTCAGTTTTTCCAACGAAAACGCAAGCCCAACGCTGCCGTATCGTTTTATCATCCGCATCCGTTATGGGGGTGAACTTGACTACGAGCAGCACATCCCCTGCGAGCAGGCCGTGCACGTCTAGGACCGGATCGTCGAGGCAGGAAAAGCGTTCGACCTGCGGCGTGCCAGCCTGAAAGCGCTGAACAATATGCACGAGGAAAAGGCTAACGCTGTTACGGCCATGATATGGCCAACGCCGAAAAACCCTATGAGGTCGGCCCGGGAAGCCTTGTGAAGCTGAATAAGGTGGATGAATCTATTGGGAAGGAACCCTGCACCAAGCGCAAGCAGGCAGACGATCGGAGAAAACGGTAAGCTCAGGTGCTGGTAAAGGATCCCGAGCCCTTTCTGTTCTATGCCGAGATCGTGCTGCGCGATGGGAAACCGGCCGGGTAAGTCACTTCCGGCGTCCACACCCATATCTTCGGCGGCGCCGCATGGATCTTCATGATCCCTACCGATCAACTGGCGACGTCATGCCCTGCATCCAGCTGCTCGTGTGCTAGAAGGACTGGATACATAGCCTGACGAATGTCCCCGACTCTTGCGAGTCGGGGGGTTGCTATGACTATTCGGTGGCTGTCCCCCTTCGACTACCGATCGGTTCTACATGAAGCAAGGCATACTTTGCCTGATTCCGATAAGACTTCTTGCCAGGTCCACTCTCCACATCGAATAAACGCCTTCCCCTCTTGGGAATCCGACAATGAGAATCACAACTCATGGCAAGGATAAGGTAACGATCCCATAAATTGTGCCAATTGTGCAATAATAGGCTAGTTATTTTCCACCTGCGATCCGCGAGGGAAGGATCCATGATCTGCCAGGAATGCGGCAAGGAGAACGATCCCGACGCCCGTTTCTGCGTGCAGTGCAGCCATCCACTCCTCCTTACCTGCCCCTCCTGCAGCACCCAGAACGCCCATGACGCGCGCTTCTGCAAGGTATGTGGTGCTGCGTTAGATCATGACGCTGCACAGGCACAGGCCGATCGGCTCCAATCCTTGAAGGATACCGCTTCGAAATCCCTTCAAACCAAATGGCTAAAAGCTGAAAAAGAAAT
>JBJYWH010000199.1:9337-14017 GCA_046259355.1 Anaerolineales bacterium
TCGATAGCCGAATTTTGTTTGCGGATATCGTCGGTTCCACCTCGATCGCAGAAAAGCTCGATCCCGAAGAGTGGAAGGAGGTCGTTCAAGGTGCGCACCGTTGCGTGAGCGAAACTGTCCACCGTTACGAAGGCACGATCGCACAGCTGCTCGGCGACGGTGTGCTCGCTTTCTTTGGTGCGCCGCTCACGCACGAGGATGATCCCGAGCGCGCCGTACGCGCTGGGCTGGATCTCCAGGAGAGCATCGCCGAATACCGCCGCGAGCTGGCCGGCTTTGTGGACGATTTCCATATGCGCGTTGGAATCCACGCCGGCGAAGTGGTCGTGGGACCCGTGGGAACCGAAGAGCATATGGAATATCTTGCTATCGGGGACGCGGTTAATGTTGCCGCACGGCTCGAAAGCGCAGCAAATCCAGGCGAGATCCTGATATCGGAGACGTGTGTAAACCGCGTTCAACATATGTTCGAGTTTGCTCCATTCAAGTCAATTAAGGCCAAAGGGAAATCGGAGAAGGTTCGAGCCGCTGTTCTCCAAGGATTCAAGGCTGTGCCAGGATTCGCTCGCGGTATAGCTGGTATTCGAACTCCCTTTGTCGGTCGCAGGACAGAAGTAGAACAGTTAAGGAAGGTGCTCCAGGCCCTCTGCCAGGGTCAGGGCGGAATTGTAATCCTGACCGGGGAGGCAGGCATTGGGAAGTCACGCCTGCTTGAGCACATGCGTGAGATCTGTAACGACTCCGATCAGGATGAGAGACTACACCCTCTCGATCCGGGTGATCTCCGCTGGCTTGAGGGACGGGCACTCTCCTACGGCGCTGCGCTCTCTTATTGGATGATCCAGCAGCTGCTACTGGCTGACCTTGGTCTTAGCGACGGAGCTTCACAGGTCAAGATCAAGGCTGCTCTCCGAACCCGTCTACAGGAGCTGTTTGGGGAGGAAAAAGCGAGCCGGGTATTTCCTTACCTTTCACATCTGATGGATCTAGACACCGACGATGCGGAAAGTTTGTCAATCAGGTCCATGGACGGCGAGGCGATCAAGTATCAATCGCTGATCTACTTGTGTGAATACTTCAGACGTGCCGCGGGAGAAAAAGCAACGGTCCTCATCTTTGAAGACCTCCATTGGGCGGACCCATCCAGCCTGGAAGCGTTAGAGAAACTGCTGCCGCTTGTGGAGCAAATACCCTTGCTGCTCGTTTTACTTATGCGTGTCGATCGTGAACATGGTTCCTGGAAGTTGAAGACCACTATCGAGAATCAATTCCCACACCGGACCACAGGGATCGCTCTTCTAAGCCTGGAGGACCACGACGCGCAAATATTGGTTGAGCAACTTCTCCAGCCGGATTCCCTTCCGGAAGCCGCGCGCCAGCTCATCCTGAAACGGGCGGAAGGCAATCCCTTCTACCTGGAAGAGATCGCACGTCATCTTCTTGAGAGCGGCCTGATCGTGGAAAGGGGCGGGAGGTGGGAACCCGTCGATGGGCTCGATGAAAACCAGATCCCCGACACGCTTCAGGGTGTGATCCTGGCGCGTATCGATCGCCTGGAGCAGGATCTACGCGAAACTCTGCAGATGGCCTCGGTCATTGGGAAGAGCTTCCTCTTTAAAATATTGAGATCGATCTCCGATGCAGAGCGTGACCTCGAACGGCATCTCTCTCAATTGCAGCGAGCCGATTTAGTCCGAGAAAAAACCCGCCTGCCAGAGCGGGAATATTTGTTTAAACACATACTCACCCAGGAGGTAGCCTACAACTCACTCCTTCACGAGCGCCGCAAAGCGTTTCACCAGCGAGTAGGCGAAGCTCTTGAAACTCTTTTTAGCGAACGTCGATCAGAGTATTTCGGCATGATGGCATATCATTTTCTGGCAGCTGGAAAGGACGACAAAGCGGCCAAGTACTATATTCTTGCAGGTGATAAGGCCCGTTGCGCGGATGCTCAGGATGAGGCGATCGATCTGTATCAGGCAGCTTTGCCCTGCCTTACAAGGCTGAATGACGAGGCGAGAGCTCGCCAGATCTGGCTCCGACTCGGGCTTAGTCATCATTTGAACAGCAGATATCGGGAATCCAGGCAAGCCTACAATATGGCCGATCAGCTGCTGAAATTAAAGCATCCCGCACCCACTGATACCAGCGTGGGAACGAAGGTTATCAGCAACCGAACAGTTCGCCTCCTCTATCGTTCGTCCTGGATCAGAACACTAGACCCGGGGATCAACGATACGGAATGGGAGATATCGCATGCCTGTTTTTCAGGATTGACCCGGCTTGACGAAACGTTAGGCGTCAAACCCCTCATCGCCTGGTCGTGGAACGTATCTGGAGATGGGAAAACCTACCTCTTCCACCTACGAGATGATGTCCTTTGGACGGACGGAAGAACGGTTACCGCCGATCAGTTCGAATGGGCATGGCTGCGGAATCTATCTCCTGATATCAACAATCCCCTTGCATTCCTGCTGGATGATGTTGTCGGCGCCTATGAATATCGGACCGGGGCAACCAGGGATCCACACGATGTGGGTGTAAGGGCGATCGATCCACAGACCCTGGAAGTCCGGCTTCGAACGCCGGCAAATTACTTCCTATATATTACGGCCAATGGGATCAGCTATCCCCTCCCCTACTGGGTGGTAGAAAAATACGGTGACGAGTGGTGGCATCCAGAACACATTGTTTCGAACGGGTATTTTAAAATAAAGAGCTACACTCAAGAGGGCGTGACTCTTCTTCGGAATCATCCATTTAAGCTTGAATCCGCCGGAAATATTGACGAAGTATTCCTTCGAATGCTCAAGTCCGATGAAGAGGATATTAGCATCGAGCGGGAATTTCAAGATTACAAGGACGACAAGATAGATGTCTGTAGGGTGATCAACGAAGAAATCTTGAACGAATCACCAGATGAAATGATAGGAGAATTTGAACCGGATGGCACGAATTATCTACTGTTTAACCCTTCAGTAGAGCCTCTCAACGATATCCGTGTTCGTCGTGCGTTTGCCCGGGTCATTGAACCTGCAAGGATCCAATCAGTCCGCCCCCTGGGTTCTCCAGCAAACGGTGGGCTGGTCCATCCTCGCACTCAGGGGCACACACCAGGTATCAATTTGCCCTCATACACTGAAGCCGCTTTACAGGATCTCTTCGAGGCGGGGTACCCTGAGGGGAGAGGCTGCCCGGAAATACTGCTCCGACCTGTCGGCATCTTCATTTTATCTGCAGGTCACTCAATTGCTGAACAACTGAAAAGACACCTTGGAATTAATGTCAGAGTACTCCCTCCCTCATCTGAAATGGATAATGTCCATATCGTTATTGGCGGGTGGGTTCCTGATTATCCGGATCCCGATAGTATTCTTCGGATGATCGGAAGAAGAGTTGACCCCTGGCTACCGCCGGAGGATCGCACGGTACTGGATGCCCTATTCCACCAAGCACAAGGGTCGATCGACAGGAAATTTCGGTTATCAAAATATCGTGAAATCGATAAGTGGCTCGTTCACGATCAAGTGATCTGCAAGCCTCTTTATTATTATGATTATGCATACTACCTGCGCAGGCCATGGATAAAATACTTCTCCCCCATGCTCAACAGCGTGGAGAACATCATCATCGAGGATTGATATCGGGGGAGAATCATTACCCGGAATTCGCCAAGAGTTTGGGTGTAGCATCCTCAGGAACGGGATGGCTGCAGCAATTTTCACATAAATGCCCATCGAAGATACGAGTACTCAGCATTACTGCCTTTGGTGTGAATGGATCACTTCGAGAGCCTGGATCCGCTCATAGGAAATACGGCTTGACCAAAGCTCGTCACCAAGTTTATTGAAAGGACCTTCGGAATGTTGAGTTTCCGATAAAGAGACTTCTCAGGAGCTCCACCCTCTCCTAAACGTCTTTTTTCACGACCCACGGCACAACGAAGTCACCCGGCTATGCCATGAGCCGGGTGACCTCACTTTGTGCTACGCACCGGCGATCGCTGCTCGCGAACGAACTCCTACCTCATAATCAACGGCAGGTACAGCTGATAGACGTAGACGCCTGTCGTCAGCACCGCTTCGCTGTACTCAAGTCCGTCGCCCTGGCTGGTCACGGTGACGACAACTCCATCCGTGTCGCCCATTATCGCCGTGGGAGGAACCGTAATAGAGACGGTGAGCACGGCCATCTCGCCAGGATCCAGCGGCCCGATCGTGGGATTGGCAGTCGTCGCCCAGGCATGTCCATCCAGACTGACATCGAAGGTGTCGGTCTCTTCACCCTCATTGGTCACCTCAATCATGTAGTCGACGGTCTCGCCCGGATGCCCTTGCTTGGCATCTGCGGTCGGGTCGAGCACCGCGCCGAAGCTCATCCGGCGCCAGATCTCACCGCCGTTGGCCGGGTTCCAGGTGCCAAGATAGAGATGTCCCTCGTACTCGACGAGGCTGTAATCCCACAGGGCGGACCAGTTGTCGGAGTCATAGAAGCCTTCCATTGCAATCGGATACCAGTTGTCGCCGTCGTTTGTCTGCCAGACCTGCATACCATCCACGAGATTGCCTACTGCAAGATACAACCGATCATCGAATACTTCGAAGCCTGGCATCAGCCTGGAATCGGAATTTCCCAGTCCGTTATCGATTACCTGTTCCCAATCCGTTCCGTCGCACAGGC
>JBJYWH010000200.1:0-1736 GCA_046259355.1 Anaerolineales bacterium
AACGCTCATCCAATCGATCAGTGAGGGTATCGTGACGGTTGATCGCAATGGGATGATCACATCCTTCAATCAGGGTGCAGAAAAAATCCTTGGGTACGACCGATCACAAGCTATCGATCATCCCCTGGGTAGTATTCTCCATCTTCAGGGGGATACCACCCTGAACGATCTGCTTTCGATGACCCCCGGGACTCAGCAGGTCACGGCGACAACTCAAAAGGGTGTTGCAGCCACGCTGAGCGTCACCAGCACCCGTTTTCGCACGCCGGACCGGCAGGCGGATGAAACGGCGCTCGTCATCCGGGATGTGACAGAACAGGAAGCTCTGCAGAATTTACGCAGCTACTTCCTTGCCAATATCTCGCATGAATTCCGCACTCCCCTATCTGCACTGAATGCCTCCGTGGAATTGATGCTTTCGGAATCGGATGAACTCTCGGGCGAAGAGATCCACCGCTTGCTGAGTTCTGTCCACATGAGCGTAACCGGGCTTCAAACCCTGATCGATAATCTACTGGAAAGTGCGAGCATCGAGGCGGGGAAATTCGCCATCCACCGTCAGGCCATCGATCTCGAACAGGTATTGAAGGATGCTCGGGATATGCTGTTACCATTGCTCAACCGCCGGGGCCAGCGAGTTGAATTCCTCCAGCAAGCAGATGCGGGTATCATCTTCGCCGATCCCACCCGCATTACCCAGGTGCTCGTCAATTTAATCTCGAACGCAAGTAAGTACGGTCCGATTGGCGAACCCATTGATGTGTGGATCACTGCGCCGGACCATGATCGGATCAAAATCAGTGTCGCAGATCACGGACCCGGGCTGGCTCCAGCAGAACGGAAGACCATCTTCCGCCGGTTTGTCCGCTTGCGGGCGGATCAAAGCGCACAGTATGGAATCGGGCTTGGATTGCACGTGGTTAAGGCTATCGTCGAGGAACACGGAGGAGAGGTCGGGGTAGAAGCCCGTTCCGGCGGCGGATCGGTTTTCTGGTTCTCACTTCCCCGAGTGACAGGAAAAGGACATGAAAGCACTCGTCGTTGATGATGATCTTGCACTTGCCGATGTACTTGCCTTCACCCTCCGTCGGGCTGGTTATGAGGTTGTCATGGCTCACGATGGAGCGGCTGCACTCGAGAGCTTCGAAAATGAGAAGCCCGACATTTTGATCCTGGACATTAATCTGCCCAAGCTTTCCGGCCTGCAGGTGTGCCAGCGTATCCGTGCATTCGCCGATACCCCGATCATCTTCCTTTCGGTCCTGGGCAGCGAAGATGATGTTGTCCAGGGATTGAAGCTGGGAGGGGACGATTACATCGTCAAGCCCTTCAGCCCGCGCCAGCTTGTAGCCCGTATGGAAGCCGTCCTGCGACGTTCCACAGATCATGTCCCCCAGACCGGTGTGATCCGGTCCGGGGACATAGAGCTCGATCCAGCCCGCAATCTATTAGCCCGCTCGGACACAGAGCCGGTTCGTCTCACGCGCCTGGAATGCCGCCTGATGGAGGTCCTGCTGCTCAATCGAGGCCAGGTTCTCCCATTTGACACACTGGTGGATGCCGTGTGGGGCCGATCCGGGGGCGACCGAACGGCCCTCAAGCAGCTTGTATACAGGCTGCGCAGGAAGATCGAAATCGATGCCGGCCATCCCGTGCTGCTGATATCCATCCCTGCGGTCGGTTATTCGCTCTCGTCCTGAACAATCCCTCGCCGGAATACGGAAGACTTCCGATCC
>JBJYWH010000201.1:0-2611 GCA_046259355.1 Anaerolineales bacterium
GGAGTTCACGGTCCAGGCCGAGTCATCGTTTTCTGTCTGCTCGACCAGTAACGTCGACGAAACCCTGAGCCGGATCGATGCGGGTCCTGCCTGCTTAAATCGCGAGATGTTCGTCGAGCGAGGAGGTTGATGCCACCGGTTCGGCTGCGATCCCGACAATGGACTTGTACGGATGGAGCCAGTCCATCAAGAAGATGCCCTGTCCGATCGGGAACTGCACCGCCACGGTCCGGCCGTCATGATCCCTTTTTGGGATCTTTATCGTTCACGTGATCCAGGCCTTCTTCCAACTGATCGACCAGCTCGCTCAGCCGCACGTTCACCCGCTGCAAGACTTCAATCAGGTCCGCTCTCGCCTTCTCAGCCAGCTCTCCACTCCGCACCCGCTCGCTGAGCTGGTCGACTTCCTCGCGCAGTCGGCGCGTGGCGGGGTCTTGCGAGAGCTCGCTTGCAGCGCGTGATAATGCCTCTCCCACTTCGGTCAATCCACGCTGAACCTCCTGGCTGGCCTGCTTGCGCTGTTCGCTTTGCCAGGCGCCCTGGATCAGCGCACGCAGGTTGCTGCCCAGATCGGTGAATTCGCTCTTGAGATCATCATCACGGTGTTCCGGGTCGCTCATGGCGAACCTCCCTGTTCATCGATCGCACCCCGGACGACAGTCCCGGGGGTTGGCTTCTCGTTCCTGGAGTATACTCCACCCTGTCATCCAGCCTGCGGCATCATCCTGGAACAACATGCCGCCCATCGCAGGAGCCGCTTCATGCACGTGATCCCTATCGATTCAAGCTCCAGGAAAGAGGTCAACGCCTTCCTCGAGCTGCCCTTCAGGATCTACGCCGATTGCCCGCAATGGGTCCCCCCATTGATGATGAATGCTCGGCGCTGGTTCAACCGGGAGCAGAACCCGTACTACCGTCACTCCGAAGCAGCTTTCTTCCTGGCTCGTTCCGACGAGGGTGACGTCATCGGCCGCCTGGCTGTGCTCGATCATGCCAACCACAACGCCTACCATCATTCCCGAACGGCATTCTTCTACCTCTTTGAGTGCATTCACCATCAGGATGTCGCCCACCAGCTTTTTAACGCCGGCTGCGAGTGGGCTCGCGCGCGCGGGCTGGACCAGATCGTCGGGCCGCGTGGCTTCGGCGCCATGGATGGCGCCGGCCTGCTGGTCGAAGGATTCGAACACCGCCCGGCCTTCGGCATCCCGTACAACCTTCCTTATTATCGTGAACTCATCGAAACCGAGGGATTCCAGCTGCAGCGAGACATGCTCTCAGGGTATCTCGACCGCCGCGTCGAATTCCCGGAGCGCGTGCACCGCGTGGCCCAGAAAGTGGCCGAACGGCGCGGGCTGCACATCGCACGCTTCAAGAACCGCCGCGATCTACGCCGGATCGTGCCCCAGATTCGATCGCTGTACAACGCTGCCCTGGCAGACATGCCCGACAACGCCCCTCTTACAGAGGATGAGGCGGATGCTATCGCCCAACAGATGATCTGGTTTGCGGATCCATCGATCATCAAAATCGTCCGGAAGGACGATCAGCCGGTGGGCTTCATCTTCGCCTACCCGGACATATCGGCCGCCGTCCAGCGCAACCGAGGAAGGCTCTTCCCCGTGGGTTGGCTTGACATCCTGATCGAGCTCCGGCGTACCCGGTGGGTCAATCTGAATGGCGCCGGCATCATCGCCGAGCAGCGGGGATTGGGCAGCACGGCAATCCTCATCAGCGAGATCGCCCATGATCTCATCCAGAGCCGCTATGACTATGCGGATTTCGTCCAGATTCGCGCCGATAACGACAAAATGCTGCGGGAGGTCTCCCGATTCGGGATCGATTTCTATAAGCGGCATCGGCTCTACCGGAAATCCCTGGCTTGAGGTGGGGAATGTCCTCCGAGGATCTTGAACTACGCGACCTGCAGGCGATCAACCTGATCGCCGAAACCCTCAACCGGGCGGTGGACAGCGACACGGCCCTGCATTCTGCACTGGTAGCCCTGCTGGACATCATGAATCTCCAAACGGGATGGATCTTCCTTAAAGAATTCGAGGATGGCGGACGTCCAGGGTACCGCCTGGTTGCCAGCCACGGCCTCCCTGCTGTGCTCTCCCAAGAGATACCCGGGCTGTGGGATGGTTCCTGCGAGTGCCAGGAGATGATTGGAAACGGGAGCCTGAAGGAGGCCTACACGGAAGTCCACTGCAAACGACTGCAGCGCGCAGACTACGCTTCCGGACTGCGGGTACACGCCTCGGTCCCACTGCATTCACGGGACGAGATTTCCGGAATTCTCAACATCGCCAGCGATGGTTGGGACCGGTTCACCCCTCGCAACCTCGCATTGCTGACGAGTGTCGGGAGCATGATCGGCGTCGCACTCGAGCGAGCCGGGCGCTATGATGCACTCAGGGACCTGCGGACGCAGGAACAGGCAGTCCTGCTGGAGATCTCCAATCAACTGTTGGGAAGAGGTGAGCTGCAGGAAATCGCCGATTTTCTCGTGGCAGAAATTAAGCGGCTGCTGCAGGTCGATGCCTGCGCAATGCTCCTGCCAGATGCCAGCGGAGAACACCTCACCTTCATCTCCGCTTCGGGCTGGAGC
>JBJYWH010000202.1:0-2645 GCA_046259355.1 Anaerolineales bacterium
CGCGCAGATATTCCGATAAATCTTCCGCCATGCGCTTCGTGAGCGTGGTGACCAGCGCACGCTGGCCAACATCCACCCGCCGACGGATTTCGGCAACCAGATCGTCAACCTGGCCTTCAACAGGGCGTATTTCAACCTCTGGATCGACCAGGCCGGTTGGCCGGATGACTTGATCGACCACCTGGCTGGCGTGTTCCAATTCGTAGGGTCCTGGTGTGGCCGAGGTGTAGATGGCCTGGCCAACTCTCGCCTCGAACTCATCGAAGGATAGCGGCCGGTTGTCCAGGGCGGATGGAAGCCGAAAACCAAACTCCACGAGGACCTCTTTGCGAGACCGATCCCCGGCATACATTCCCCGCACCTGGGGGATGGTCATATGGCTCTCATCGACAATGAGCAAGAAATCCGGGGGGAAGTAATCGATCAACGTCCATGGTGGTGAGCCGGGTGGCCGCTGATCAAGATGGCGGGAGTAGTTTTCAATTCCTGAGCAATAGCCGATCTCCCGCAGCATCTCGAGGTCATAGAGTGTACGCTGTTCCAACCGCTGTGCTTCCAGCAGTTTTTCATGCTTCTTCAGATCTGCCAGACGTTCCTGCAGTTCAACTTCGATATCCGTGATCGCCGCACGCAGCTTCTCGTCTTCGGTTATGAAGTGTTTGGCTGGATAGATGCTGACGGATTTTCGATCGGCTAGCAGTTCACCCGTGAGCGGATTGAACTGTGCAATCCGCTCCAATTCATCCCCGAAGAAGCTCATTCGAAACCCCTGCTCCTCATACGCGGGCAGTACCTCGAGCGTGTCGCCCCGTACGCGAAAGGTGCCCGGACGCAGTTCAAGGTCGTTGCGCTCATAATGACTTTCCACGAGCTGCCGGAGCAGCGCATTCCGCCGGTAGTGGCCACCCACCTCCAGGTTGATCACGACCCGGCCGTAGGCTTCGGGGCTGCCGATGCCGTAGATGCTCGAGACCGAGGCAACGACGATCACATCCCGCCGCGAGAGCACGGATGCGGTGGTCGAGAGCCGCAGGCGGTCGATCTCTTCGTTGATTTCGGTTTCTTTTTCGATATAGAGATCATGCTTCGGGACATAGGCTTCGGGCTGATAGTAATCGTAGTAGGAGACGAAATATTCCACCGCGTTTTCGGGGAAGAATGACTTGAACTCCGCGTACAGCTGCGCGGCCAGAGTCTTATTGTGAGCAAGGATCAGCGCTGGTCGCTGGGTGCGTTCAATCACGTTGGCAATCGTGAAGGTCTTCCCAGTACCTGTCGCCCCCAGCAGAACCTGATGCCGGTCACCACGCTCCACACCCGCGATGAGCTTTTCAATCGCTTCAGGTTGATCGCCCATGGGCCGGTAGGGTGCATGCAGTTTGAATGGATCCATGCATTTTCCTTCATTCGAACAAATGATCTTGTAGTATATCACCCCATCGGGCTGTTGAGGATGAGATACGGTGCGGGGTCAGCGCGTCAGGAAGATTGGATTGCTGAAAATCCACCCGCACATGCGGGCGCGATAGGGGATATGAGCTTCAACCCGGTAGGCTCCGGGCTCGCGTACGGTTTGGACAGCTGTCTGGACATCCTTCCAGCGGGCGATTTCGACACCATCGCGGATCAACCGGACCAGAGCCGGCTTCGGCGTGCGGACCTGAAGTGTCACGCCGAGTTTAATCGCCAATTCACCACCCATGCCGACTTGAGTCGATTCGCCCAGGGCCTGGAACCGGAAGCCGCGCGTTGATGCAGGCAGATCATTTCCGACGAATGCATTTCCATCCCGCAGAGCACCGAAAATCACCTTTCGGTCGCGTGCGGTTTCTCCGGATAGAGGCTCTTTAAGGATAAGGTGGGTGTTAATCGTTCGAAAAAGGAATTCATAGGGAAAAAGGGTTCGGCGGAAGGGTCCCATTCGGGCGGGGAGTGCGTGGGCGTCAGAGCCACCAAAGGCGACCAAGCGTTGGCCGGAGGCTAGCATATGATCCCATCGTTCCAGGACCCCGGGAAAGGGTCCGTGCAGGGAGGCGGCGGGATTGAAGGCGTAGTACAGGGCGCGAGGGATGGAGGTGAGATGGGATTTGAACTCGCTCATGAAATTCCAGATTTCAAGGCCGGTCAGTCCCTGCACATCCCATGCTTCCCACGACAGGTCGTCCTCCTTGAAGAGCGGAGCAGCCGGGTCGACCGGATGAGCCGCGAACGCCAGGCCTCCCTGTGCGCTCACCTCATCGAGCAGAAGCTGCAAATCGTGAGCGAACGGCGCCAGTTCAGCGCGAGTTTCATATACCAGCAAGTGGTTCTTCTGCGGCTCGCGCTGTTGATCGTGGATCTCTTCCCCAGTGAGCAGCAGCGTACGCCTGCCTTCCCGGTAGCGGTAGCCGTCCATCCCCTGAACCCAGAGATTGTGATCGGTGACGATGACAAAATCGAGCCCGGCGAGAATTGCGGCACGGCCGATATCCTGATGCTGGCCGTGTCCATCGGAATAAACCGAGTGAGTATGCAGATTGCCGACGATTTCGAAGGTCGCGTTTTCAGGGGCCATCAGAAGATTTTCAATCGTGCACTCGAGCGGCGATCAAGGCGGCCTTAGCTCTCGCGGTTACGACCCGCGTCGCCGGGGGTGACCAGGCGCG
>JBJYWH010000202.1:2655-10542 GCA_046259355.1 Anaerolineales bacterium
TGCCCACTTCAGCACAGACACCGATGAGCTGCTGGCGCTGGGCAGATGTTAGGGGTGCCAGGTGTGTGACCACTGTCTGAATATTGCCCTCAAGCAGGTTTTCCAATAGCAGCAGCCATGCCTCTCCGGCTGGCTTATCGTCTACCAGCACAGTCAACCGTTTGTGATCGAACGGGCCAATCAAGCCGTCGAGTTGTTTCTTGTAGTCATTGTTCAGGTGCAGCCACCGGAAGAGGGGCCCCGTTCCGGTCACCTCGAGCGGATGCCGGTCAACCAGATAGACGACAATCGGCTGGATGATGGAGCGAGACACCATCAGGAACCTCGAATCGGGAAGATTATTAAGCTTAACATAAGCCGAAGTGTCCGGCAATTGGCCTGATCCGTCTGCAAATCGTGCGTCCAGGGCCACCTCCTGCTCCGGCTTTGACCGGGAAGGATATAATCGTGAGCAATACGATCCCTGTCGGGTGCAACGTGATCTTGAGAAACCGGTGGCCTATCGTACTTTTTCTCCTGTTTTGCATGGGGTGCTCTGCAGGCGGCAGCAGTCCTGCCGTCGAGGGCACTCCAATCGCTGCCACCGGCCAGGCTGCCCTATCGGTGGACCTGACCACTGCGATTACCCAGGCCTCCGACTCCATCCTGGCTGCAGTAAATGTACGCCGCGCCCTGGCAGGCATCCCACCCTTGATACAGCAGCCAGCCCTCGTCGATGCCGCGCTGGAGCGTTCGGTCGATATGGCGGTAGAGGACTATCTGGCACATGTGGATCCAGCCGATGGAAGCCTGGAACCTGAACGGATCCTTCGGTCGGCGGGTTTTCTGGGCCAGGCCGCTGAACTGTTGAATCAATTCCAGGGCTCGATTGATGACGTGCCCGGCGCGACGGTTGCGGCCTGGTTTGAGGATGACGACCACAGCTTGATCCTCTTGAGTCCGGAATTCCGGTATTCGGGCACCGGTGTGATGGGGGACGGTGAACGCTGGATTGTGACCATGATACTGACCGGAGACATCCCACAGGAGGCGCGATGAACAACCGGGAAGCCGCAGATGTATTCCGGCACATCGCCGACCTGCTCGAAATTAAAGGCGAGGCTATTTACCGGGTGCTCGCATACCGGCGGGCTGCGGATGCGATCCAGGAGCTGGGGCGCGACCTTCATGACATCTGGGAGCAAGGCGAACTGCAGGAAATTCCCGGTGTCGGTAAGGCGATTGCTGAAAAAATCGATGAGCTGCTGCGGACCGGGAAGCTCGAATATTACGAGCGGCTGGCAGCTGAAATCCCTCCCGGATTGGTCGAGGTGCTCGCCGTGGGTGACGTTGGTCCGAAGAAGGCGGCGCGCTTCTGGAAAGAACTCAACATCACCTCCATCGAGGAACTCGAAAAGGCAGCTCGAGAGGGCAGGCTTCAGCAGTTGAGCGGCATGGGTGCGAAATCGGAAGCTCGCATCCTGGCCAATATCCAGGCCTTGAAAGAACGAAGCACCGACCGCATACTGCTGGACAAAGCGGCCGGAACCGCGGAGACCCTGCTTGCGCAGCTGCGGGCGCTGCCGGGAGTCGAACGCGCCGAGCCGGCCGGCAGCCTGCGACGCTTTCGGGAGACCGTCGGTGATCTCGATCTAATCATCGCGGCCGAAGATCCGGGTCCTGTGCTGGACAGCTTTACCGGGTTTCCGCAGGTCGCACGGATACTCGGGCAGGGTGATACCAAGGCGAGTGTCGCGCTCCACGATGGCACAAGAGTACAGGCCTGGGTTCACCCACCGGAACACTTCGGAAGCGCGTGGCAGTATGCTACCGGTTCACAGGCCCATAGTGTCCGCCTGCGTGAACTGGCTCTCAAGATGGGTTTATCGTTGTCTGAGCATGGTTTTAAAAACGAGAACGGCGAGGATCTGACCTGTGCGAGCGAAGCGGAGGTATACGCCGCGCTAAAGATGCCCTGGATCCCGCCCGAACTGCGGGAAGATCGGGGTGAAATCCAGGCTGCGGAAAAGGGTGAACTTCCGAATCTGGTCCAGCTGGGGGATCTGAAGGGGGAACTGCATGCGCACTCCGACTGGAGCGATGGTGGCGTGAGCATGCGGACGATGGTCGGCGCGGCGATGGATTTAGGGCTGGAGTATTTCGTCATCTCGGATCACTCGCAGAGCCTCGGCGTGGCGAACGGTCTTACCGTTGATCGCTTGAAGGCACAGCGGGACGAGATTGCGCAGATACAGGCTGAAATTGGTGACTCGCTTCAGATTCTGCATGGCTCGGAGGTGGAGATCCTGTCGGATGGCTCGCTGGATTTTCCGGACGAAATCCTGGGGGAGCTTGATCTCGTCATCGCTTCGCTGCACATGTCGCTGCGCCAGCCTCGCGAGGTTGTGACGGAGCGGATGCTTGCCGCCATCGCGAATCCGCATGTCGATATCATCGGGCATCCGACCGGCCGGCTGATCGGCAAGCGTGATGCGGCCGATCTTGACATGGAACGCGTCCTGCAGGCTGCGGCCGAGCATCAGGTTGCGCTCGAAATCAATGCCAATCCCGAGCGCCTGGATCTACGTGATGTGCATGTCCGTATGGCGATCGATGCCGGCTGCCGGCTGGCGATCAATACCGATGCCCACCATCCTGACCATCTCCTCTTCCGGATTTTTGGTGTGGGAACAGCCCGTCGTGGGTGGGCACCGACCCGATCAATCATCAATGCGTGGTCGCTGGAAGAGGTCCGGGAATGGTTGGACCAACGCCGCGCGCCGCACTCCCTCCGCAACCGATAAGCCCTGAAGGGGTTTTAGACTTCGTACCGTATCCCGCGTCAGCGGAGGAGGAGTGCGCGTATGGCGGACATCGCTATCGTGACCGACAGTACGGCCTATATTCCACAAGAACTTGTAGATCAATATCAAATTCACGTCGCACCACAGATCCTGATCTGGGGAGAGGACTCCTTCCTTGACGGCGTGGACATGTTCCCTGATGAATTCTATGAAAAACTCAAGAAAAGCGATCAGCTGCCGACGACATCACAGGCCACGGTGGCATCTTTCCATAAGATCTATGAGCCGCTAGTGGCTCAGGGAAAGCAGATCCTGACGATCGTGATCTCAGAGAAGCTGTCCGGCACGCTGCAATCGGCTCGCCAGGCGAAAGCCATGTTCCCCGATGCGACGATCGCGCTGGTCGATTCGCGTTCGGCTTCGATGGAGCTCGGTTTTCAGGTGCTGGCGGCGGCGCGTGCAGCGGAGGCAGGGAAACCCTTCCAGGAGGTCGTCGACCTGGCGGAAAGGTCGAAGCAGTATACCGGCGTCTTTTTCGTTGTGGATACGCTCGAGTTTCTGCACAAGGGTGGACGGATCGGCGGGGCAGCGCGGCTGTTCGGAACCGCGATCAATCTAAAGCCCATTCTTCAAGTCCACGATGGCCAGGTCGAGAGCTTTGAGAAGATCCGCACGAAAGCCAAGGCCTACGCGAGGCTGCTGGATGTGCTCGACGAGCGGTTGTCCGGGAAACCCAACCTTCGTATTGCGACACTGCACGCTGCTGCGGAAGGGGATGCGAAGCACCTGCTGGAAGAAGCGGCCAAGCGCTTGAGCCCGATCGAGACCATCGTTTCCCAGGTCAGCCCCGTGGTCGGGACGCATGTCGGCCCTGGAACGGTCGGACTGGCCTACTCGACCGACCTGTAACTCCCCATCTTCAAGGGTTGGGCGTTTCAGGCTGCTCAAGCGGCCTGTACGCCAGCCTGGAATTTATTTTCTCCTAATTGGAGACTAATAAGATCATTATTGGCAAGCTAAGGGGGTTGGTGGTAGAATTCGGCCGGGAGCATGCCGAATGCCCCGCCGCAAAACGTGCGGAGGCGCCTTGTAGGGGGGCGCTGCCTGGTGAGAAATACCCGTCCTGCTGCACACATTCACAAGTGAGTTTGACTGGCACGCGGTTTACCGCTCCAACGCGCAATGGAGGTGCTTCACACGTGAAAGAGCGCACCATTTTTACCGTCATCGTCCTGAGCCTGGTCTTGATTGCCCTCGGTTATCTGGTGGCGACACAAGTCGACTTCAGCTGGCTGCTGCCGGCCGAGGCGTCGACTCGAGCGGTTCAGGTCGACCGACTTTTCCGGGCCATGATGGGAATTGCTGTCGTCATTTTCCTCGTTGTCGAAGGAGCGCTTCTTTATGCGGTGCTGCGTTTCCGGCGCAAACCCGGTGATGAGCGCGAGGGAGCTCCCATCCATGGAAACAACACACTCGAGATCGTGTGGACGCTGATTCCGGCTGTGATCGTCGCGGTGATTGGGATTTACTCCTACCGGGTGCTCGCCGATGTCGAGAAAAAGCCGGAAAATCCACTCGTTGTGCGGGTGATCGCCCAGCAGTTCGTCTGGACCTTCGAATACCCGGAAGCCGGGATCACGTCGAATGTCCTTCACCTGCCGGTCGGCCAGCCGGTTCAATTCCAAATCGAATCGCGTGACGTTATTCATTCTTTCTGGGTGCCGGCATTTCGCGTGAAGCACGACGCAACGCCAGGCCAGATCGACGAATTGATCATCACTCCAACCGAGATCGGCACCTTTCCGGTGCGCTGTGCAGAACTCTGCGGCGCGGGTCATGCGGCGATGATCACCGAGGTCGAAGTTGAATCGGTCGAAAATTTCCAGGCCTGGATCGATTCGGGCGGAGTGCTCCCGGTTTCAGAAGGGAGCAGCGGGCCGACAGAGGCCGGAAACAACGCGCCTGATGGAGCCCAACTTTTCATCGCTTTCGGGTGCGGCGCTTGCCATACGCTGTCCGATGCCGGGACGGCCGGGATCGTGGGACCCGCTCTCGATGGGATCGGAACCTGGGGCGCCGAGCGGGTCGAAGGTCAGGACGCGGCGGCCTATATCCGGAATTCGATCATCGAGCCGAACGCGTTCATCGAAAGTGGCTATCCGCCGAACGTGATGCCGCAGGATTTCGCCAGCCGAATCCCATCGGAACAACTCGACGCCCTGGTTTCATACCTGGCGTCACGTTAGCTCGTTCCAGCGCTTGCAAGGAGATACAACGTAATGACAGTTGATGCTCACATCATCCAAGGAAAACCAAATTGGCGCCGCTACTTCACCTGGAATACGGACCATAAGGTCATCGGCATTCAGTACATCGTCACCACGTTCTTCTTCTTCCTCATCGGTGGTGCGCTGGCGATGCTTATCCGGACCGAGCTGGCACAACCCGGAAGTGACATCCTGAACGGAGTTCAGTACAACCGCTTCCTCACCAACCACGGATCGGTGATGATCTTCTTGTGGATCATTCCGGTCTGGGCCGGCATGGGCAACTACTTCATTCCGCTGATGATCGGCGCCAGGGATATGGCATTCCCGCGCCTGAATGCACTTTCCTTCTGGCTGATCCCGCCGGCAGGGCTGATCATGCTGAGCAGCTTTTTTGTCGGGGCAGCGGAAAGCGGCTGGACAGCCTATGTGCCGCTTTCTGTGGCGGCACCATTCGGCCAAACGCTGTGGGCGATCAGCGTGATCCTGCTGGGCGCCTCCTCCATCATGGGGGCGATAAACTTCGTGACGACGGTCGTGACCATGCGGGCAGAAGGGATGGGTTTCTGGGATCTCCCGCTCTTCGTGTGGAGCATGCTGGCCACGGCGCTGATGGTTCTGGTGGCCACGCCCATGCTGACAGCAGGTCTGGTGCTGATCGCCATGGATCGTCTGGCGGGTACGCTGTTCTTCAATGTCCCGGCCGGTGGCGATCCGATCTTCTGGCAGAACGTCTTCTGGTTCTATTCCCATCCGGCGGTCTACATCATGATCCTTCCCGGCATGGGCATTATTTCGGAGATCTTCCCGGTTTTTTCACGCAAGCCCATTTTTGGCTATAAGGCGATCGCATTTTCCAGTCTGGCGATCAGCATTCTGGGCCTTACCGTCTGGGCACACCACATGTTCGCGAGCGGTATGAACCCTGCGCTGCGGGTCCCCTACATGATCACATCGATGATCATTGCAGTCCCGACCGGCATCAAGATCTTCTCGTGGCTTGGCACGATCTGGGAGGGGAAGCTCAGCTTCACGACACCGATGCTTTTCGCCCTCGGTTTTATTTCTTTGTTCTTGATCGGGGGAATCACCGGAATTTTCCTGGCATCGATCCCGGTCGACTTGCATGTCCACGATTCCTACTTCGTCGTGGCACATCTGCATTTTGTGCTGTTCGGCGGGGCAGTATCCGCGGTATATGCCGGGTTGTATTACTGGTATCCGAAGATCACCGGACGTATGTACGACGAAAAGCTCGGCAAGGCGCACTTCTGGCTGAATTTTCTGGGCACCAATCTGAGCTACCTGCCGATGTTCGCGGCTGGTTTACTGGGCATGCCACGCCGGGTGATGGATTACGCACCGGAATTCGCGAGCCTCAATCTGCTGGCTACGATCGGAGCCTTCCTGCTCGGCATCTCCACGCTGCCGTTTCTATACAATGCTATCGTGAGCTGGGTCCGCGGCCCTCAGGCTGGCGCCAATCCATGGAAAGCGCTCACCTTCGAGTGGCAGACCAGTTCTCCACCTCCCGAGCACAACTTCGAAGAGACACCCCGCTTGACTCGCTGGCCTTACGACTACGGCGAACCAGCGCTGCAGGCCGAACCGGGTGCGGTGCCGGCAACTGGTGATTGAGAGGAACGAGAATGACGACAGACATATCGCTTCAAAACGATGAATTCAGGGCTGGAAGCGCGCTGGGTATCGATCACCGCAAGCTCGGGATCTGGCTCTTTCTGAGTTCCGAAATCATGTTCTTTGGCGGCCTGCTTGCCGCTTTTCTGCATTACAAGATCAACAACCCCTCACCCGTTGAACATGACCTGCTTGACGTGACGCTGGTCGGGATCAATACCTTCATCCTACTGACCTCGAGCTTCACAGTTGTGCTGGGCCTGGAGGCTATCCGGCACGGCAATCGCCGCCGGCTCCTGACCTTCCTTGGGCTTACGATGCTGCTTGGGGCAGCCTTTCTCGGCGGACAGGGGCTGGAATTCAGCGAACTCTACCGGCGTGGCATGACGCTGCAGAGCACGGTGTACGGATCAAGCTTCTTCACGCTGACCGGTTTCCACGGGCTGCATGTACTGGTCGGGATCCTTTGGGCAGCATTGACACTGCGCAAGGCGGCGCGTGGTCGCTATGACGAGGGGCATTATGCCGGGGTCGAGCTGTTCGGCTTGTACTGGCATTTTGTCGACATCGTGTGGATTGTTCTCTTCACGCTGATTTATCTGACCTGAGTGGAGTTGTTCATGGAAGCGAATTCAAAACCTGCCACCAGCATACGCACCTATGCCGGAGTCTACGCAGTACTGGGCCTTATAACCCTGATCGAAATCCTGCTGGCTGACTCCCAGGGCGGCATGAGCCGCCAGGTGCTCACACCTGCCTTCCTGATGTTCTCGCTGGCCAAGGCCAGCCTCGTGGCTGCGTTCTTCATGCACTTGAGGAATGACTCGAAGTTCTACACCGCCGTGTTTCTCCTGCCGGCGGTGCTACTGCTGATCTTTGCTTTATTGGCCACAGTCCGTTGAGCCGCCGGAAAGGAATGTCCATGCAGAGCGTACGGCACCGGGGCAGCCTGATTGCAGGGTCATTCTTTGCAGTTGCCATGTTGCTTGCCTCGCTCGCGCCGTTTGGCAGCTTGCTGACATCCGCCTCAGCATCCAATTGGCTGCTTGCACTGGGGGCTATGGCCAGCTTGCTCGCAGTGTTCGATTGGCCGGCACAGTGGCGCCGGCTCGATCGGGTCAACGCCCAGGCACTTCTTTCCGCGACGTTCCCGGCGTGGCTTCTGACCAGCCTGTTGGTGTACATCCTGCGGATCGGGC
>JBJYWH010000203.1:0-7714 GCA_046259355.1 Anaerolineales bacterium
AAACCATTAAGATCAATCTGCTGCATAGTCCACGAAACGGATAAGCGATGGAAGAGCCTGCCCAGACCGGCCCCCTGCTGCGCACAAAACTCTTCGTGCCCGCACCCCGGAATGACACCATCCAGCGGACGCGATTGATCCATACCCTCCAGACAGGCCTTAAAGCAGGGGAAACCTTCAACCGTAAAATTACCTTGATCTCGGCTCCTGCTGGCTATGGAAAGACTACGCTCGCCAGCCAGTGGATCGCCGAGACTGGAATCTCTGCAGCATGGTTATCCCTGGAGCCGGGCGAGAATGACACAACCCGTTTTCTCACTTACCTGGTCGCCGCCCTGCAGTGCGTCTCGCCCGAGATCGGCGGATCCACTCTCGGCATGCTTCAAGCCCCGCAGCGCCCTCCACCCGAGATCCTGCTGACGGCGCTCATCAATGAGCTGGCAGCATATCATGGCTCGCTTCTCCTTGTCCTCGATGATTACCACGTCATCCGGTCTCACCCCATCCACGAAATCCTGAACTTCCTCGTCGAACACCTGCCTCCAAACGTTCACCTGATTATCACCTCGCGTGAAGACCCACCGCTGCCCTTGCATCGGCTTTTAGCCCGCCGCGAGATGCTCGGCATTCGTCAGGCAGAATTAAGTTTTACCATTGACGAGGTTGGGGCCTTCTTCCGCACGCTGTCCGGTCTGGATCTCACGGCAGATCAGGTCGCCCGCCTGACCCGTCGCACGGAGGGTTGGGTCACAGGTATACAGCTTGCCGCCCTGTCCCTGAAGCATTCGGTCGACCGGGATGACTTCATCAACTCATTTACAGGCAGCAACCGTTTTATCCTGGACTACTTGTTTGAAGAAGTTTTCAAGATCCAATCGGAAGAGATGAAATCTTTCCTGCTTCAGACCTCCGTGCTCGAGCGGATGTGTGCCAACCTGGCCGACGCCGTTACGGATGAGAAGGGGTCCAGAGTCCTGCTCGACCAGCTCGTACACGCGAATTTCTTCATCGTCCCTCTTGATGCCACAGGAGAGTGGTATCGCTACCACCGGCTTTTTAGTGATTTGCTTCGGCATCGACTGGAAGGAACCGGAATCGATCGCACCACCCTGCATGACCGCGCCGGACGGTGGTTCGCGGACCATGACTACCTGGATGACGCCATCGAGCATGCTCTACAGGGAGCGCTTTGGGATTCAGCCTGCCATTGGATCGCGAAGGCTGGAGATCGTTGCCTACGACGGGGGGAAATCATCACACTGCTCAGCTGGTGGCAGCGGGTCCCCGAACGGGTCGTTCTCGGCGAAGCAGATTGGGCCCTGAGCTATGCCTGGTCGTTGATCCTCGGAGGCGATTTGGAAACCGCCGAGCGGATCCTGAAGTCGACGAAAGAGCTCCCCTCCTCGCAGGAGATGAAAATCAAGGGGGAAATCGCTTCCGCTGAAGCCTATATCAGCCGGGGTCGGGGGGATACCGGCAGGACCATTGAGCTCTCGAAGCAGGCGCTTGCCCTGCTCCCGGAAGACGATCGCGGAAACCGGGGAACTATCGCCCTCAATCTCGGTTTGATCACCTGGCACCTCGGCCAACTCGATGAAGCCGAGATAGCGCTTCGTGAGGCGCTGGAGGATACAAGGGCAACAAACAACCACTACGGGTACCAGACCGCGCTGCTCTTCACGGCGCGCACGGCAGGCGCCCGGGCCCAGCTTGACGAGGCACTCCGATATCTTGAGCTGGCCCTGGATATCGGCGACCATGTCCCGACTGCCGCATTGGTCCACACCGATCTCGCGGCGATCGCCTTTGAACGAGATCACCTTGAAATGGCCTGGGAACATCTTGCGCATGCGGAGGCGATTGCTGAGGCAACGCACAGCACCGAATTCCTGACCGCCTGGGCAATTCAGCGAGCACTCTTTCACCTCGGCTTGAATCAGGTTGGGAAAGCTGCCGAGGCGCTTAAACCGGCGTTGGTGATCCTCAACACAGGGCAGCTCTCACCAACCACGAAAGCCCGCATCATAGCCTGCCAGGTACAGATCGTGCTCGCCGCTGGAGATATCGGGACGGCAAGCAGGCTGCTGGAGACCATGCCCCTTCCACATGATGCCCAGACCTTCTTCCGTTTCATCGACCTCAACACGGCCAGACTGCAGCTTGCAGCGCATGAACCGTCCAGGGCTTGCGCCACCCTGCGGGAATCACAAGAACGGGCCGAAGCAGCCGGATGGTCGTATGCGTTGCTGGCAATCAGAATCCTGCAGAGTCTGGCGGCGGAGGACACCGAACAGGCCCTGGCTTGCCTGGAACCTGCCCTATTGCAGGCAGAAAACCAGGGTTTCCTGCGCATCTTTCTCAGCGAAGGTGATCGGATGCTTGCTCTCCTTAAACATGCCGCCCAGCGGGGGATCGCCCCAGCACAGATCAACCGAATACTGGCAGCGGCGAGCCCCTCCGAAACGGAAGCTTCGGCAGCAAGCACACTCGTCGAACCACTGACCGAGCGGGAACTCGAAGTACTCCGCCTGCTCGCTGCCGGACTATCCAATCGCGAGATCGCCGAGCAGCTCGTGGTCAGCCTGGGAACAGCCAAGGCCCACATCCATCATATCTTCGGTAAACTGGATGTCAGCAGCCGTATCCAGGCTGCCTCCCGTGGACGTGAACTCGGCTTGCTGTAAAGCCTCCCCTGGCAAAATAAACCCCCTGAATCAACCGTTCGTTCGATGACGATCACTCCCGAACCCGCTATCGTGTTGGATAGCGGGGGCGATGAGGTTCCCCGCGTTCGCAGGAGGCTGCCATGAAGAAATCGAGATTAATTCCGGGTTTGATACTTCTGGTTATCGCCGGTGTGCTGGCGGTCGCAAATCTTCGCCTGCCGCCCGAAAAACTGATGTTCAACATCGGCGGCACCAATATGCCATGGGTCCCGCCCGTCGTGCTGGGCATCATTGGCTTTGTGTTCCTGATCACGTCCTTCAGTGGAGTGACACCGCGCCCTGCCGAGCCGCGCCCCGAATCCGAGTCCGACCCGAATAAAGCCGCCCTTAACAAGCGCCTTGAGACGGTCGCCTGGGGCAGTTTTTTGATCCTGCTCGGCGGATTTATGTTCATCCCGGAGGAGATCATCCGCGGCGGCTGGTGGTCGATTGGCGTTGGCCTGATCATGCTGGGCCTGAACGCTGCCCGCTTCGTAGCCGGACTCCGCATGAGTGCATTCACCACCATCCTGGGCCTGCTCTCGTTGATCGGCGGCCTGCTTGACCTGGTCAGCTCGTACAACCTGGACGGCGCTGTACTGCTGATCGTGCTCGGCGCGTACTTGCTGGTCAAACCTTATGTTGATAAACGGCAGTTGTTCGGCAAGGCCGAAGAAGCGTAAGGATCAATACGGGTCGCCTCCCTTAATGCCGTGTGGGGCGGCGATGTTCCCTGGCAACGGCTTGTGGCACGAAAGGACGCAAAGATGGAAACGATATTGGAAGTCGAAAGCCTGGTGAAGAAATATGGTGACTTTGAAGCCGTGAAAGGGATCAGCTTCGAAGTCGAGGAGGGCGAGGTTTTTGGCTTGCTCGGTCCCAACGGAGCCGGCAAGACCCAGACCATCTCGATGTTGACCGGAGTCATCCACCCAACCGCCGGCACGGCGCGCATCGGTGGCCACGACATCCATGATGAGATGAGCACCGTCAAGAAACTGAACGGGCTGGTCCCGCAAGACCTGGCGCTTTATCCCACGCTCAGCGCCCGGTCCAATCTCGAATTCTTCGGACGGATCTACGGCCTGCGCGGGCGGGAATTAAAGGAACGCGTGGCTGACGTGCTGCGCATCGTCGCATTGACCGAGCGAGCCGACCAGGCCGTAGAGACGTACTCGGGCGGGATGAAGCGCCGGGTAAATATCGCGGCCGGATTGCTTCATCAGCCCCGACTGCTTTTCCTCGACGAACCCACGGTAGGAGTCGATCCGCAGAGCCGAAACCATATCTTCGAGAGTGTGAAACGCCTCAACCGCGAGCGCGGCATGAGCATCGTCTACACCAGCCACTACATGGAAGAAGTCGAACTGCTGTGCAATCGGGTGGCCATCATCGACGAGGGACGTATCATCGCCCTGGATACGATAAAAAACTTGATCGCGCTTCTCGGTGGGGGTGTTATTCACCTCGGCCTCGAGCGGATCGACGAGTCGATCGTGAAGCACCTTTCCGGGCTGCCCGGAGTCCAGAGTGCCGAAATCACCACTCCGGCAGTACCACCCCCACCTGCACCCGATGAGGACGTGGAGGGCACGGATCGCGAGCCCATGCAGGCGGCACCGTTGATCAAAATCGTGGCTCGAAATTCTCAACAAGCCGTTGTGAGCGTCATCAACTTCCTGAACGAGCAGAATCTGACACTCACCTCACTCGAGATCCTTGAGCCCAACCTCGAGAGTGTCTTCCTTCACCTTACCGGTAAAAAGTTGAGGGAGTAGAGCCATGAGTGCATGGAGTGTTGCCTTCAAGGATATTCAAATCCTGCTCAAGGACCGCGGCGCCCTCTTCCAGTTCTTCCTGCTGCCGCTGGTGTTCATCCTGGTCATCGCCGGCGCGTTCAGTGGGATGGATACAGAAGCTGCGGACACGCGCATCCCGCTTCCAGTCGTCAACCTGGACGCTGGCGAGCAAGCGCAAGCGCTGATCCATGGAATCCAGCAGGCTGGTGGGGTCAAGGTCGACTTGGTGGAACCTGCAGCAGGGCAGACCGAGCTTGAGACGGGCGAAATTCAGCGCCTGCTCACCATTCCTTCCGGGTTCAGCTCGTCGATCGACCAGAACCAACCGGTCAGTCTCAGGCTCGTCAATCAAAACGGCGCCGAGCCGGAGCAGACAGAAGCCGTTCGACGGGTCGTGGAAGGTGCGGCACAGGATCTGGCATTGGAATTTCAAATCCTTGCCAGTCTCCAGCAGATGGGGGAAATGCAGGTAAACGCTCCGGAGGAATACCAACGGGCATTCTCTACCGAGCGCATCCAGGAGCAGGCTCGAACGCAGTTTGAGGCCGCTCGTTCGCACCCGCTGGTCACCGTCGAACAGCGTATTCCAAAGGTCGGAGAGGAGCAGGAACAGGAGCCGACTTTCGTCCAGACCAGCGTGCCGGGATTCACCGTGCTGTTCGTTTTTCTGGTCGCACAAAGCACCGCCCGCTCGATCTACGATGAAAAGAAGAGCGGATCCTTTCGACGGCTGCTCGCCGCCCCGATCACCAAGGCCTCTCTGCTGGTCGGGAAAACGCTTCCTAACTTCCTCCTGGCCTTGGTCCAATTCGGCGTGATCTTCTTCATCGGACGCGTGGCTTTTACCTGGCTTGGCTTCACGCCAATCAACCTCGGTCATGATGCCCTGGCCCTGGTGCTGACAGCACTGGTGATTGCACTCTGTTCCAGCACGATGGGCATCCTGATCGCCTCGCTCGCGCATACCGAAGCGCAGATCGGCGGCGTGAGCACGCTGCTGCTCTGGGGGATGGGCATCATCGGCGGTTCCATCGTCCCGACCTTCATCCTGGATCGCATTCTGGGACCGCTTCCCCGCATCGCACCACACTACTGGGCAAACCGGGCACTGGATGATTTGATGCTGCGCAGCCTGCCACTGACGGAGGTCCTGCCCGAATTGGGCGTGCTGCTCGGTTTCGCCGCGCTCTTTATCATGATCGGCCTCTGGCGATTTGACTTCGAGTGAGGGAGGAGAAGCATGAATACGCTGTTGTCGATGCTTGCCGTCGCCTGGAAGGAATTGAAAGTCATCGCCAGGGACCGCGGCAACCTGGTCTTGATGCTCCTGCTCCCTTTGCTGCTGAGCAGCGTGCAGAGCGCCGCCAATCTCTCGACGAGAGAGGAGGACGAAGCGTCCATCCTGCTCCACGTGGCGCTGGTGAATCAAGATACGGGTGACTTCGGGCGCGAATCTTCCGACGCGATTGCCTCGATCGATGAACTGGACGTCCAGCTCTTCGGCACCCTGGAGAAAGCCGAGGCCCTTGTCGCCCGTGGGGAGCTGGCTGCCGCCATCTATATCCCGCCGTCCTTTACGGATGACATCAACGCCCACCGACAGACGTCGGTGGATGTTGTCGTCGATCCCGCTCAGCCGCAGAGCGCCAGCATCATCACCGGGATCATGAATCAGGTTATGGACGAAGTCACGATCTGGGGAGAGGTACAGTACGGAATCCGATCGGTGTTCAACGCCTCCGGTTTGCTGGAAAACATCGGTGAGGAGGAACAACGCGGGCTGGAAGCCATGAACCTGGGTGTCATCATGACACGCCTGGGACAAATGCGAAGCGACCCGCTGATCGCCGTGATCAGCGAGGATCTGGAGGGAGCGGAAACGGAAGATTGGTTCGCGGCGTTCATGGCCTACATCTTTGCCGGGTATGTGGCGATGTTCATCTTCTTCATCGTCCCGATGGCTGCCGAGTCGATCCTGCAGGAACGTGAGTCCGGTACGCTGCGCCGCCTCGTGGCAGCTCCGATCACCCCAAGCTCGGTGATCGGGGGCAAACTGCTGGCCTACATGGTCATCCCATGCCTTCAGGCGGTGTTGATCTTCGGCCTGGCATCGATCGCATTCGACATTCCGCTCGGCAATTCCCCGCTGGCGCTGGTCCTGATGACTGTCATCTCAGCCATCACGGCTGCTGCGCTTGGGCTTTTAATCGCCAGCCTGGCGAAAACCTCCAGCCAGGCTGCCAATATGGGCGTTGCAGCAGGTTTTATCCTGGCTATCATCGGCGGGGCGGTGCCGATTGGCGGACAGCCATTTTCCCGTTCGGAAGGTTTCATGTCGATCATCGCCCGGCTGACACCGCAGGCGCATGCGCTGGAAGGTTACCTCAGGGTCATCGCGGATGGCAAAGGCTTAATGTCGATCCTGCCCGAAGTCGGCATCCTGCTCGCCTTTGCGGTTGTCTTCCTCATCATCGCAATCCGCAGGTTCCGATATGACTGAAGGAAAGGTGGATTCGGGAAGGAAGTGCGTTCATATCCACATCCGCGGCCGCCTCGATCCGGAATGGAAGAGCTGGTTCGAAGGACTGAGCGTCGAGCCACAGGAAGACGGGACAGCCATCCTGCGGGGCGAGGTCGCCGATCAAAGTGCGCTGTACGGCATCCTCGCCCGCCTGCGAGACCTGGGATTGGAACTGCTTTCGGTCGAGCAGGTGGACTGATCATGGAACGTCAGGCAAAGCTCGTTTGGCCGTGCAAATCGTTCTCACGGGGCGACGGGGCTGTCGCCCCGCTTTTTCATCCCCAGTACAAGCGCACATCCTCCGTATCGTACCGGGGCTGCAGGCCGAGGAAAACGCCACTCCTGCCGGTCGAGTCTCCCGCAGGAATGATTTCCCGGTGCAAATCCTGAATGTGCCGGTCCCAACGTCCGCTCGATCCTCACGGCACCGGCGTGCCCGGGTCGAGAAGGGTGACCGAGTCCACCAGGATCGAGTTGCAGCCGGCGTCCTGCCAGTAGCTCAGGAAGCGGCCGTCCGGGGCGTAGCGCTCGATGCGCAGGATCTCGCGCCCGCTGATTTCGACGGAGTTCCATTCCCGCACTTGGAGCAGCTGCCGGTAGATCTCGGGTGTGGCCGGGACGATGTGCAGCAAATGGATCGTTCCAGAGGGATAGGGGTTCTCATCGTAGCGGAAGGTGAAGGTGTGAAA
>JBJYWH010000204.1:0-13740 GCA_046259355.1 Anaerolineales bacterium
CCATCGTCCCAACGTTCATGTGCGGCTTCGTCCGCTCAAATTTCTCCTTGGACATCTCTCTGCCTCTCCTGTCTCAAGCGTTGATCTAGCCCTGATCCGAGCTAACGGACACCGACCAGGAGCTTCTCCGTGACCGAATCGGCCACTTCGGCGTAATGATCGAATTCCATCGTGAAAGCCCCACGCCCCTGGGTCAACGAGCGAAGTTCGGTGGCGTAGCCAAACATCTCCGCGAGCGGCACCTTGGCCTGAACCGCCTGCACACCGCCGGGGCGCATCTCGATGCCCTCGATCTGAGCACGGCGGGAAGCCAGGTCGCCGGTAATATCGCCGACGTTCGCTTCCGGCACGACAACTTCGGCATCCATGATCGGTTCGAGCAGAACCGGGCTGCCGCGCTGGACGCCCTCTTTGAAGGCGAACGAGCCCGCCATCTTGAAAGCCATATCGCTCGAGTCGACCTCATGGAATGAGCCGTCGATCAGACGAACCGTTACATCGATGACCGGATAACCGGCGAGCACGCCGCCTTCCGCCGCCTCGCGCACACCCTGCTCGACGGCCGGGATATATTCGTTCGGAATGGTGCCTCCCCTGATCTTGTTCTCGAAAATGATGCCGCTGCCGGCATCACCCGGTTCGAGCGAGATCACGACGTGGCCGTATTGGCCGCGGCCGCCGGTCTGCTTTACGTAGCGGTAATCGACTTCCGGAACCGGGTTGCGGATCGACTCGCGATACGCCACGCGCGGCCGGCCGATCTTGGCCTGCACCTTGAATTCGCGCTGCATGCGATCCAGCAGCACTTCCAGATGCAGTTCGCCCATGCCGCGAATCAGCGTCTGTCCGGTATTCTCATCCGTCCCGACGCGGAAGGTCGGATCTTCCTCGGCCAGCTTGTGCAGCGCTTCGCCCATGCGATCCTGATCCGCCATCGTCTTCGGTTCGATCGCAACGTAGATGACGGGCTCGGGGAAGGCAATTTTCTCGAGCACAATCGGATTGGCCGCTTCGCAAAGCGTGTCGCCGGTGAAGGTGTCCTTCATACCCAGCACGGCGCCGATGTCGCCCGCCAGCACTTCATCAATGTCCTCGCGTCGATCCGCGTACATTCGCAGCAGGCGCCCAACGCGTTCACGCTTTTCCCCGCTGGAGTTGTACACCGTCGAGCCCTTCGTGACCTTGCCGGAGTAAACCCGGAAATATGCCAGGCGGCCTACATAGGGATCGGTGACAATCTTGAACACCAGCGCGCTGAGTGGGGCGTCTTCGCTCGGCGGACGGCTGACTTCCTCGTCCGTACCCGGCTTTACCCCAACGACATCGGGGATTTCGATGGGTGAGGGCAGGTAATCGACAACCGAGTCGAGCAGCATCTGCACACCCTTGTTGCGCAGCGAGGAACCGCATAATACCGGGGTGGCATTGCCACTGATGACAGCCCGGCGCAGCGCCGATTTCAGCTCTTCCTTGCTGATGTCTTTCCCTTCGAGGAATTTCTCGGTCAGCTGCTCATCCGTCTCGGCGATCTGCTCGATCATGGCTGCCCGCCGGGCAGCAACGTCTGCCTGCAGATCCTGCGGGACATCGCTGCGAACCGGAGCGGCGCCAAGTTCGTCTTCGAAGAGCACCATCGTCTCCTCGATGAGATCGACCATGCCCTTGAACTTCGATTCGGCCCCGATCGGCATTTGAACGGCGATCGGATTAGCACCCAGCCGCTCTCGAATCATCTCGATCGTGCGCTCGAACGAAGCTCCGACACGGTCCATCTTGTTAACGAAGCAAATGCGCGGCACCTTGTAAAGGTCGGCCTGGCGCCAGACCGTCTCGGATTGTGGCTCGACGCCCTGGACCGCGTCGAAGATGACAATACCGCCATCGAGGACGCGCAGTGAGCGCTGAACTTCTGCCGTGAAATCGATGTGCCCCGGCGTGTCGATGATGTTGATGACGTAATCACGCCACATCGCCGTGACGGCCGCTGAAACAATCGTGATGCCGCGTTCCCGCTCCTGCTCCATCCAATCGGTAACCGTCGTGCCATCGTCAACCGAACCAAGACGATGAGTCCGGCCCGTGTAGAACAACACGCGCTCGGTCGTCGTCGTCTTGCCGGCATCGATGTGAGCGATGATGCCGATATTTCGATAGCGCTCCAGCGGATACTCGCGTGACATCTCAACGACTCTTCAGGAATGGTTTCCCGCGTTTACCAGCGGTAATGAGCGAAAGCCCGGTTGGCCTCCGCCATTCGGTGGGTATCTTCACGTTTCTTGATGGCGCTGCCCTGGTTGCTGGCCGCATCGAGCAGCTCGGCTGCCAGCTTCTCGGCCATGGATTTTCCCGGCCGCGAGCGTGAAGCCTGCAGCAGCCAGCGGATCGCGAGGGCGAATCGCCGGTTCGGAGCTACCTCGACCGGAACCTGGTAGGTGGCGCCGCCGACGCGGCGAGGTTTCACCTCGAGAACCGGTGAAGCGTTGCGCAGCGCCTCTTCAAAGATTTCCAAAGCAGGACGCTTGCCGCGTTCCTGCATGATCTCGAAGGCATCGTAGACGATGCTCTGTGCCGTGCTCCGCTTTCCACGCGCCATCAGGCGGTTGATCAAACCGGCAACTTCCTTGCTCTGATAGCGAACATCCGGTTCGGGCTCACGCTTTTCAGGTTTTGTACGTCTCATCGTCCCTGCTCCATCATCCAGCGTTCATGGCATCGGTCGCCTGCCTGCGGCGACCGATCTTTAGTGCGATTATTCTTTCGGTTTCTTCCCACCGTACTTCGAACGTCCCTGTCGACGATCATCGACACCGGTGCTGTCGAGCGTTCCGCGAACGATGTGATAGCGTACGCCCGGAAGGTCCTTGACCCGTCCACCGCGAACGAGCACAACCGAGTGCTCCTGCAGCGAGTGGCCTTCGCCCGGGATGTACGCCGTCACCTCAATACCGTTCGACAGACGCACGCGGGCAACTTTCCGCAGGGCCGAGTTCGGTTTTTTCGGCGTCTGTGTACGCACCTGCGTGCAAACACCACGCTTTTGAGGCGCGCCCTTTGGCTGCTGGATACGGCGCTGATTCATCGAGTTAAAGATGTACTGCAGCGCCGGCGCCTTGCTCTTGGAGCGCTTTTCTTTCCGGCCTTTTCGAACCAGTTGATTGATCGTCGGCACAGTTTGCCTCCAGAAAACAATGGGGCTGGAGCCCCAGGTCGCTTGCCAGTAAGGGAGGCCATCGGACGTGCACGATGGCCTCGCCTGTCTATCTCGGTATTTAATTCGGGCAGGCACACACCAACCCACCCGTCCTCATCGGACAGTGAAGCGATATTCTACCATTTCAGGTATAGAGCGTCAAGACAGGAATCGCACGGAGCGACTCTTCATACGCTCAAATGCGCGGCTCCATGTCGAGCAGTCCGAGCCCCAGGCGCGGCGGCCGTGACCGTTCCTCTTCTTTCCCAAAACGGATCATCTCGCCATCGTCGGCGATTGCCTCGACCGACAGCCCCAGGCTCTGGAGCTCCTTCACGAGCACCCGGAACGAGGCGGGAATACCCGGCTCTTCGACCGGCTCACCCTTGACGATCGCCTCGTAAGTCTTTACCCGCCCCTGCACGTCATCAGACTTGACCGTGAGCATCTCCTGCAGGGTGTGGGCTGCGCCGTAGGCTTCCAACGCCCAGACTTCCATTTCTCCGAAGCGCTGCCCGCCGAATTGGGCCTTGCCGCCGAGCGGCTGCTGGGTGACAAGCGAGTACGGACCGGTCGATCGGGCATGGACCTTGTCCTCCACCAGGTGGTGGAGCTTCATCATCAAGACCTTGCCGACGGTCACGGGCTGGTCGTAGGCCTGACCGGATTTGCCATCGTACAGTGTCTGTTTGCCCAGGATCGGAATCGGCGAACCGGTCTCATCCATCAGCTCGTCGGCAAAAGCCCGCAGCGTCTCGAGGTTCTTCAAGTTGCCCGTCTTGCGTCCAAGGGATTCGCACCACAGTCGCAGACAGGCCTCGATCGCAGCTTCGTCATGACCGGCGCGATCGGAACTTCCCAGCTCGGTGTCTTCATAGACCATCACAAGCGTGGGGTCGAATTCGTTTTCCTTGAGCCAACCTTGCACCGCCGCGCGCTTGGCGTAGCGGGTGTCGGTGGCGATCATATCAAAGTCGTACTCATTCTCCGGAAGCCAATTTTCGAGATAGATGCGGCGGATCTCGTCGTCGTCGGAGAAGGCTTCCTCCTCGTAATACCCATTTTCCTTCGCCCAGATCCAGGCGCGTTCGCCGACCTCGTTCCAGGCTCGATCCACCAACCACGCCCGGGCCAGTTCGGCCTCGATTTCCTCCTCCTGTGCGCCGTCGAAAGCCGGCGTCACCGAGCGGAACCCGAGTCGATCAGCCGCCCATCCAAGGTGTGCCTCCAGGATCTGACCGATGTTCATGCGCCCTGGCACACCGAGCGGGTTGAGAATCAGATCGATCGGCGTCCCGTCCTCGAGGAAGGGCATATCCGCGACGGGGACAACCTTCGAGATCACGCCCTTGTTGCCGTGGCGTCCGGCCATCTTATCGCCCTCGGTCGCCTTTCGCTTTTGGGCGACGGATACCCGCACCATCTTCTCGACCCCGGCCGGCAGATCGCGATGCTCCTCGCGCGTGAAGACTTTAACATCGACGACCTTGCCGCGTTCACCATGCGGCATACGCAGCGAGGTGTCTTTCACTTCACGCGCCTTCTCACCGAAGATCGCCCGCAGCAGCTTCTCTTCCGGAGTCAACTCCTTCTCACCCTTGGGTGTGATCTTCCCGACCAGAATATCGTTCGGACCGACTTCCGCGCCGACTCGAATGATGCCGTCTTCATTCAGATCTCGTAGGGCATCATCGCCGACGTTGGGGATATCGTAGGTGATCTCCTCCGGGCCAAGCTTGGTGTCACGCGCTTCCACCTCATGCTTTTCGATATGCACCGAAGTGTAGAGATCTTCCTGCACCAGGCGTTCCGAGATGAGGATCGCATCCTCAAAGTCCCCGCCTTCCCAGGACATGAAAGCACAGAGAATATTTTGACCAAGCGCCAGTTCCCCATTCTCGGTCGAGGAAGAATCCGCGATCACATCTCCCTTGTGCACGCGCTGGCCCTTGATCACGGCCGGTCGCTGGTCGATGCATGTAGATTGGTTGGAGCGGTTGTACTTCCGCAGCCGGTATACGCGCCGTTCCTTACCGGTTCGCACAACGACCTGGCTGCCCGTAACCGACTCCACATCGCCATCCGATTCGGCCAGGATCACCTGACCGGAGTCGATCGCCGCGTAGCGTTCCATTCCGGTCGACACGACCGGCACTTCCGGACGGATGAGGGGAACCGCCTGAGTCTGCATGTTCGAGCCCATCAGGGCCCGATTGGCGTCATCGTGCTCGAGGAAGGGGATCAAAGCCGCACTCACGCCGACGATCTGGCGAGGGGCCACATCCATGAAATCCACCCGTTCGGGCAAGTAGAATTGAAAATCGCCGTGGTAGCGGCAGGAAGCGCGCTGGCGGACGAATTCGTTGTTTTCATTCAACGGTGCGTTCGCCTGGGCGATAACGAAGCGATCCTCGTCATCGGCCGTCAGGTAGCCAATCTCGTTCGTAACAAACGGCACGATCGGCACGTTTCCATCGAAATCCTTAAGTTTCTTGAAGGCCGCTTCCGCAATCACCTCGCCATCCTTGACAACCGGTGCCTTGCTTTTCGGCAGTGTCAGGTCGCCGCGGGCATGCCGACCGATTAAGCGGTCATCCTTCGCATTGAGCTCACGAATGACCTTGCGGTACGGCGTTTCGATGAAACCGAAACGATTCACCCGGGCGTAGGATGCCAGGCGGCCGATCAGGCCAATGTTGGGGCCTTCGGGGGTCTCGATCGGGCAGATACGGCCGTAATGCGAGTGGTGCACATCGCGCACGTCGAAGCCAGCCCGTTCTCGCCGCAGCCCGCCCGGTCCCAATGCAGAGAGGGTTCGTTTATGACGCAGTTCGGCCAGCGGGTTGGTCTGGTCCATGAACTGCGAGAGCTGGCTCGAACCGAAGAACTCGCGCAGCGACGCGACCACCGGGCGGATGTTGATCAGCGAGATGGGTGAAATTTGATCCTGATCGCGAATCGACATGCGCTCAAGAATGACACGCTCCATCCGGCGCAGGCCGACTCGAAGCTTGCCCTGGATCAATTCCCCGACGGTCTTCACACGCCGGTTTCCGAGGTGGTCGATATCGTCGGGTTCGACCACACCGTTGTTGATCAGGATCAGGCGCTCGACCAACCGCACGATGTCCCAGGTTGAGACACGGCGGTGCTTGAGGGGGACGATGTCGTGAAGGTCAAGCTTCTGGTTGAGCTTGTAACGGCCAACACGCTCGAGGTCATACCGCCGCTGTTCGAAAAGCTGATCCTGCAGATACTCCCGGGCGTTGTCAAGCGTGGCCGGGTCACCGGGCCGCATTCGTCGGTAGAACTCGATCAGCGACTCCTCTGCCAGGGTGCGGCCATCTTTCAGTTCCCAGGAGGGCTCCTGCCGGATGGTGGTGGCGATGTAGGGGTGATCCGGGTTGTTATCGGCTTCGGCGAAGAGCTCAAGCAGCTCTTCGTCGGACCCCTCCTTCAGAGGGGAAGAGCCGAGGCCATCATCCACGGCGGAAAGCGCCCGCAACAGAATGGTCACCGGTACGGTGCGTTTGCGGTTGAATTTAAGCGTGAGGTAATCGCTCTTGCGGGTCTCGAATTCCATCCACGCGCCGCGATCCGGGATCAGTTTCGCCGCCGCAAGCCGTCGACCTGTCGTCCGGTCTTCCGGGGCTTCGAAATAGACTCCAGGGGAGCGAATGAGCTGGGACACGACGACACGCTCGGTGCCATTAATAATGAAGGTGCCCTTCTCGGTCATGATGGGGAAATCGCCCAGGAAGATATCCTGTTTGATCGGCTCGGGCACTTCGGTGCCCGCCAGTAAGACCGAAACATAGAGCGGTGCAGCGTAGGTCAGATCTCGTTCGACGCATTCATCGATCCCGTGCTTGGGATCCTCAAACCAGTATTTCAAATCGAACTCTTTACTCTCGGGTGAATCGCCCGGGAAGAAGAGCTTGATGCCACCGTTATATGAAACAATCGGTGAGATTTCCTGGAATAACTCAGCCAGGCCTTCTTCTTTGAGCCAGACGAAAGAATCCAACTGCACGTCGATGAGGTTGGGAAGCTCGAATACTACCGGAATTCTCGAGTACCATTTCTGACCCGGATTGGATGCCATATACGCTCTCCTGAAAATTCATGGTGAATGAACGCTCAATCCCGGGGAACAGCAAAAAGCGGGCTTAAGCCGATCACGCCCTGTGGTCGGTTCCCGCTGCTTTTCGTTGTTTCACCGCTGAGATAACGCCCTTCGCCAAACTTCAAGAACCTCTGATTGCAATCCCACATCCTACCACATATGTCAAGCGCTGTCTACCGATTTTCAGGAGAAAGATCAGGGTTTATGGTGTGACGTAGAGGTCTTGATACTGACGGTAGGCCCAGTAGATGCTGCGGATGTAATCGCGTGGTTGATCGAGGCGGATCACTTCAAGGAAGAGGTCGGGGTCACCCGCCGATAACGCGTCCCAGGCCATGACATTCCCGGGGCCGGCGTTGTAGGCTGCCAGGGTGGCGAACAGGTCACCGTTGAAGAGAAAGCGCTGGTCGGCCAGGTAGCGTACACCCAGGCGGACGCTGACGATCGGGCGGTACAGGTCATCGGGGGTGAAGCCCGGTGGCCAGCCTTCCGAAGCGGCGATGGTCTCGCCGGTGCTCGGAATGATCTGCATCAGGCCGCGCGCCGCCGCATAGGAGGTGGCGAAGCTCTCAAAAAGACTCTCCTGCCGGGCGACCGAAAGGATGAAAAGCGGGTCGAACTGCTCCGACTCGGCTGCAGGCAGGATGACCTCACCGAAGTACGGCCCAAAGCGCGTCATGCTCAAGAAGGCCGGAACGCTCGAAGCCGGCGCCTGATCCAATCCAGCCAATGAAAGGATCTGGGCCGCACAGCGAATCCCGGGCTGATAGAGGCCCATATCGATGAACCGCAGCATGAGCTGGTAGGTGGCCACGGCATCGTTCTGGACGTCGATGCGGAGCGCGTCCAGCTCATCTTTGGCTCGACCGTACTCACCGAGCGCCCAGAATTCCTCCCCGCGGGCCAGCCTGGGATCCGATGCGAGGACGGGGTTTAAAACATCAAGCGATACCCCTTCCCCGATCGTGAAGGCTTGCTGCATCCAGGTTTCTGTTTCCCGCCGATAGGTTTGACGCTGGGCCTCATCCGGAAAGGTGAAGATGCCTGTGGCCTGGAATGGCGTGCCGCTACGCAGAATTTCCTCTGCCCTGAGGCCATAGTATCCCGTCGGATCCGCCACCTCCGCTGCGCGCCAGGCCTGTTCGGCGGCAGCTGGATCGCCGAGAGCCGCGCGCGTCTTCCCGACCCACAGGTACGCCGCCGCCTGACCTTCGGAGTCCATGCTGAGCTCGAGCGCCCGGCTGAAGGCATCAACCGCCGCGCTCATCTCACCCAGCCGGAAACGCGCAATGCCGACGAGAAACTGCGATCGATATGCAAGCTCGTTCTGCGGATAGCGCGTGACGAGCAGGTCCCACAACCGGGCTGCTTCAACCAGCTGGTTGGCGCGTTCTGCGATCTGAGCCGCGAAATAAATGAACTCGGCCGCCCTCGGATGATCGGGATAGCGTTCCGCAAATGCCAGGCTGTCCGAGGATGCGCGCGTGTACTGGCCCATGTACGCCCAGAGCGTATCGACGCGTTCTTCCCAGCCATCGGCAAAATATGGATCATCCACCGAGTGGGTCTGGAGCAAGACATCCCACTCATCGATGGCCGCTTGATCATCGCCCATTGCCCGCAGCGTGAGGGCGCGATAGTGATGGACCGCGCCATCGTGTTCCGGCGGAATCGTCTGCAGATAGCGATCGAATGCCGCCAGCGCAACTTCATACTGGCCGGCAAAGTAGTCGACGATGCCGCGATCGAGGTCACTGACCGGTACGCCGGCGTTTACCAGGTCGACCAGCGCCGTATAGGAATCATAAGAAAGCGGAAAGTTCTCCACCGCATCCAGATAGCGTGCATAACCGGAATCCGCATCACCGAGCGAGAGATACACGCGGCCGATGACCAGATCCATCTGCGCTTTGACAAAATCGCTGCTGGTCCCGTCATACACCTGGAGATATTGCGCGATCGCCGCATCCGTCAGCCCCTGAGCCAGGTACATGTTTCCCAACTTCACCCGTGCGTCAAGCGTGTCCCCGGCCGGTTTTTCCTGGATCAATTGCTCGTAAAGGGACGCGGCCCGGCCCGGGTCACCCGCCTGCGCACGAGCATCGGCCTCCAGCTCCAGGGCAACATCCGATAACGCCGCCCCACCCTCACGGTAAGCCTTGAACGCATCGGCGGCCTCGCCCGGTCGTTCCAGTTCTGTCAGGACGACTCCGAGCAGATACCGGCCGCGGCCAGCGTTTTCGTCCCCGGGATACTCCGCCAGCAGCTGCTCGAGAACCGGGAGCGCATCCGTCCATCGTTCGGCTGCCAGGTAGGTTCGGGCGCGGCCGTACAGTACAGCCGCCTGCAAGCCGGCCTCCGCCCCGATGGATCCGGCTCGATTGAACAGGTCCAGCGCCCGATCCCAATCGCCCGCGAAGCGAGCTCGTTCCGCCATCACGAGAATCGAGCCCGGATCCGGGGTGGGTGTTGGAGTCGGGGTTGCGGTGCTGGTCGGGGTTGGACTGGACGTCGGTGTTGGCGTGGGCTGGAATAGCAGCCTGGCTGGCAGCGAACAGGCCAGCGTGAGTGCAATCCAGCCCAGGAGGACGATCACGAGGGTTATCGGTCGCTTCACGCTGGTCATCATAAAGTAGCTTGCGCCAGCGGTCAATCTTGTCACGACCCGGCCTCCATGCTACACTTCTGGCGCTCTTCACCGACGCGCCTGGTGCGCGTATTTTTATGTGAGTCTGCGTTGAGAACTGTTCGTTGGGAAGAAACCGGCCCCGCCGTCATCATGATTGACCAGCGCCTGCTGCCAGGCGACCTGGTCGAACTGCGTTTGGAAACCCCCTTGGACGTCACGGAAGCGATCCGGTCGATGGCCGTACGCGGCGCCCCCGCGATCGGCATCAGCGGAGCGTTCGGGCTGGCGCTCGCGGCGGCACGATCCACCGCGAAGAGCACACCCCGACTCATCGAAGAACTGAATGAACAGGCCAAACACCTGCTTGAAGCTCGACCGACCGCCGTGAATCTGGGATGGGCCATGGAGAGGGTTCTGCAGAACGCGAGGGACGCCAGCCGGGGTGGCATGGAAGCGGTGCGCAGCGCCGCTATCGAGACCGCAAAGCAACTGGCAGAAGATGATGTTCGTATCAACCGGCAGATCGCCGATCAGGGCGCAAGCCTGATCGCGGACGGCGACACCCTCATCCACCACTGCAACACCGGGGCATTGGCTGCCGTCGACTACGGCACCGCCCTTGGAGTCATTCGCCGGGCGCACGAAATGGGCAAGCGCATCCACGTCCTGGTGGACGAAACCCGCCCTCGCCTGCAGGGGGCTCGACTGACCGCCTGGGAATGCGAACAGTACGGAATTCCGTATGAGATCATCACGGACTCGGCCGCAGGATATTTCATCCAGCAGGGACTGGTGCGTGCAGGTTTTGTCGGTGCAGACCGCGTGGCCCGGAACGGAGATGTCGCCAATAAGATCGGAACCTATATGCTGGCACTGGCTGCACAGGATCATGACGTCCCCCTGTACTGCGCCCTGCCATGTTCAACCTTCGATCTCTCCATACCGGATGGCAGCGCGATCCCGATCGAAGAACGCAGCCCCCAGGAAGTGCTCGGCCTGCAGCAGGATGGAAAACCCATCGCACCGGCTTCTGCCCGGGCCCGCAACCCGGCGTTTGATATCACACCCAATCGGTTCATCACAGCCTTCATTACCGAGGCTGGAATCCTTCGTCCGCCGTATGACGTATCGATCCCGGCTGCGGTTCAAGGAGCGGGTGCAGCATGAAAATCGTCCTCTCGGGTTCGATTGCTTTCGATTACCTGATGTCATTCCCCGGTCATTTCAGCGATCACATCCTTCCCGACCGCATTGACCGGCTCAGTCTTTCCTTTCTGGTCGACAGCCTCGTCCGGCAGCCGGGCGGGATCGCGGCCAATATCGCGTATTCGCTTGCGCTGCTCGGTGAACATCCCACCGTAATGGCAACGGTCGGGCCGGATTTCGAAGCCCACAAAACCTGGCTCGAAGAACACGGCGTCGATACGTCCGCCATTCGCGTCATTCCGGATTTGCTGACAGCTTCGTTCTTTGTCAATACGGATCTCGGGAACTCACAGATTGCCAGCTTCTTCCCCGGCGCGATGGCACGGGCAGGCGAGCTGTCCTTCGCCGCGCTGCCAGAGAAACCGGACCTGGCGGTGATCTCCCCGAATGAACCGGGGGCGATGGTGGCCTACGCCCGAGAATGCCATCAACTGGGGATTCCCTTCCTCTATGATCCGAGCCAGCAGATCGTCCGGCTGCAGGCGGCGGACCTCGCACAGGGCATCCATCTTGCGCACGGCCTGTTTTGCAACGACTACGAGTTTGGCTTGATCGAGAAGAAGACCGGCCTCGGCATCGATTCGATCCTCGCCGATACCCATTTCGTTGTCATCACACGCGGCGAAGAGGGGGCTGATCTTCACCGACCCGGGCGATCGATCCACATTCCGGCCGTTGAACCGGAGCGGGTCGCCGACCCGACCGGGGTTGGTGATGCGTTCCGGGGTGGATTTCTGAAGGGCTACGCGCACGGAGAAGATCTGGAAGTGAGTGCCCGGATGGGTTCCCTGGTGGCTGCATACTGCCTGGAGGCCAGCGGCCCGCAGGGTCATTCGTTTACGCTCCCGGAATTCCTGCTGCGTTATCAATTGCATTTTGGCGACGACGGCCTGGAAGATCGCCTGAAGAAGGGCTGATGACGGACTGGGATGCGGCCCGCCGGCTGCTCGAGGGCGATCGGATCTGGTGCGCTTATGCGCTGGCCGACCTGGATTCGCATTTAAGGCAACTCTGTGATGTCTGGATGGAGCAAGACTCTCTGCTGCTGCGTTTTCGCGGCCTGACGCCATCGGTGCTTTTCGCCTATGGTGAACCCGCTGCTGTCTACAAGATGTGCGAAGCTATCGAACCGAAGCGGTATATCTTCACGTTCGACATCCCAACCCGGAGCGCATTGCGTGATTTGCTGCAAGTGGAATCCGAGAACGAGATGCACCGCATGGTCTACTCGGGATCGGAGCTGCCCGTGAAGAAGATGGCCGACGCCCAACCTCTCTCGCTTGCCAATCTGAACGCCATCCAGGACTTAATGGCAGGGCACGATGACCGCCCCGATGCGTTCGATCCCTCGCAGCTCGACCATGGCTGCTTCTTCGGGGTGTGGCGTGAGGGAAGCCTGGTTGCCATGGCCGGCACCCACGTGCTATCGACGGCGATGGGGGTCGCCGCCATCGGGAATGTTTTTACCCATCCCGACTGGCGCGGCAAGGGTTGGGGACGGTCTGCGAGTGCGGCGGTGCTGAGCAGCCTGGTCGAACGAGGTATCCCGACAATCGTCCTGAACACCCAGGTGGAGAATCATGCTGCGATCCAACTCTATCGCGGCCTGGGATTTGAAAGCTACTGTCACTATATGGAAGGAATCGCATTGGCTCCGGCTGGTGTGACCGAGAAGAATACGCACAGCCGAAGAGGAAGGAGTGCGTGATGGAGTATGTCGCACTGGGTCGAAGCGGTGTCAAGGTCAGCCGACTCTGTCTCGGCACCATGAACTTCGGCCCACAAACCCCCGAGCCCGAGAGCTTCGAGATCATGGATCGCGCTCTGGAGCTGGGCATCCAGTTTTTTGACACCGCCAATGTGTACGGCTGGAAACTCGGTGAAGGAGTGACCGAATCGATCATCGGTCGCTGGCTCGCCCAGGGAGGCGGTCGAAGGGAGCAAATTGTCCTGGCGACAAAAGTCTTTGGACGGATGGGGGAAGGCCCGAATGATCGCCGCCTTTCCGCATTCCACATCCGCCGTGCCTGCGAGGAGAGCCTGCGCCGGCTTCAAACGGACCACATCGACCTGTACCAGATGCACCACATCGACCGGGCGACTCCGTGGGAGGAGATCTGGCAGGCGATGGACGTGCTGGTGAATCAGGGCAAGGCGATCTACATCGGCAGCAGCAACTTCGCCGCCTGGGATATCGCCCAGGCCATGGCCGCCGCCGAGAAACGCCATTCCCTCGGGCTGGTCTGCGAACAAAGCAAATACCATCTGATGACGCGGGCGATCGAGTTGGAGGTGATCCCGGCCTGCCGGGCCTTCGGGTTGGGGTTGATTCCCTGGAGCCCGCTGGCGGGCGGGATCCTGGCCGGCGCACTGCAGAAGGTGAATGCGGGACGCCGCGCCGACGAGCGCCAGCAGGCGGAGATCGAAAAACACAAACCGCAACTGCAAGACTGGGAGAAATTATGCCGGGAACTGGGCGAGCAGCCGGCCGATGTGGCCCTGGCCTGGCTGCTGCACAACCCGGTCGTGACCGCTCCCATCATCGGCCCGCGGACGATGGAGCAATTGGAGGGCGCGCAGCGCGCTCTG
>JBJYWH010000205.1:0-8133 GCA_046259355.1 Anaerolineales bacterium
GTCGGTTACGCCGGAATGAGCGAGCCGCTCCTGGGGCGATCCTCCAGCTGCAAAAGGGGTGGGATATCCGGCCGGTGGACAGGGTTGCTGGCTAATTTTATTTCGGAATGCGGATAGACCGCAAGCGGCCTCTTCTTGCGGGGGAATACATGAAGGGGCTGGCGTCAGGGAGGGCAAGGACGTCCCGATCCGACGGATGCTGCCATTTACGGCTTTCTTACAACCATCAGCAACAACCCTCAATCTGCTCGTTCCCCCAGAACCTATTGAAGGCACCCCATTATTCCCCTTCAATGGGATCATCACCAGCCCCATAGCATACCCCGTGCAGGAAGACACCTGCCTGGCGCAGGTCCTCACAAACCCTCAACGGCTGGACTGCAACCTTCCGCCGCCGGCAATCGGCCGGTGTTCTTCTCAGTTCAGCGCGATCTTGAAGCCGATATAACAAGCTCCACCGTCGACGTTCGTTCAGGGAGGGATCGAAATGAGCAAGGGGATTCGCATTGTATTGATCGTGATTGCAGGAATCGTCGTCGTGGCGTTTGTGGGGATCATGCTCTTCACACGCTCACTCGCGGTCGACATCGTCACGCACCTGCCGGAAGAGCGTCCGAAGATTGTGAAGAACCCGGGTGATTACGGACGGGCATACGAGGATGTGACGGTCACAACGGATGATGGGTTGAGGCTGTATGGCTGGTACCTGCCGGGCGAGAACGGCGCCACCGTCATGGTCCAGCACGGCAGCCCGGGCGGGCGTCAGGACGGGCTGTACGAGGCGGCGGTGCTGAACGAGGGCGGCTTCAACGTGTTGATGGGCAGCTTCCGGGCTCACGACGAGTGCGACGGGGCGCTGATCAGCTTTGGGTACCACGAACAAAAGGATGTGAAGGCCTGGCACGAATACCTGCAGACGCGCCCGTACGTCGACGCGAGCCGCATCGGCATCTTCGGCGAGTCGATGGGGGGCGGGACGGGCATCCTCTACACTGCAAATCATCCCGACATTGCCGCGATTGCCACCGGGAGCGGCTTTGCGCTCACCCACAAGGTTGTAGAACTCTTCATCGCCTTCGAAAACCCGGACCTGCCCAAATGGGCCATCCCACCGCTGGCTTCGCTGATCGTGTTCTGGGCCGGGCGGACGGCCGATTTCCGCACCGCCGATCTGGACACCGAATCGGTCATTGGAAATATCAGCCCGCGCCCGATCCTGATCATCCACGGCGGAGCGGACGACAAGATCGGACCGGAGAGCGGCCGGCAGCTGTACGCCGCCGCGAAGGAGCCGAAAGAACTGCTCTTTATCGATGAGGCTGGGCACGTGGACTTCGAAAAGTTCCGGCCGGAGGAATACAGCCAGGCGCTGATCGAGTTCTTTCAGGCGAATTTGCTGGAGGGCTAGGACGAATCGGCGAAATCTCGGTTTCGTTGCAATGCAAGCAGTGGGTGAAGAAGCCAGCAGTTCTTGATCCTATCGTTGGATCAATCGCTTGGATCCGGTCAAAAATCGTATCCCGGCTGACGGCATCGCTCATAATCGAATTTATGAGCGGGCTTCCCCATCTTCGAGACATGCCTCCCTTTGGTCAGGGAGGGCATTTGCGCGGGGCGCACATTTGCCCGGATAGATTCTTGGGTCTTGGAATTCCCATCTCCAGCAAAAGCAGCTCCCTGGAATACCCCGCTGCACTAGCTACGAGGAAATCCAGGATTGCAGGTATTTATTTGCTCGCTGCCCGGGTTTCCAGTACGCGTACGGTCACGCTGTGACTTTTGCCCTTCAGATCCAGATGGCGTGTTTCAAGCTCCCCGAAGTCGAGTCCGGCAGCATGATATGCATCCTCACTGATGAGAATCTCTCCCTGATGTGCGATTGTGGAGAGTCGGGCAGCGGTATTTGGTGCGTCCCCAAGCACAGTGATATCGGATGTCCCTGCCTCCGATCCCACCGACCCTACAAAGGCTATGCCAGTATGGATCCCTACGCCCAACGGAATCCACGGCCCATCAACCTCGGCATGCCCGGTTGCATGCAAAATGCTTTGCGCGGCTTCGATCGCGCGGCGGGCGTGCTGCGGGCCTGCAAACCCGGGCACGTACATGGCTGCTACCTGGTCACCGATGATTTTATCGATCAGTGCGTCCGAACTGACCATGATACGGGTTGAGACATTGTAGAACCGGTTGATCAACTGGCCGTATTCCTTTGGGCTCATAGCTTCACTGAGCGACGTTGAACCGCGCACATCGGCAAACAGCAGGGATAATTCAATTTCCGCCCCGCCCTGATGTTTGCTGGCGAATTGTTCGCAGATATTACATAGCCCGGGGTTCATATTCGAAGGCTGCTTGCCGTACGCGACGCGCACAATGACACTGCCTGCACCAGCGAAGGGGGCGTAACAATTCTTGCAGCGCGGCGATCCGGGCAAGAAACGAAATAATTGCCGCTGTCGGCGTTCTCGCTCAAATTCACCTGTGGTCAGGTACTTCCGCCAGAGATCCGAGATGATTTCTTGCTGTTCATTGATCATGGTGTCACCAATAAAGGCTTGAATGCAAGGACATTGAACGGGTACCGAGCAGCCCGGAAGTTATTTCATGACTAATATAGTCTTAATTCGAGAATTATGCGAATGTGCGGATGGAGTCAATAGGAGCATCAGCTCCAGCACTCTATCCAACGCCGGGATGCGACAATCCCTCCATCGACACGAAGAGAAAACCCTTCCGGCAGACCGATAGATGCCTCATGACGGCCGTGTTCATTCGAGCCTTCGCCTGCAGCAAGCCCATCGCACCCGGCGTTCGGGCTGGGGTACAATGGGGCCGCTGACGACGGTATTTCCAATCCCCAAGGAGCCCCCACGATGAACGACCCGCGCGTCGACCGCATGGCCACTGTCCTCACCCACCATTCCGCCCGGATCCAACCCGGTGATCGCGTCCTGATCGAGGCTGAGCCTCCGGCCGAACCGCTCGTGCGAGCACTCTTCCGAGAGATCCTGCTCGCCGGCGGGCACCCGCACCTGCTGGTCTCGCTCGCCGGCCAGACGACGATGACCGGCGTGGATGATGTCTTCCTCGAGCATGCGAACAACGAGCAACTCGATTACCCGGCCACGTTCTACAACCTGGTCTACGAGCAGTTCGAGTCGCGCATCCGGGTGCACTCGGTCACGAACTCGAAGCTGCTGATGGGCTGCGATAAAGGCAAGCTCGCCCGGCGCGAGAAGGCTACCGGGGCGGTGACGGCGGTCCAGTTCCGACGCGGCGCCGATGACAGTTTCAAGTGGGTGACGACGCTCTTCCCAACCCAGGCTTTCGCCCAGGACAGCAACATGAGCCTGGACGAGTTCGAGCACTTCGTATTCTCGGCCTGCCATGTCGAGGACCCGGATGAAGATGCGTTGGCTTATTGGGCCGGACTGAAGACCCAGCAGCAGGGCATCGTCGACGCGCTGGCCGGGCACGAGGTGGTCGAGGTGAAAGGTCCATCGGTTGACCTGAAGCTGTCGATCAAGGACCGGATCTTCAAGAACGCCGCCGGCCTGAACAACATGCCCGATGGCGAGGTGTACACTGGTCCGGTCGAGGACTCGATTGAAGGCCACGTCGCTTTCACCTATCCAGCTGTTTACCGCGGCAACGAGGTGGAGGGCGTCGAGCTGACTTTCAATAAAGGCAAGGTGGTGGAGGCGAAAGCCGCCCGCAACCTGGCCTTCCTGCAGGCCATGCTTGAAACGGATGAGGGCGCCCGCTATGTGGGCGAGTTCGCCGTCGGGCTGAACTACGGCGTACAGAACTACACCAAGAACATCCTCTTCGACGAGAAGATTGGCGGCACGTTCCATATGGCACTCGGCGCCGGCTACCCGGAAACCGGGTCCAAGGCTCACTCCGCCATTCACTGGGACATGATCTGCGATATGACGCACGATTCCGAGATTCGCGTCGACGGGGAGATTTTCTATAAGGACGGCAAGTTTGTTGTCTGACCGGGAGTACACGATGCGCCGATTAACCACCCTGACGCTGCAGGTTCTTTTCCTTCTCCTGCTGGCTGCCTGTGGGAATCCAACGCCCCAGGCCACGCCGCGCCCGACCGATACGGTCCGTTCCCGTCCCACGCACACCCCACCGCCGACGGCCACAACCTTCGTCACCGCCACGCCGGCGGAAAGCGAAGCCGGCCGCAAGGGCCAGCCGTTGCTGGCCAAGATCGGCGACTACTTCTCCACCTCCGGCGCCTGTGCTGCCTGTCACATGAACCAGGTCGACGACGGCGGGAACGACGTCTCGATCGATTCAGCCTGGCGAGCTTCGATCATGGCCAATTCGGCCCGTGATCCTTACTGGCAGGCCTCCGTCCGAGCAGAGATCAGCGAGCTACCCGACCTGGCCGATACGATTCAGAACACCTGCGCCCGCTGCCACATGCCGATGGCCCAGTTCACGGCCCAGCAGGAAGGTGCGGGCGCGGCCGTCTTCGGTAGCGACGGATTCGTGAATCCCGACAGCAGCCTGCATGCCTTCGCCATGGATGGCGTCTCGTGCACCATCTGCCATCAGATTCGCGGCGATAACTTGGGGACGCAGGCCTCCTACAGCGGCGGGTTTCAGATCGACACGCAGCTCAAAGCTCCCGACCGGGTGATCTTCGGACCGTTCACGATCGCCCCCGAGCAAGCGCAAATCATGACCGGCGCCTCCGGCTACCAGCCGGTACAGTCGGCGCACCTGTCCGAATCCGAACTGTGCGCCACCTGCCACATCCTGTATACGCCCTATGCGGATGCCTTCGACCAGGTGGCGGGCCAGTTTCCAGAGCAGATGACCTACTTCGAGTACTACTACTCCAGCTTCCGCAACCGCACCACCTGCCAGGGCTGCCACATGCCGGAAGCGGATGGCGGGGTCAAGATTGCGCTGACCTCGGATACGCTCCGCAGCCCCTTCTCGCAGCATACCCTTGTTGGTGGGAATGCCTACATGCTGAAGATGCTCGACACCTTTGGTGAGGAGCTGGGCGTGACGGCCTCGAGCGAACATTTCCGAACCGGCGTCGAGCGGACCGTGGAACAGCTCCAGAATGACACCGCCACGCTGGCGCTGGAGAATGCCCAGCGGGTAGGGGCGCGCGTCTCGGCTGAGGCTGCGCTCACCGTGCTGACCGGACACAAATTCCCGACTGGCTTCCCTTCCCGCCGGGCGTGGCTGCATATCACCCTCACCGACGGAGCCGGAAGCGTGATCTTCGAATCGGGGGCCATAAATCCCGACGGCTCGATCGTTGGGAATGACAACGACGCGGATCCGGTGAAGTTCGAACAGCACTACCAGGCGATCGTGCAGCCGGAGCAGGTGCAGATCTATGAGGCAATCCTGCGCGACAGCGAGAACAAGGTCACGACCAACCTGCTGCGCGCCGCCGGCTACCTGAAGGACAGCCGCCTGCTGCCGGAGGGCTTCGAGAAGGCTGCACCATATGAAGACTTCGCCGTGCGGGGCGGGGCGCGTGATGATGTCGACTTCGATGGCGGCGGTGACCGGGTGTTGATTGCGATCAACACCGCCGGGGCCAATGGTCCTTTCCAGCTGACCGTCGAGCTGCTGTACCAGTCGATTGGCTTCCGCTGGATGGAGAATCTAAAAGCCTTCGCCGACCAGGCCGAGGTGGCTGATTTTGTGCGATTCACGCAGGAGCTGCCGAACTTTCCGATCGTGATCGCCTCTGACAGCGTGACGCTGGAATAGACGACTCGAAGCCCTACTTACCCGCAGGAGCACTGGTCGGCCGCCCGGCGCAGTCAACCGGAGGAATCCGGAGGCCCCTCTCCCGACCATCGGCGGAGAGGGCTGTCTTGCGTAGAACGCGCTCTGGAGGCAAGCCGTTTCACAGCCCGCCAGGGGGTTGACCACCTGGACTCCAGCAGTGCGCCTCTTCGGTTTGCCGACGCGCTCCAGCTCATTTCTCAACCTCGGTAAGTTTCTCTTAAGCTCGACGATAGATTGGTTTAAAGCCCGAGTGTGCGAGTTAAAGTAAGATGTTGATGGTTGGTGGGACAAGGGTCTCCACCGGGGCGTACCCGGGGGAGACCCTCTCCTCCTCCAGGACGAGGTTCTAGGGTGGTACGGACAAAGCGGGGAAGTCCTCTTCAAGCATCTTCTCCTCACTTCCCCGGAAATGGCTGCGGAGCCGCAGCCATTTCCTTTTAACCACCAGCCCGGGTCTTGTTTTGAAATGAGGACGAACGTCACGTGCGTTGAATTGCGATTTCAAATACTATAGTAAACACGAGCAAATTATAGCAAACGATAGCAAAGGTGACCGTGTCGGATCTGCTAACCGTTCGCCAGCTGCAGGAGCTGCTGCAGCTCGATCGCACCACTATCTACCGCATGTTGAAGGATGGACGCCTGCAGGGCATCAAGGTCGGTGGGCGCTGGCGCTTCGAACGGTCCGCGATCGAAGCCTGGCTGCGGGCCTCGGATCAATCGTTCGCCGGGTCCGATGAATCTCAGGATGCGAGCACCGGCGCGGTCCTACCGCTGCACTGCATTCAGATCATTCAAGATGTGTTCGCCGAGATCATCGGGGTCGGTGCGGTGACGACAAGCCTGAACGGCGAGCCGCTGACCGAAATCAGCAACCCGCAGCCGTTCTGCCGGGAGATCCTGGCGAACGAGAGCGGCCGCCAGGCTTGCGTTCGATCCTGGCGCGAACTGGCTCGCAGTCAGGGCCGCCCCGGCATGTTTTTCCGCTGTCATGCCGGGCTGGAGTACGGCTGTGCGCACATTCGCGTCCGTGAACGGGACACAAACCTGATCGTCGCCGGCCAGTACTACAGCGAGCCACCCGATGAGGAAGAACAGGCCCGCCGGGTTGCACGCATGGAGCGCGAGCTGAAGCTCGCTCCCGGAAGGCTGGGGGCGTTGGCGGACACGATCCCCGTGCTCGAACCGCGCGTGCGGGAGAAGATTGGCTTCTGGCTCGAGCGGGTGGCGAGTTCGTTCTGCCAGATCGGGCAGGAACGCCTCGATCTGATCAGCCGCCTGCGGCAGATCGCCGAAATGACCGCCATCGAGTGAACGGCAGTCGAAGCTGGACTTAAGCTGATCTTTGAATGGCATTAAGGATAAAGCCCTCCTGGGCATGATAGCTTGAAAACACCCGGCAGGGTTTACGGCCAGGAGCGGCGGCCGGGTGAGAAGAGAGATGGGATGCAGCATCATCAATGTTCCCAGCCCGGAAGTAATCCGGGCGGGACCGAGAGCTCGACGTGATGGAAGACCGCGAAGCAGCGGTCTTCTTGCGTTTAAAACGGTGTTAGAAGACTAAATTAGTCGTGTTACACCCGGTGGCTGCCGGGTGTGTGAAGAAATCCATTCAAGGAGCGAATCATGAGTGACAAATTTGACCAGATGCTGGACTGCAGCGGCCTGAACTGCCCGATGCCCATCTTGAAGACCAAGAAAGCGGTCGATGGCATGCAGGTCGGCCAGGTGCTGAAGATGATCGCCACCGACCCGGGGTCGGTGCCGGACATGAACGCCTGGACCACCAGGACCGGCCACGAACTGCTCAGCCATGAGCAGGACGGCGACAAGTACATTTTCTTCGTGAAAAAGGCCAAGTAGTTAGCCGGTCGGTGCCCATCCGCATCACAACGGCTTAAGAGGAGAAACCAATGACAGAAAATACAGCTTCACGCATGGCGATTATCGCCGCCCACGGCACCATGGACGCGGCCTACGCGCCGCTGATCCTGGCCACGACCGCCGCCGCGCTCGAGATGGAGGTGGGAATCTTCTTCACCTTCTTCGGGCTTGAACTGCTCAAGAAGGGCAAGATCGATCACCTGCAGGTGGCGCCGATTGCCAACCCGGCCATGCCGATGCCGGTTCCGAATATCATCGGCATGCTGCCCGGCATGACTGCCATGGCGACGATGATGATGAAGAACATGATGAAGAAGGACAACGTGAGCAAGCTGAGCGAGCTGCTCGAGGCGGCCATCGAGATGAAAGTGCGCCTGATCGCCTGCCAGATGACGATGGGGGTAATGGGTGTCAAGAGGGAGGACCTGATCGACGAGTGCGAGATCGGCGGCGCGGCGACCTTTG
>JBJYWH010000206.1:0-6678 GCA_046259355.1 Anaerolineales bacterium
TTCACCCGCGCGAGGGCCGCACCTATCTCGACCTGTACCGTGCGAATCGTAGCCTGCTCACTTCCGCTGGAGTGGAGCAGATCGAAGCGACGAGTATCTGTACGGCATGTTCGGTATCAGAATGGTTTTCGCATCGAGCGGAAGGCGGCCGCACGGGCCGTTTTGGAGCCCTGTTGAGCCTGACGGAGCGTTCATGAATCCCCCCCATTCGCTGCAGGAAGAGATTCAGCGCAATTTACACTCGGTAAGGGAACGCATGGCAGCCGCCGCTGAACGTGCCGGACGTGTACCCTCCGAAGTGCAGCTGGTGGCGATATCCAAATCGCAGCCTTTGGAGAAAATCACGGCCGCCTATGAGTGCGGCCAGCGTGCGTTCGGCGAGAATCGCGTCCTTGAAGGGATCAAGAAGCAGGATCAGCTGCCGGAGTACGAGGACATCCGTTGGCATATGGTGGGACATATTCAAAGTCGTAAGGCTGAAGATGCCGCGCTTCATTTCGACGTGATCCACTCCGTCGATCGCCAGAAGATCGCCCGTCGATTGGATCAATTTCATGCCCCGCTCGAAACCAGACTGCCTGTATACCTTGAGCTCAATGTCTCCGGTGAGACATCGAAGGGTGGCTGGGATTTCTCGCAGCGCGAGGATTGGGACACGATGCTCAAGCAAGTTCGTCCAGTTTTCGAGCTGGATCATTTGAAGGTGGTCGGATTGATGACAATGGCACCCTGGGTCGGTGAGGAGGATGTGCTGCGGAATACCTTTTCGACCCTGCGGACGGTCCGGGATTTTGTGCAGGAAGCGCTGGACAGGCCCCTGGACCAGCTCTCGATGGGCATGACGGATGATTTCGAGATTGCCATCGAGGAAGGAGCGACAGTCGTTCGAATCGGACGAGCGATCTTCGGTGAACGCCAATAGGTGACGGGCAGGGTATGCGGTACAATGTTGGCTGTACTGCTGGCTGAGGGTTCACGGGGTAAACTGAACAAGCAGGAGGGATCTGAGGATTGTCCGGTTTTACGGCTGCGATCTCGCTCATCACGACTGCACTTTCCATCCTGATCATCGCCGATGTGCTGGTCAGTTATATCCTTGATCCGTATCACCCGCTGCGACGTTTCCTTGACAGCATTGTTCAGCCACTACTGCTCCCCATTCAGCGCATCCTTCCTCCAATCGGAGGGCTTGACCTGAGTCCGCTGGTCTTGCTGATCGTGCTCGATTTGATCAGCAGGGCCTTGAGAGATTTCCTTTCATGACCCGAGCCCAGAAATCACGCTCTTTCAAGCTCCATAATGGCGAACAGGGCGCCGCCCTGACGATCCGTGTCACCCCGCGCGCCCGGAAGACAGCGTTCGGTGGCGTTCTGGAAGACGGCACCCTGCGCGTGCGCGTGGCTGCTCCACCTGTGGAAGGAAAGGCGAACAAGGCTTTGATCAGCTTCCTGGCGGACGCCCTCGACGTCCGGAAAAGTGCAATTGAAATTGTCGCTGGGGAGCATGGATTGGATAAGATCATTTCGATCGTCGGGCTTCCGGCTGAAGAAGCCGAACAGCGCTTGAAAGCCCATCTGGATCAAATCTTGACCGACAAGGAAGAATAAGAAAGCCTTTGATAAGACAAAGCAGGTGCGGGAGCACCTGCTTTCGATTTCCCAGTTCCTGCGTGGGATCGTGCCTCTCAAGCCGGTTTTCGGCTTAATCCGCGCACCGCAATACCGGCTGCATCCATCTGGTACAAGGCTTCATAGGCGGCATCGCGCAGATAAGGCTGTGGTGAGGCCAATGCCTGGTTGAGTTCAAGGGAAAGCTCATCGGCGCCTGCCCAAACGATGGCTTCGAGCGCGGCAATTTGCTCATCCTGTGATCCCTTGGTCAGCGCTCGTCGTATCAAATCGAGGGCAGCCCGGTCGGAAGCAACGGCCATGCCTTCTTTGCTGGCGAAATCCTGCAGCCAGCTCAGGTCGGACAGTGTCCTGACTTGAGGTGTGACTTTCCAGGGTGGGTTCCAGCGCTGCTTGAGAATTTCAGCGGCCGCGCCTCGAACGACCCACTGATCATCTTCCGTCTGCATCGCCTGGAGAATATCAATCGCCCAGGGCTCGGGGATTCGTCCCAGGCCGAAAACCGCCGCCCGCCGGGTGAGCAGGTTCTTCATCTCAGCGGCATCACGCAGCATGGAGAAGCCCTCCGTCGGATTGCAGGCCAACGCTTCGGCTGCGGCGATTTGAACCCCTTCGTCGCTCTCCAGCAGAATATGTCCTAGCCCTTCTAGGGCCTCGTCGGTTCCGATGGCGGCCAATGCAAGACAGGACGCGCGGCGTGTATGCAGGTTCCGCTTGGTGTTGATGGTTTCAAGGAGCTGTTTGACGCTCTCCTCGTCTCGCAGGCCTCCCAGCCCGAGCGCTCCAAGCACCCGGCTGGTTGGATTATCGGATCCCAGCAGGCGCCGGAAGAGGATGGCAACCGAGTTCTCACGCGAAGCGGCCAGGGCGTGCACGCAGCGCAGCCGCAAGCCATAGGCGCGGGTGCCGTCGGCGGCGATCTGAGCCAGCTGCCGCAGCACATCGCCACGCCATGACTGTTTCCGCGGGGCATCCGGAAGCCAGCGGGCGATCGCCAGCAGGTGTTTCTCGAGCGGGTCATTGGTGGCCTTCATCAAGGTGCTTGCCGTTGAGGAGGCATCCCCCATCGAGGCGGCATATCGCAAGGCTAGTTCGCCGGGAGCCCAGCCAATCGGGATCGGGTCGAGCGTCTCACCGCTTTCTGCCATCGCGCGAGCAGCCAGGTAGGCTCCCACATTGGCAAGGGCAAATGTCAGGCGGCCCTGAATATGGCGGTGGATTAATCCAGCTTCTTCCATCTCAGTCAGGGGCATGCCGCGTTTCAAGCTCCGTTCGTTCAGGAGACCGGAGCCGGCGCCAATCCATGCCAGGGCGGAAGCCTGGGCAGATTTCCGCTCGTTGATCGAAAGGAACCGGGCCAGGTAGGATTCGAGCCCGTCAACACTGCGGTTCCCGCGCACATCGCCGATGAAGGCTGCCCAGGTGTGCAGCGTGATGTCCAGCGGCGACCTGCCGCGCATCGAGCCGACCATCCAACCGCTCAGTAGAGCGGGATCGATCTCGGACAGGCGGTTCTTCGGAAGGGCCGGAATGATATGTTCGGCCCAGGCGGTGGCCCAGCGCTGCTGAAAAAGGATTTGATCGTGATCCGTCCAGGGAGCGATTGGAATCGGTGTCAGCCCCAGATCCGTCAATCCGTCATACCCGTTGATATGGGCGGCAACGATCATGCGGACGTCGCTGTATTTCTGCTTCAGCTGCTTCAACCACTCGGCAATCGGTGGAACCTCGGACGGGTTGAATTCGTCCAGGCCATCCAGCAGGAGCAGCGCTTCGCCGCGCTTGAAGGATGTCTGCAGCTGCGATATCAGCCGATTTGAGCCGCTAGCATTGGATGTCTCGAGAAGCGCGGTTTCGAGAGGCTTTAAAGGGTCCTTCTCGGCGGATCGATCAAGGACGAGATCCGCTACATGGATCCAGACCGGCATCAGGGACGCCAGATCACCAAGCCCTGGATCGCGCAGTGCCAGCAGCATCGCCAGGTATGCCAGGGCGGTTGTTTTTCCCGAGCCCGGCCATCCCGTGAGCAGCAGGTTTGCCCCATGAAGCAGCGCTTCATGCAGCTCCAGGGTGGGGGATTGATAGATCGCGGAGAGGTACTGCCAATCGGGCAGGTTTGGAAGCACGGAGAGCGTATCCTCCGGCATTCGTTCTCTATCGTCAGCCTCAGCCGGGAGTGGCGGAGCGAGGACCTTGGTAGGGATCACGATTTCATCGAGGGCGAAGATCGCTCCGGCAGCATGTGCCGTTTGAGCCCGGGCAATCAGGTCCAGTCGATATTGGTCCACCGCCACACGCTGCTGCCGCCGGTTTGCCAGCTGCAGCCGTTCCGTAGACCAATTCGATACCCACTCGCGAATCGGTTCAAGCCGGCCGTAGACCCATGAGAGCAGGATCCCCAGCACCAGACCCAGGATCAATTCGCCCGTGTCGAAGAAATTACCGAATAATGAGACCCAGATATTGCGAATGAAGTTGATCATGAAAGCTCACCCGGCATAAAGGAATCGATTGCACTGCGGACAGCGGAACGGTTCCTCGCTGTTGCGCACCTCCTGCTGCTGGGAGTGTGCAAGGTCCACGCCACAAGCCGAACAGGTTCCACCCTTCATCAGAACAACGGCGTGGCCTCCCATTTGCTCGCGAACATCTTCGTAGCGCTTCAGATCGACCTGATCGACATCGCCGACCGCTGCTTGCCGTTCCATGGCCAAGCGCTCAAGATCCTCTTTGCGTGATGAGAGTTCCCCACGTAATTGGGCCGTAGATTGGATACGTTCTGCCTGCAGGTCATCGAATGCCTGGCGCGCTCGGTCGAAATGGACCTGGGCATCCTCCAGTTCCAGCATGGCTTCCAGCAGGCGATCCTCGAGCGTTTCAAGAAAGCGTTTCAGCGATTCGAGCTCCATTTGCAGGTCCTGAAGCTCTTTGGGGTTGGTGATCGATCCGCCGTATAGCGCTTGCTCTGAATTTCGAATCTTCTCCTGCTGCGACGCGACGGCATGCTCGGCACTCAAGTTTGCCGTGCGGGCTTCCGTGAGTTTCTCCTCCAGCGCGTGAACCCGTTCGGAGGCCGCGCGCAGCTCTTCATCATCGGCGAGCTCCGCCTCAATTTCGGCGATTCGAGCCTGGGCGCGATCGCGTTCAAGGTCCAGCTCTTGCAATCGATATAAACTTGACGCACGACTCATAGTCAGATTATAGAGGTTTGAATAAGCTTAGAGCAAGGTACGCATGGCACACATGCTGGCCTCGACGTACAATGGCGGCAGAATGTCTCAGAAGACCGATCGACGACAGATTCTGGCCATATCGGCCCTGGCAGCGATCCTCACGCTGATCCCGTACCTGCTCGCTGCACGCCTCGCACCGGAAGGGACACGTTTTTCGGGCTTCCTGATCAATCCTCTGGATGGCTTCAGCTACCTGGCGAAAATGAAGGAAGGAGCGGAAGGCAGCTGGCTTTTCACCCTTCCCTATGCCGCTCAGCCCGGTCCCGGCGCGCTGCTTTATATCTATCATCTGTTCCTGGGCCACGTCTCCAGATGGACCGGACTGCCGCTGCTCACGATCTACCATGCAGCACGTGTCCTGGGTGCGTTCGGTGCCTTTGTGCTCGCTTACCTCTTCCTGGAATGGGCGGTGGGCGATCACCTGGCGGCACGGTTTGCGTGGGTTCTTGTGCTGGTAGGTTCAGGTTTCGGTTGGATTACAACGCTTCTCTTCCACCATCCGGTCAGCGACATGTTGATTCCCGAGTCGATTCCATTTCTGGCGGTGATGAGTAATTCGCACTTCGCGCTGGCATTGATCGGAATTCTGGCCGTCACGCTTGCCGTTGTTATGCCCGAGCTTCGGCTGCGGAGCCGAATCCTCACCGGGGCAGCCGCCGGGCTTGGATTGGGTGCGGTCCTGCCTTTTTCGGCCGTCGGCCCTGCCGTTGTGCTCGGATTGTGGGTCCTGATAGCATGGTTCATTCGCGAACGAGATGCGCATGACGATGGTCTTCGATCCTGGCGAGACCAGTACCTGCTGCCCTATCTTTCTTTCCTCCTTATGCTGGCTCCCTGGGCTGTGTATGATCTCTGGTTGAGCAAGGATCACCCGATTCTGGCAGCTTGGAATGCTCAGAACCAGACCCCCTCGCCACCGCCATGGGAATATGCCATCGGGTTTGGGGTGGTTCTTCTGCTGGCGGGGTTTGGATTGCTGCACCGGGAAACCGGAGGGCGAGGGACCCGCTCCAAGCTGATCGTCTGGTTGTTGGCCGGCAGCGTGCTGCTGTACGTACCGGTTGCGTTCCAGCGCAGGCTGTCGATGGGCTTGTTCTTTCCACTATGTGCACTCGCGGCATACGGCTTGCTGTGGTTTCGTGACCGGGGGTTCCGTTTGCCAACGCTTGCACTCATTGCCGTAGCGCTTGCTGTTCCTTCCAACATGCTCGTCCTGGGGGCGAGCGTTGCGGGAGTGGCAGGAGGCGATCGCGAGCTGGTCCATTCAAATAGCGAGCTTCGAGCATATGCATGGCTGGAGGAGAACGCCGCGCCTGGCTCGCTGGTGCTGGCTTCGGCCAGGATCGGGAATCGACTGCCAGCCTTCTCGGACGTTCGCGTGCTGTACGGTCATCCTTTCGAGACACCGGATTCTGAGGAGATGCTCGAATTTGTTGAATCCCTGTTCCGCTCTCCAGCTGCTAAAGAGGGTCTGCTGCAGCTTGAATCCCTGGGGGTCGGGTATGTCTTCTACGGGCCGGATGAGCGCCAGCTGGGGCAGCCGGCATGGATCGCAGCGCTGGAATCAGCCTATCGATTCGAAGGGATCGAGATCTTTCGGGTGCCGGAGCCATGAGCGCGCGTCGGGTTCATAAGCTGCTGCCGGTACTGGTCTTCTGCTTGCTGGGAGCCACCAGTGCTGCAGAGCTGGTCGCCCATCTGGATTCAGCCGCGTTCTGGCCGCAAGCCCGTTACAGTGACCTGCTGATCTCGCATCTACCGAATGCGATCATCGCCCATGATTCGATCTTTACCTGGCACCAGCTGCCGCTATGGAA
>JBJYWH010000206.1:6778-9476 GCA_046259355.1 Anaerolineales bacterium
CGAAGGTCAGCTGCAGCGGGTGGGGCGCTCGCGGCAGCGTTTCTGGCCGATCCACGCTGGGCACTACCGCTCGGCCTGCTGCTTGCCGGCTATGTGCTGTACCTGGCCTGGGATTCACGCAAGGTGTACAGGCCTGCCTGGAAAATCCTGCTGAAGGAGTCTGCGCTGGCACTGCTTATCACGCTCGGCTTGAGTGCATGCCTGCTGCTCCCGCTGACCGAACTGACAAACCTGAGCATACGCGCCGTCATCAAGCCCTCCGAAGCGAGCGTATTCTCGCTTACTCCCCCGGACCTGTGGGGGTTTGTCCTGCTGCGCAGTGGCGAACCTGAACAATTCGTATACATCGGTGTGGTGGGGTTGCTGTTTGCAGTGCTTGCACTGCTCGAGCCGAGGGGTGTTCTCCGTTTCTGGCCACTCGCGGCGCTGGTGAGTTTACTGCTCGCGCTGGGTTCCACGACCCCTGTCTATCGTTGGTTCCAAACGCTTGTACCTGGAGCCGCCCTGTTGCGGGTGCCAGCACGCTTCTTTTTCCTCGTGATCCTGTCGATCGCGATGCTTGCGGCCAAGGGGTTGGAAAATCACCTCAGCCGGGAACAGGCTGCAGGGTATCCGAAGCGGCTGCTGCTGGCTGGGTTTATTTTCCTTAGCCTGGTCCTGGGTCTCAATGCAGGCCTGCTGGTGCTGCGCGGACTTCCTGACACCGCAGTTCTGGCCCCGTTGATTGCCGGCGGGATCGGGCTGGTGCTGTTCCTTGCCGGCCGAAGGCTGCTCCCGAATAAAGCCGTGCGGGCCGCAGCCTGGCTATCGCTGGCAGCGCTGGAATTGATATGGGTCGATTCAGCATTGGTAACATGGCGGCCGCTGGATGAATTTTCAAGCCAGCCTGAGAATGCCAGCCGGCTGGAGGCGGAGCAGGGCAGTGCTCGTATCTTTTCGCCCACCTACAGTGTGAGTGCCCTTCAGGCCGCCATGTATGGTTATCAGCTCGCACAGGGCATTTCGCCGCTGCAGCTGCGGAGCTATCACGATGTTTTTACGGATAGCCTCGGTATCACCGATGCCGGCTACTCGGTCGCCCTGCCGCCGCTCACGTGGATCGATCAGGTTCCCAGCCTTTCGACTCGAATTGATCTCCAGCAGCTCGAGAAGCTGAACATTGGATGGATTCTTTCATCCTCCCCGCTGCCCGTTGATGGTCTCGTTCTCGAAGGGGTTGGGGATGAGGGGTATTCATACCATCTGCCTCAACCGCGGCCACGAGCCTGGCTGGAAGTCGGCCAGCCCGAATCCAGCCCGGCGTGGGAGCCCGTGGAACTTGAAAGCTGGTCTCCGAACCGTATCCGTTTGAGCGTGGCTGGCCCTGGCCGATTGGTCCTGAGTGAAGTGGATTATCCCGGATGGCAGGTCTCTGTTGATGGGAGCCGGAGGGACGTTGAAACCGCGGAGGACCTTTTCCGCGCCATCTCCCTGCCCGCCGGGGTGCACGAGGTAGTGTTTTCCTTCCACCCATGGAGCGTGTACCTGGGATGGGGGATTTCGATCCTGTTTGGGGTCATCCTTGTACTCACGCTGAGGCGACGATGACGCGTCCCGAACGCCGCTGGTGTATCGCCTACTCGATCGCACTGATCCTGGTGACGACTCTCCCGATCTGGATCGCGTTCCGTGCTGCTGGTGATTCATGGAGCTTCAGCGGCTTCCTGGTGGCGGTTGAGGACGGGAACTCCTACATCGCCAAGATGAACCTTGGCTCGGCAGGAGCGTGGTTGTTCCGTTCGCCGTACAGCGCGGCGCCGCAGCGGGGCGTGCTGGCGTTCTTGCCCTATCTGCTGCTTGGAAAGCTGGCTGCCGGGCCCGAGCAGCACCTGCAGCAGGTGCTCCTCCTCCAGATTTTTCGTATAGCCACTATTCCGCTCGAGATATTGGCGACATACAAGTTTACCGCCATGGTGAGCGAATCCACCAGGACGCGCAGGTGGGCAACGGTCCTCGCTACCGCAGGAGGAGGGTTGGGGTGGGTGCTGGCATTCACCCCAAGCGGGGAGTGGCTGGGCAGCCTGCCGCTTGATTTCATCTCACCCGAAAGCTTCGGCTTCCTGGCCATCCTGACCCTTCCGCACCTCGTTTTGACGCGCGCCCTGATACTGTTTGCCCTGGCAAACTATCTGGCGGATGGGGAGAGCGGGCGGACGCGCTGGTGGGCGGGCTTGCTTCTCGGACTTTCCACACTCGTTCAGCCGCTTGGAACACTGAGCGCCATGGCCGTGGTGGCTGCGCACCAGCTGGTGTTGTGGCTGCGCAATGGAAGATCCTATTTAAGAATCTGGCGTTCGCGATGGTGGCCGGCCGCATGGCATCTGATGGTCCCTTCGCTGCCCCTCCTTCTCTATTATGCCCTCAGCTCATGGATCGATCCATACCTGCAGATCTGGTCCGCGCAGAATCAGCTCCCCTCGCCCCATCCGCTGCACTACCTGCTCGCGTACGGTCTTGTTCTCCCCTTCGCCCTTCGAGGAGCCTATAAGGCCTGGCGGAATTCGAGCGGCCCGGGGCTGCTGCTGATGGGTTGGGTGATGATCTTGCCGCTGCTGGCCTATTTCCCGTATCCTGTGCAGCGCCGACTGCCGGATGGTGTATGGGTTGCTCTGTCGATCCTCGCCATCGATGGGCTTTCCGATTGGTTGGCTGGCAGGCC
>JBJYWH010000207.1:0-1761 GCA_046259355.1 Anaerolineales bacterium
CAGTCGCTCGCCGCGGCGCTGGAAGGGGCGGACGCCTGCGTGAACGCCACGGTGTACTACACCAACCTGACCGTGATGCACGCCTGCCTGGAGGCCGGGGCCCATTACACCGACATGGGGGGGTTGTTCCACACCACCCGCAAGCAGCTCGAACTGGACGGAGCATTCCGTGAGGCCGGCCTGAGCGCCGTGCTGGGCATGGGTTCGGCACCGGGCATCCCCAACATCCAGGCCCGCTACGCAGCCGACCGGCTGGACACGATGGAAAGCATCCGCATCTACGATGGCATCAAGCCGCCTTCGGGAGCGGACATGCGCTTTACCTATGCCGTCCCGACGATCGTCGACGAGTTGACGATCGAGCCGATGGTGTTTGAGGACGGTGAGTTCCGGGCCAAGCCGCCCCTGACCGGGTTCGAGGACTACAGCTTCGCACCCCCGGTTGGGATCCTGCCGATGCACCTGTCGCTGCACTCCGAGGTCGCCACGCTGCCGGTATCCTTTGCCGACAAGGGCGTGAAGGAGTGCTTCTTCAAGATCAACTACTGGGGCATGTCGCCGGAGACGGTTGAGAAAGTGCGCGTGCTGGCCGACTTCGGTTTCAGCAGCACCGAGCCGGTCGAGGTGGGGGGTCAGAATGTGATCCCGCGCCAGGTGATGGTGGCGCTGCTCGAATCCTTCGTCCCACCGATCGCCGACTTCCTGGCTCCGGCCAGTAGCAAGCCGCCGGATTGGGTGAAGGAGATCGTGACCGAGGTGCACGGTACACAGGACGGCCAGCCGGTGGTCTTCCGCCTGGGCACGCTCACCTGCAAGGGCGCCCTGCCGACCGGGCTGGCGCCGGCGCTCTCCGGCATCTGGCTGGCGGCCGGGAAGGTCGAGCCGGGCGTCCATCCGCCCGAGCTGGCGTTTGATCCGGAGACCTTCCTGCGCGAGCTCGAGCCGTACGATATTCCCACGCGGGTGAGCATGAGCCACCCGCTCTAGGAGGCGGGTGGGCGGCAGCCTGGCGCCGCGCTCTGGTAGGGTACCGTCATCTTGACGAACCGACTTTGCGGGAATACGCAATGAAAGGCCGTGAGCCCATCGGTGGGTTCACGGCCATCCCTTTTCGAGATATCTGCGAATTCTTGTGAAATACCAAATCGCAAGGGAAGGTTGGAGGAACGCTTCGATCACCTACCCCATTCCGCAGGAGAAGGTCGCATGACGTGCAAAGAACGACTCATGCAGGTCGCCGCAACACTGGTCGGAATCGTGATCTTCGCCGTGATCGCCTACTTTGGGTTTCAACTGGTAAGAAAAATCTACGCCAAACCCTGGATGGGCATTTACTATGACGATCCCGCAGCGACCACAAGTATGGTCACGGGGACTTTCAAAACATACGAAGAGTGCAGGGAATGGGCGAGGGAGCAAGCGGGTGGGTCACCGGTCGGCACCTGGCGCTATACATGCGGATACAAGTGCCAATTCGTGCGCGATGTCCTGGCGGGAGACACGTACGAATGCGAGGAGATCAGACCGTAGCACGCATTCCAACGTGAACTTCCCTCAATCTGCGCGCTGCCGGCAGGTTTTCTTTCTGAAAACGAACGATCCGCATGAGCTCGCCGGGAGTCGGTTTCAACTATAATCCCAGGCGATGTCCACTCATGAGAATCGTGGATCCGGATCGCTCCTACGTATCCTGGTTGCCCCCTTCCTGCTGCTGTCGAAGATCCCTCCGCTGGCTGGAATCCTGATCTTCTTGCTTCTGGG
>JBJYWH010000208.1:0-1744 GCA_046259355.1 Anaerolineales bacterium
GCTGCTCACCGCACTCACCTACAGCATGGACACCGATCTGGCGATGATCTGTCTGCTCGCCATATACGTCGGTGGCACCTACGGCGGCTCCTACTCGTCGATCCTGATCAACATCCCCGGCACCGCCGCCGCCGCGGCCACCGCCCTGGACGGGTATCCCCTCGCCTGCAAGGGAGAAGGCGGTCGGGCCATCGGCCTGACCACGACCGCCTCGACCATCGGCACGATTGTCTCGATGCTCTTCGTGGTGTCGATTTCGCCGATCATCTCCCATTTTGCCCTGCAATTCACCTCTTTCGAGTTTTTTCTGCTGGCTTTCTTCGGGATTCTGATCAGCGGCACCCTCACCGCCCCGGACCTGGTGGTCAAGGGCTGGATCTCCGGATTTCTCGGCCTGTTCCTGGCCTGCATTGGCAGGGATCGGCTGCAGTTCTTCCCCCGCTTCACCTTCGGCATCCCGGAGTTGGACAGCGGCATCGAGGTGGTGCCGGTGCTGATCGGCGCCTTCGGCATCCCGCAGATCATCGAGGTACTGAAGGCCCAGACCCAGATGGCCAAGGCCAAGAAGCTGCAGCGTATCATCCCCGAATTCAGCACGGTGATGCGCAACATCCCGGCCATCATCCGTTCAGCCCTGATCGGCGTCGGCATCGGCGCGGTGCCCGGTATCGGCGAGGACATCGCCGGCTGGGTGTCCTACGGCACCGCCAAGAACACCTCGAAGCACCCGGAGACCTTTGGCAAGGGGGAGCTCCAGGGGGTGCTCGCCAGCGAGACGGCCAACAACGCCTGCGTCGGCGGGGCGATGATTCCGCTGCTCAACCTCGGCATTCCCGGCAGCCCGCCGGCAGCGATGCTGCTCGGGGCTCTCATGCTGCACGGGGTGACCCCGGGTCCGATGATCACCTTCGAACATCCGACCTTCATCTTCGAAATCGCGGCGATCCTGCTGCTCGCCTCGGTGGCCATGTGGTTCACCGGCATGGTGCTGGCCAAGCAGGTGGTCAAGGTGCTCTACATCCCTACCCAGCTCTTCATGCCGATCATCGGGGTGCTCTGCATTATCGGCTCCTATTCCCTCGGACTCAGCGTCTTCAACCTGTTCCTGATGCTGCCGGTGGGGATCATCTGCTATTTCATCACCCGTATGGGCTACCCGATCGCTCCGCTGGTCATCGGCGTGATCCTCGGCCCGATGGCCGACGAGAACCTGCGCCGCGCCCTGATGGTTTCCCAGGGCAGTTTCCTGCCGATCTTCCAGCGGCCGGTGGCGCTCATCCTCTTTCTGGTCATCGTTTTCACCGTGATCAGCCAGTTCCGCTGGTACAAGCGGCTGGCTACCATGGTGAAGGACAAGCTGTTCAACCGTAACCCCACGCCCCGGACTTGATTTACCAGGGCACACACGCAACTACTGGAGTACCATCATGCTCAAACTGGCAATCATCACAAGTTTTCTGTCCCAGACCAAAGATCGCTTCCATCTCTACAACCAGCCGCTCGACCTGGAAGAGAAGTTCGCCCTGCTCTCCACAATAGAAGGCTACAGCGGCGTGGAGATCGTGCACCCTTACGAGGTAAATGTGGCGGCACAAACCAAGGCCCTGCTCGACACTTACCGCCTCAAGGTCGCGGCGGTCAACGTCAATGTCAAGGCCGAACCGGAATTCCGTAACGGCGGGGTCACGTCCCTGGAACAGGAGGTCAGGGAGAAGGCCGTCCAATTCATCAGAAACGCCAAGGA
>JBJYWH010000209.1:0-24463 GCA_046259355.1 Anaerolineales bacterium
TTGGAGAGTAATTCATCACGGATATCCTTCTTCGAGGCGGGCGGTGGAGCCCGGGATGGAGGATCTCAGGTAGGCCTGATGAGATTTTCCGCTGCCGCAAGCGCTTCCGCCCGGCTGGAGATCGCTCCGGCAACTTGTAGCTCGCGCAACCGCTCCAGGATTTGGCCGATGCGAGGTCCCGCTTCGATCTGCAGCTCTCGGAGCAAATCATCTCCCGTCAGGATGGGCGCAGGATCGATCATGATCTCCCGGCGCTCAAAAAAGGCCTCCAACAACGAACGTACTTTCTCTACCTCCTTGGCCCAATCCGAACCCTGGAGCTTGCCCTCCTCCCGGGCAAGCACGTACGCAAGATGAACGAGACCACAGGCCGCGCCGGACTCGGAGGCCGTCCGGAAAAAACGATAAATTTCCAGCGGTGCTGCCTCCAATGAGGCACTGAGCTCCATCCCTCCCGTAAAACGACTCAACCAGCGGGCTTCAACCTGGCTCAGCCGCAGGACGTCAGCCGCGCCCGTCATCACACGGCGACTCTCGGAAAGCAACCACTCCCTCGAGCCCAGGAAGGTCAGTTCCCGGCAGCGGCGAAACGTCGAAACCTCATGGAAGAGATAGGTCTGCAGATTCCCGCGATAGCGCCCCAGCTGCCATACCAGCAAACCCATGTGCGCATTCGCAGCATTCTCAGGGTCATATTCGGGCGCCAGCGCCGCCAGGATGCCGCCCAGCTCTCTCCAGACCGCGAGCATAAGCTGCGCCTTGTCCGCGGGCATCTCGCTGCCGAAGACGACCGGCTCAAAGCCGAAATACCTTACCAGGTAGTACGGCGTGGCTGGTTCATCCACCGCGAGCATCCGGAAAAGCTCGTCGCGAATCCTTTCACGCGAGATCGAAACCAGGTCAGGCGCTGCGCTTCGCATGCGCTCCTGGGTCGACTCTTCGATCCGAAATCCGAGCACACTCGCCAGACGTATCGCTCGCAGGGCACGTACGGCATCCTGGTCGATGGACCGGGGACTGCAGACTTTAATGACACCGTTCCGAAGATCCTGTAAGCCCTGACAGGGATCGATCAATTCGTCAGGCCTTCTCAAATCCAATGCGAGCGAATTTACAGAGAAGTCCCGTGCTCTCAAATCGGCCTCAATCGTCTCCCCTCGCAAGGCCGCAAAATCGAGTACGCGCCGGCCAGGACCATCCTTATCGAGCAGGACCCGCGCGGTTCCCCGATCCGAATCGAGCGCGAACACATCGCCTTCCAGCCGATCCGCAGCCTGGCGCGCCAGGGCGAGTGCATCCCCAGATACCGCGAAATCGAGATCGATCGTTGCGCGGTCGAGAAAATGATCCCGGATCGCTCCACCGACCAGCCAGACCTGGGTCGATGGGTCAATCGATTGGAACCACGAAAGAAAGACGGCGGGGAGTGCGTCGAGTATGGACATCAATAGGCAGCTTACTCGGGCGGGATGTATCGATCAGGTCTCACGACCCCGATGAATGGCAGGTTCCGGTAATACTCATCCAGATCCAGACCATATCCGAAGACGAATTTGTTGGGGATCTTGAATCCACAATAATCGATCGGCACATCCGCCTCGCGCCGCTCGTACTTGTCCAGCAGTGTGCAAACCCGGATCGAGCGCGGATTGCGGGTCCGCAGGAGTTGGATAACGGAGGCAATGGTATGGCCGCTATCGATGATGTCCTCCACCAGGAGCACATCTTTTCCCACGATATTCGTCTGCAGGTCAAGCGTGATCCGGACCTGCCCGCTCGACTCCCGCGCGCCCGCGCCATAGGAAGAAACCGCCATGAAATCAACCGTATGCGGAATGGTCAGGCGGCGCATTAAGTCTGTAAGGAACATCACCCCGCCACGCAGGATGCAAGCCAGCATGAGCGGTTTTCCCGCGTATTCTGCACTGATTTCGGCCGCCAGCTCGCTGATCCGCTTTTGAAGCGTCTCCTCATCAATGAGGATCTCCTGCAGAAATTCCTTATAGGACTGCATCTCAGCTCCTGGGGACCTCGTGATGCTGGCGGCAGCGGGCCTCATAGAGTTCGTTCGCACCGATAACCACGACGGGGTCGTCATAACGAGCAGGTTTGCCGTCGATCAAGCGTTGAGTGCGCGAAGCCGGCCCGCCGCAAACCATGCAGATCGCATGCAGCTTATCGACCCGCTCCGCCTGCGCCATGAGCCGGGGAATGGGTCCGAACGGCTCGGCCCGGAAATCTGTATCAAGACCCGCCACCAACACCCTGAGCCCTCTTTCCGCCAGGGATTGTACGGTATCGCAAATGGTCTCGTCAAAGAACTGGGCCTCGTCGACAGCCACGACGGTGGTATCCGGCTGGAGCAAGGCGAAGATCTCGCGTGGTGCCTCGATCGGGGTGGCTTCGAACTCGGTCCCGGCGTGGGAGGCAAGCTTTTCGACCCCATAGCGGTCATCGATGCTGGGCTTGAAGACCTGGATCTGCTGACGGGCGATCTTTGCGCGACGCAGGCGGCGGATCAACTCATCCGTTTTCCCACTGAACATCGATCCCGTGATCACTTCGACGCTTCCCGTGGTGTGCCGCATGGAAAATGGAGCCTCCTGATGAAAGAAAAGTGGGCAGGTGCATCTGCACCTGCCCAGAGTTTACACAAGCTTACGCTGCTTGCAACCCGTCATCTACACCTGAGGTTCGAGCGCAGCTTCTGGAAGCTCAAAACCCCGTCGTTTCAAGGCTCGCTTGAGATCAGCCAGGCTCTTCCGACCAAACCCATCGATATCCAGCATGGCCTGGTCACCCTTTGCCATACGCTCAAGGGCCTGGCCAACGGCTTCGATACCAGCCTTTGCCAGCGCTGATTCCGCACGTGGATTCAGCTCAAGCTCAGCAACGGGCATCTCGGGTGATGTCTTGGAAGCTTCACGATCCTGCTGCTCGTCGATGTACAGCTGGCGCGCTTCAAGCTTCTTATAAAAGCGGTCCACCTGCCCCTCGGTGTCCACAATGCGCTGTTCGCCCGTATAAAACGGGTGGCACTGGGAGCAGACATCCGTCTGGATCACTTCCTGCGTTGATCCCGTGGTCCAGGTGTTTCCGCATGCGCAGATGACTTTCGCATTCGGGTAGTACGTTGGGTGAATTCCTTCCTTCATGCCGTTCATACCTCTCCGGAGAACTGACGGATATCGCCCACAATCGCCACCCTCTCTCCGAGGAGGGGTCAGCATGGCTGGGGGCGTATATTGAAATTCAAGACTGCGGGACGACGTTGACCCGCTTGCGGCCCTTCTTGATAAAGTCGTACTCGACCACGCCATCGACAACAGCAAAGAGCGTATCATCGCTGCCGATCTTGACGTTCAGGCCTGGATGAATGCGCGTGCCGCGCTGGCGGACCAGGATGTTTCCAGCCCGCACAACTTCGCCGCCGAATTTTTTCACGCCCAATCGTTGGGCATTGCTGTCACGGCCGTTGCGGCTTGAGCCGCCACCTTTCTTGTGCGCCATGTTCGTCTCCTCGTTCCCTACTCTTCTTTCTTCGTGGAAGTCTTCTTGCTGGATGACTTCTTGGCAGAAGAGGAGGTGCTCTTACGTGTGCTGCTCTTGGTGCCGCTCGAACCCTTGGCTTTGGGAGCCGCTTTCGAGCTGCTTTTGGATTTTGCAGCGCTGCTGGATTTGGCAGCTGGCTTGGGCTTGGGTTCAGCCTTCTCACCCTTCGCGGCTGCGGATTTGCCCTGTTCCTTCTTCGCAGCCGGCTTGGCCGCTGCAGCCTCCGCCACCGGCGCCTGCTCCGATTTCGCAGCTGCCGCTTTCTTGGCACCACCGGCTACGATCTCGCTAATCCGGACCTGCGTATAGCGCTGGCGATGACCCTGCTTGCGGCGGTAGCGCTCCTTGGGAATGTACTTGAAGACGATGACTTTCTTCGCCTTGATCTGGTCGAGGACCTCGCCCTTCACGGTCGCGCCTTTAACCAGCGGGTCGCCGACCTGGATTGAATTGCCATCCACGATCAGCAGAACCTCATTAAATTCAACCGGTTTCCCGATTTCGAGCGGAAGTCGATCGATTTCGATCATCTCCCCCTCGCGGGCGATGTACTGCTTCCCGCCCGTTTCAAGCACAGCATATTTCATCATCTATACTCCAGCTTCTCTCCGCCTTCATGCCTGCGGACTGTGTTGATGTCCCGCCGGTGGAAGGGGAAGTGGGTGACTCAAACGCCCGCCCCAACACGGTTCGCTGGGGCAGACGTATGATTATAACGGCCGGGTTCTGGACTGTCAACGGTGGCCGGATAGGCTCCGGCAATCGAAGCTAATCCGCAGCGACCGATTCGGCTTTCGCAGGCTCTACCTCGACATCGGCCGGGACCTCGGGTTCAAGCTGCAGGAAACCGTCGATGCGCTCATCATGAAGTGCAACTTCGGTCCCTGGAAAACCCGTGCCCGCCGGTATCAGCTTGCCGATAATCACGTTCTCTTTCAGACCCCGCAGGTAATCAACCTTGCCCTCGATCGCTGCACGAGCAAGGACCTTGATGGTGTGCTGGAAGGAGGAAGCCGAAAGGAATGATTCGGTTTCGAGCGAGGCCTTGGTCACGCCCAATAGAACCTGCATCGCCTTGGCAGGCGCCTTCCCTTCTTTCAGCATCTGCTCGTTCAGACGCTGTAAGTAGCGACGATCGACCAGATCGCCCGGCAGTCGTTCGGTGTCGCCCGGCTGCGTGATCTGGACCTTGGACAGCATCTTCCGGATGATGACCTCAAAGTGCTTGTCATTGATGTTCTGGCCCTGCGAGCGGTAGACCTTCTGAACCTCGGTAAGAAGATAGAGTTCAGCCGCCTCACGGCCAAGGATACGCAGGATGCGGTGCGGGTTGAGAGATCCTTCGGTCAGCTGGAAGCCGGCCGGGATCTTGTCACCATCATTGACGAGCAGTCGAGCGCTAGCCGGGATCTCATACTCGGCTTCATCGATCTGGTCATACGAAACGATGACCTTGCGATCCTCGACACGTACGCGACCGCCATGGCTGGCGACGATCTCCGAGTCGCCTCGCTTGGCGATCAGCGTTCCGCCCTCAATCTCCTGCTCGTCTTCAACTTTCAAAGCCCAATTGCCGGGTACGTTGTACTCGTCCTTGAGCAGTTCGCTGTTGGTCACGCGGACGACGCGTGGGCCATCCGGAACATCCGGGCTCACGATCCGCACCGTGCCAGCGATTTCCGAAATAACCGCCTCGCCCTTCGGTTTCTTGCGAGCCTCAAAGAGCTCTTCCACGCGCGGCAGACCGGTCGTGATATCACCGCCGGCCGCGACACCACCGGTATGGAATGTACGCAGTGTAAGCTGCGTCCCGGGCTCACCGATCGACTGTGCTGCAACGATGCCAACAGCAGTGCCGAGCTCGACCATCTTGCCGCGCCCGAGATCCATGCCGTAGCACTGCTTGCACAAACCAAACTGAAGTTCGCAGGTCAGCGGCGATCGAACGTTGACTTCCTCGACACCGGATAGGTCGATCTTGCGGGCCTTCTCCAGCGTGATCACCTCACCGCCCTTGAACATCACTTCCCCGGTCTTGGGGTTGGCGATTCTGCGGGCTATGATGCGGCCGAAGAGACGCGAGGCAAAGTCCTGGCCGGCGACATCGTCACTGCGCCGCACCCAGATGCCGCGCTGCGTTCCACAGTCGTCGGCGTTTACGATCACATCCTGCGCGACATCCACCAGGCGCCGGGTCAGATAGCCCGCATCGGCTGTACGCAGCGCGGTGTCGGTGAGACCCTTGCGTGCGCCGTGTGTTGAGATGAAGTACTCCAGCGTGGTCAAGCCATCACGGAAGGAGGAGCGGATCGGGTATGCGATGATCCGCCCGGCCGGATCGGCCATCAGGCCACGCATGCCGGCCAGCTGTGAAATCGGCTGGAAACCACCTTTGGTTGCACCCGAGATGGCCATCGTGCTCAAGTTGCCGGCAGGATCCATGACGCTCTTCACCGCGTCCGCAACCTGTGAGGTGGTCTGCTGCCAGAGCTCGATGATGCGCTCGGTCTGTTCCTGTTCGGTCAGTAAGCCACGGCGGTAGTCCTGGCGGACAGTTTCCGTCTCATCGAGGGTCTGGTTGATGATCTCTTCCTTGTTGGCTGGGACGGTGATATCGGACACCGCAATGGTCGTGCCAGAACGGGTGGCATAGGCGAAACCAATATCCTTGATCGCGTCCACCACGGCCGGCGTGCCTTCTTCACGCAGAAGCAGGTAGACCTCGCCCACCAGCTCCTGGATGGCACCCTTGTCGAGCACGCGGTTGACGAAGCGCATCTCCTCGGGCATCACCCGGTTGAAGAGCACCCGCCCGACGGTCGTCTCGATCACCTTCTCGACAGGTTCATCCATCCGGTGACCATCCTGGTCGTACCAGGTCTTGCCAAGGAATTTGATCGGAGCGTGGATGGCGACGTTGCCCAGCGAGTACGCCATCTCGACTTCGTCCATGTCGCTGAATGCCTTGCCAGCGCCCAGGTGTTCATGGCCTTCGTCGGTCATGGTGAGGTAGTACACGCCCAAGACCATATCCTTGGTTGGTCCCACGATCGGTTCCCCATCAGCCGGTTTGAGCAGGTTGACGCTGGAGAGCATCAACTCACGCGCTTCCCGCACCGCCCGCTGTGAAAGCGGCAGGTGGACGGACATCTGGTCGCCGTCGAAGTCGGCGTTGAAAGCAGCACAGACCAGCGGGTGAAGCTGGATCGCCTTGCCTTCGACCAGGACCGGTTCAAAAGCCTGAATTCCCAGGCGGTGAAGTGTCGGCGCGCGATTGAGCAGTACCGGCCGATCCTTGATGACTTCCTCCAGGACCTCCCACACCTCCGGACGCTCACGCTCGATGATGCGCTTGGCGCCCTTCACGTTGGCGGCATAGTTGTAGGCAACCAGCTTGGAGATGACGAAGGGACGATACAGTTCGAGCGCCATCGCCTTCGGGAGACCGCACTGGTAGAGCTTCAAATGTGGGCCGATCACGATCACCGAGCGGCCGGAGTAATCGACCCGCTTTCCGAGCAAATTGCGGCGGAAGCGGCCTTTCTTTCCTTTGAGCATATCGCTCAAAGACTTCAGCTCGCGCCGGCCGCGTCGTGAGAGTGCCTTGCCGCGCTGGGAGTTATCGATCAGCGAATCGACCGCCTCCTGCAGCATGCGCTTCTCATTGCGGACGATGACGTCAGGTGCTCCCAGCTCCACCAATCGCTTGAGCCGGTTATTGCGGTTGATCACCCGGCGATACAGATCATTCAAATCCGACGTCGCGAAGCGGCCGCCATCAAGCTGGACCATTGGCCGCAGGTCCGGTGGAATCACAGGCAGGATCGTGAGAATCATCCATTCCGGCCGGTTCTCAGACCGCCGAAATGCTTCCACGACCTTCAGGCGCTTGGTAGCCTTCTTCTTGCGCTGCTTGCTGCGGGTGGTGCGGACTTCCTTCCAGAGATCTTCAGCCAGCTGATCAAGATCGATCTGCTGCAGAATTTCATAGAAAGCCTCAGCGCCCATATCGGCACGGAAGACCTGCCCCCATTTCGATTTTAATTCCCGGAAGCGCGACTCGCCCAGGAACATCATGGGGGCGATGGTCATCAATTCATCGCGATCCTTCTCGAGCTGCTCACGCATCTCCATATTGGCGTCGACGACCTCATCCTCGACCTGCGAGAGTGCCAGATCAGCTTCTGCCTTTACCTGGTCGATCTCGAGGTTGAGCGCCGCCAGCTCCTGGTCACGAACTTCCTTTAAGTTGGCCTCGACCTCTTCAAGATGGGACTTGACAGCTTTCTGGACGGTCGAGATATGACTCTTGCCGATGGTTTCGCCCTTCTGGGCGACGACGGTATCGAGCGCCTCGAACTTGATATCCGCCCGAATCGTCTTGTCCTGCTTCTCACTGAGGCTCTTCTCAAGCCGCTGCGCCTCGCGCATGACGGGGTCAATTTGCTCGGCAACGCTCTCATCGTAGTTCGCTTGAATTTCCTTCTTGCGGGCTTGAAGCTCACCCAGCCGATCCTGGCGCTCGGCTTTGAGGGAGGCCTCGCGGTCTTTCAAGGCACTGGCTTCTTCCTTGACCAGTTCGGCCAGTTCTTCCTCGATCCGCTTGAGTGCCTTTCGGCGTGAGTCCTCGTCGATGTAGGTCACAACATACTGGGCAAAATAAAGCACCCGGTCGAGGTTGCGTCGGGAGATATCAAGCAGTAAACCCAGATGGGATGGAACCCGACGGGTATACCAGACATGCGCGACCGGGGCCGCCAGGGCGATGTGCCCCATCCGCTCGCGGCGCACCGCAGAACGAGTTACTTCAACCCCGCACTTTTCACACGTGATACCTTTGAAGCGGATGTTCTTGTACTTGCCACAATAGCACTGCCAGTCCTTGGTTGGACCGAAAATGGCTTCGCAGAACAGGCCATCCTTTTCGGGGCGAAGACGACGGTAGTTGATCGTCTCCGGCTTGAGCACCTCACCATGGGACCAGCTTCGAATCGTCTCTGGTGAGGCTAAACTGATGCGCAGTGCACGAAATCCCTTTGAATCCACCCGAATACCTCCGTCGCGAAAAGCGATGGTCTCTGAATATCGGCTCTACAGAAAATCGAACATACGTGCTACTCGGAAGACATAGCAAAACAAGCGCGTGAGACGGAATCCGCCTCAAGCGCTTCTTCGCGCCGACCGAACGGCCATATATATAAGGGGAATTATATAGAAGATCTCCGATGTGTCAAGGCTCAGGCTCGAACCAACATGCAGAGAAAAGCCTGAAATTTATACTTATGTAAACTCCTTAAGTCTGGGTACCCATCGGTTTGAGCGGGCCGGACCAATCGCCCGGGAATAGCTCCAGTGCTCTTTCCGCCGCTTTGACAATATGCTCATCACGATCGAAGCGAAGCTTACGGATCGCGGCCTGCGCTTCTGCCGTGTGCCATTCGACCAACCGCAGCAGCGCCACCATGCGCGAGCGAGAGTTGGGCGACTGAATGGTCTCCACGCCCTGCTGCATGTATCCGATGCGGGGTTGAGAGACAATTTCAATCAGCGCCGGGATCACCTGCGGTTCAGTCAAGCGTGCCAGCATCTGAACCGACTCATGCGCCTTGTCCAGCTCGGCATACCGCATCGCCCGAAAACGGTGGATCTGGATCGTCGTCATCACGGCCAGTTCACGAACGAGGGGATCACCATCGTCCATGGCGGCCGAAATCTCTTTCAGCACGCTGTCATCCTGGGCAATGCCCTGACGATTGGCAAACGTAATCGCCTCGCGCATTCGAATCCCCGGATCGCTGCCCCGCATATCATACTCGGTCCGGGCGCGTTCGATCAGCCGCGCAGCCGGGGTTTTTTGTTCAAATTTCGTATCTTGCTCGGGCAGAGGCCGCTGCTCGGGTGGAAGATCGAGCAGATAGATGGCTCGTTCAACTGTCGGCGTAATGAGCGGCTCACCCAGTTCAAGCATCTCGGTTAGAAAGCTGCGGATGCTGTTGACACCGGGCTGCTGCATGACAGCACGTGCGCGCGTGCGCCACAGGTTCACTTCCTCAGCGATCTGCTGCTGACGGACACGCAAACCTTTCTGCTGCTCCCGCAGCTGGTTGCGCTCTTCCTCGCTTACCTCAAGCATCTTGCGGCCGAGTTCGTCGAGCTCGTCGCTGAGATCAATGAATTCTTTTTGGACCGAGCTGGCTTTACGCTCGATCGCCTGCTGCACCTGGCGCAGACCTATCCCGACTGCCAATCCATTCCTCCCCGGTTTGAGCTCTTCCCGAAAATGACCAGGTAAGATTCCAGGCAAACAGCCCAACGGAAAAGGGGATCACCCCAACCAAGGGCAGACCAGACTGCACCGGGCTCGGCCTGTCTTCGAATTAATCTATGCGACAGTATAGAGAAGGACGGTCCAAGCGTCAACAGTACCGGTTGCTCTAATGACCCGGTCCTCCACACCGCAGCAGGGATACCGCTTGCGTGAATGTATGCTTCAAGATGATCTGACCCCTTTTCGCATGCCATGCCGTTCCTGTATAATCACCCGCGTGGCAGAAGAAGAACGTTTGATCTCTCCCGTACAGAATGAAGAAGATTTGGCCGAACTGACACTCCGGCCGCGCTTCCTGTGCGAACTTGTCGGCCAGGATCGAGTGAAAGAGAATCTTGAAATCCTGATCGAGGCCGCCAAAGGGCGCGGGGAAGCGCTTGACCATGTCCTCTTCTATGGTCCGCCCGGCCTCGGGAAAACGACCCTTGCACACATCCTGAGCACGGAAATGGTGGTCAACCTAAAGGTCACCTCTGGACCGGCGATTGAGCGCGCCGGCGACCTGGCTGCGATCCTGACCAACCTGCAGCAGGGTGATATCCTCTTCATCGATGAAATCCACCGTCTCGGCCGGGCCGTGGAGGAAATCCTTTACCCTGCCATGGAGGATTTTGCGCTCGACCTGACGATCGGCAAAGGTCCAAGCGCCCGCTCGCTGCGGTTGAATCTGCCGCATTTCACCGTCGTGGGGGCGACCACCCGTCTGGCACTCCTCACAGCACCGCTGCGCGCTCGTTTCGGCGCCGTTCACCGGCTCGATTTTTACGACAACGAATCAATGGCCGCCATCGTCCAGCGCGCGGCGCATGTGCTGGAGGTCGAGATCGATCGCTCCGGAACCGAGGAGATCGCCTGCCGGGCACGCGGTACGCCGCGCGTCGCGCTGCGGCTGCTGCGCCGGGTGCGGGATTTCGCCGAGGTCCGCGGGGACGGCCATATCGACCGCAAGATCGCTCGCGAGGCGCTTGAATTGCTCGACATCGATGAATTGGGATTGGATGATTCTGACCGCCGGGTGCTGCGGACGATCATCGAAAAGTTCCAGGGCGGTCCGGTTGGATTGCAGACCATCTCGGCTTCGATCAGCGAGGAACCCGATACCATTATGGATGTTATCGAACCCTACCTGCTGCAGCTTGGCTTCATCGATCGAACGCCGCAGGGCCGGGTGGCAACCCCGCATGCTTATGAGCACTTCGGCCTGACCCCACCGGCCGGCCCCCAGGCGCGGCTGCCCGAAATGTGATCGGGATGACCTTCTGATATGTTCGATTTGAACGCCCTGGCACGCTGGATCCTGCTAGCGGGAGTCGCACTGATCTTGATCGGGGGACTGCTCTGGATCTTCGGCCGCCTGGACCTCCCCATCGGTCGTTTGCCCGGTGATATCCGTTTCCAGCGCGGTGGTTTCTCCTGTTTCATCCCGCTGGCCAGTTCCATCCTCCTCAGCCTCATTCTGACACTCGTCCTCAACCTGATCATCCGCTTTCTGAATCGTTAAATCTTGCGCACCGACGATTTCGAGTACCTGCTTCCTCCCGAACGCATCGCCCAGCACCCGGCCGATCCACGTGATTCATCCCGCCTGCTGGTCTTTGACCGCTCGAGCGGAAAAACCGTCGATACGGTCTTCAACCAGTTGCCCCGCTACTTGAATGAAAACGATATCCTGGTCTTGAACGACACCCGGGTGATCCCAGCGCGCCTGTGGGCTCGCAAGCGACCCGGTGGGGGAAAGGTTGAACTCCTGCTCCTCAAACGGATCGAGCCGGGATTGTGGGAAGTATTGGTGGGCGGGAAAGGCCTGCGTGCGGGGCGAGAAATGGATCTGATCGGGGGCGGCGCCTGCCGTGTTGTGCAGGAACAGGGTGGCGCGCGCAGGATCGTCCAGTTCGAACCTTCCATCGAGGAACGCCTGCCGAAGATCGGCGAGATGCCGCTGCCACCCTACATCCATGAGCCTCTCGAGCACCCTGATCAGTATCAGACGGTTTTTGCCCAGGATCCCGGCTCAGCCGCCGCTCCAACCGCCGGACTTCATTTCACCCGGCCGCTGCTCGATCGGATACAAAGCATGGGGGTGGCGCTTGCCTTTGTGACCTTGCACGTGGGCCTGGACACCTTCGCACCGGTTCGGGAGGACGATCCACAGGACCATCCAATCCACAGCGAGTGGTGCTCGATTACAGAAGACACCGCCGATCGAATCCACCAGCGACGAGCAGCCGGCGGCCGGATCATCGCGGTTGGGACAACGTCGGTCCGGACGCTGGAGACTGCCGCACGGGCAGGCAGTGGGGGCCGGATTTCAGCGTTCGAAGGCCCGACGCGGCTCTTCATCCTGCCCGGCTTCGAGTTTCTGGCTGTCGATGCCCTGATTACAAACTTTCACCTGCCGCGGTCGACGCTGTTGATGCTCGTCTCCGCTTTCGCCGGGCGGGAGCAGATTCGGACGCTTTACGAGCATGCCGTCGCAGCCCAATACCGCTTCTACTCCTTCGGGGATGCCATGTTGATCCTTTGATTGACTTTCGGTCTTGCGTATGAGATACTGCAACGAGTAAGGAACATTAACAGCGCTATCTTACACAAGGAGGAGGTGATGCCCATGGTTTATCACTCTGACCAACGTGCTGCGGCGTCCCTCCTCCTGATTGGATAGGGACGCCGCAGCGCACCAAAGAGCCGCCATCACGGCGGCTCTTTGCGTTTCCCACGAATGCCCCGACTTGAAGGCAGCGTCCGGGCAGAACGTATGGCGGGGGATAGTCTGCTGATGGGCAGATTAGAAAGCGATGAACTGCCGAACGTAGCCCAGGCCGGCCACAAGCGCGACAGTCGCCACCTGCAGTGCGAGGAAGATGATCCAACCCGACCGCCGGGAGAGCTGCTGCGCCATCCCACCCAATACGGCGTAGTACAACCCCATCACGATCCACCCAATCAAAGCAGGAGAGGTCGCATCCAAGAGCCAGGGCCAGCCTCGAGCGAGAGCGCGCAGCATGAACCACTGCCACTCTGGCTGGCAGGCCGTGAACGCATCCGGGGCCAAACGCATCCTGCCCAGGGCTTCACGGCAGGCGAGGTCTCTCCCGATCAGGATTTCGGCAACCCCTGCTTCGATGAAAAAAAGCGAGAGCGCAAGGATCGCTCCGAGAATGAATCGAAGTTCTTCTGGACGCAGGCCGGACCTTTGATTTCCTTCCAACGCCAATCACCTCTTCAAACCAGGATGTGCAGGCTGTCAGTCTCCCAGGCATATCCCCAGACCGCGGGCTGTCAGAATCGCATCACCGCCGAGATCGACTCGCTTTGGAACGGCCAAGGCCTCTTCCAGCGCGATGTCTGTGATCCGCATACCCCGCAGCGAAATCATCCGGCCGGTTCCCCCCTGCATGGCCAGACGGACCGCCGCTGCTCCGTAGCGGGTAGCGAGCCAGCGATCGAACGCTGAAGGCTGGCCCCCACGCTGCAAATGCCCCAATACGGTGACGCGTGTTTCCATCCCGGTCATCGCCGTGATCGCGTCGGCAACATTCTGCCCCACACCGCCCAACCGTGAGACTCTAATCTCATCGCCCTGGATGGAGTAAACCTGACCGCCACCAACTGGAAATGCGCCTTCTGCGACCGAGATGATGCTGAAATGCCGGCCCGAGGCATCTCGGGCCACGATCGTTTCTCTGATTCGTTCCAAATCGAATGGAATTTCCGGGATCAAAATGACGTCCGCCCCACCAGCTACACCGGCATGCAGCGCGATGAATCCGGCATCGCGGCCCATCAACTCCAGCACCATCACCCGGTGGTGGGCTTCTGCGGTGGTATGAAGTTTATCAATGGCATCCGTGGCCGTCGTGACAGCCGTATCGAAACCAAAACTCACATCGGTGCCGCCAATGTCGTTGTCGATCGTCTTCGGAACGCCGATGATCGGGCACCCTTTCTCCACCAGCTCGTAACTGATGCGCAGTGTTCCGTCCCCGCCGACGACAATCAGGCAATCCAGCTCCAGAGCTTCGATCTTCTGCACGACCTGATCGGAGACGTCGACGATCACTTCCTTGCCGTCCTGAATTTCCTTGCGGGCAAAAGGATTGCCGCGGTTCGCCGCTCCAAGAATCGTCCCCCCCCGTGGAAGGATGCCGCGCACATGCTCGGGTGTCAGTTCGAGCGTCACGCCTTCCTCCAGCAGGCCGTCGAAGCCATGTTCGATCCCGACAACGACGGCGTCAAAATCAATGTGCGCGGTTTTTACAACTGCCCGAATCACGGCATTCAATCCGGGGGCATCACCCCCGCCAGTTAAAATTCCAAGGCGAGTTGGCATTACCGCCCCCTTCCCGGTTCCGTCATCAAGGCAGATCCCAATAGTCGACCGCGGTCACACGGACCGTGAAATCGGGCGTGCTGGCTGAACTGATAAACAACCCAAAAAGGCCATTGGTATAGGTAGAATCCGTGATCTGGCGCAGGAATTGTCCGTCTACATACAAGCTCAGTTCATCCCCGGAAGCCCAGACACCGATCCTGCGTGTCGAATCAGGACCGCTGGGAATTGCACTGTTGGAGGTCCAGACAACCAGGTTTGACATTTTTTCACCATTCCAGGTGCGGAGCACGTATTCCCCGGAACAGCTGATTCCATAGAGATAGCCATTGCTCGCATTCGGCGCGCGAAACATCAATCCGAAGGCATCTCTTCCCGAGCACGCCCCCACTTCGACCGTGGCTTCCAGATAGAAGTTGTCATCCCTGCGCCAGGATAAAAGCCATCCGTTGTAGAAGTTCGGATTGAATGCCGTCATGAGAAGCTCATGATCCCCCAGTTCGAATCGAACATGGGCGTCGGAATAAAGTCCCCAATCGCTGCTGTCAGCGAAGTCCTCATGCCAGGTCGGGCTGCTGAGCGACGAGCGCGGGTCGTTCGCTCCCAGTGTCGCCGTGGGGGTGAGGGTCGGCGTTGCAGTCGGTGTCGCTGTGCCGGAAGGGGTCTCCGTCGCAGAAGGCGAAGGCGTGAGCGAAGGTAACGGGGACGGCTCGGTTGGAGGGATGTATTCCGGCGCAAATTGAAAATCCCAGGCGAAGGAGACATCCGATCGCAGTTCCCCTTCCTCGATAGTGACCTCCTGGCTGATGGCACCGATGTCGTCGCTCACCTGCGGATACGTCCAGCGGCCCGGCAGCAGCCTCGAGGCATTGGCGCCATTGTTCGGATCGACCATAACGCAGTAGGTGCCGGGCTCGAGTCCGGCGAACAGGTAGATTCCATCTGCTCCGGTTACGGTCGTTGCCAATCCAAAGGAGGGGCAGGCACCTTCGCCCAGGGAGAGCTCGACCCCGGGAATGCTTTCTTCCCCCTGGTCAAGCCTGCCGTTCCCCCGCAGAACCCCCGATTCGTCCGACGTTACGCAGCCTTCCGGCGGTATTGACGGGGTCGGAACGCCCTGATCGGGTGTCGCACAGTGGTCATGCCAGATGCGCCCGGCGATCCCCCCCTTTCCTGAAACGACCGGGCCCTGGTCGGATCCGGTATCAGCGTCCGTTCCGGTCGAGTTAACACTGCAGGCCACCGTGGCGGCAAGGAGCAGGATCCCCGCCGTGAAAATCGGTCGTACGCTGGTTCTTATTCTCATCAGATCACCCTGGCACGTCGATCAAGGTTGTCGAGTATGGGCCTGCAGGCAACGAAAAAGCCATCGACACTATAGCACGGCGATGGCAGAGGAGAAAGAGGGAGTGCCCCCACGGGGTTTCGAACCCCGGTTTCGGCCTTGAGAGGGCCGCGTCCTGGGCCACTAGACGATGGGGGCAACGGTCGAAATTCTACCATCGTGATTCCTGCCGGTCAATGAGTCGAAGGGTATACGGGTGCGAAAGGACGCCGCGCAACGCGCTGCCGAGCCCCTGCATGCTATAATAATGCGAATATTTTGGTCCAATTTTATACTTTGTGAGGGTATTGTTTTCATGCAGGTTCAGGATGTCGAACGCAAGCTGGAGCGAATTCTTCCCCGGGTACGCAAACCGGGCCGCTATACCGGTGGTGAACTCAACCAAGTTCAAAAACCCTGGGAGCAAGTCGCAACGCATGTAGCCCTGGCCTTTCCGGATATCTATGATCTGGGAATGTCAAACCTGGGATTGGCCATCTTGTATGACATACTCAACGAGCGGGATGACATCCTGGCCGAGCGTGTATATGTTCCATGGGTCGATATGGAAGCTGAAATGCGGGAAGCCGACCTGCCGCTCTACTCGCTTGAAAGCAAACATCCTATCCGGGATTTCGACCTGCTCGGTATCTCCCTTCCTTACGAAACGCTCTACACGAATACGTTAAACCTGCTCGACCTGGCAGGAATTCCACTCCACTCCGCCGAACGCACGATGGATGACCCGCTGGTCATCGCCGGCGGTCATGCCGCCCACAACCCGGAGCCGATGGCCGAATTCATCGACGCATTCGTGATCGGCGAGGGCGAAGAGGTCATCCTGGAAATCGTGGAAACCCTGCAGCATTTCAAGACTGAAGCAGGATCCCGCCCTGAACTGCTTCGGGCGCTGGCAGAGATATGGGGCGTCTACGTACCAGCGCTTTACCGGGTCGGGTACGCCGACGAAGGAACCGTGCGCGAAATTCAAACCATCGATCCGGCTGCGAAGAAACCTGTCATCAAACGCATTGTGCCCCGACTCGGTCGACCGATCACGCGTTTTATCGTTCCCTATATCGACATCACCCACAATCGAATCCCGGTCGAAATCATGCGAGGCTGCACTCGCGGCTGCCGCTTCTGCCAGGCCGGCATGATCACCCGGCCTGTGCGAGAGCGCCCTATCGACCAGATCCTGGATGCAATTGAAGAGGGCATCCGCCAGACCGGTTTTGAAGAAGTGGGCTTGCTCTCGCTGTCATCATCGGACTTCGACGAGATTGTTCCGCTCGTGCAGGCCGTGAGCCAGCGCTTCGCCGGCCAGAACATCAAGGTCAGCCTGCCTTCCCTGCGGATCGAATCGGTCTCCGTCGACTTGATGGATGCCCTGCAGGGACAATCTTCACGTTCCGGGTTCACCCTTGCTCCGGAAGCTGCGACAGAGCGCATGCGTGAAATCATCAATAAGCCAGTGTCCACCGCTCAACTGCTGGAGACTGCGCGCGAGATTTACAGCCGCGGCTGGAAGACGATCAAGCTGTACTTCATGATTGGTCATCCCTCCGAGACCATGGATGATGTGCAGGCGATCGCAGATCTGTGCAAAGCCGTGCTGGCGGAAGGGCATAAGGTGATTGGAAAACGCGCCCGGGTTCATGCCGGCGTGAGCACGTTTGTCCCCAAACCGCATACGCCTTTCCAATGGGTACCCTGCGACAGCATCGAGCAAATCAAAGCCAAGCAGGAACTGCTTCGGCGTGAGCTGCGCGGTCCGGGTTTGAAGTTTAATTGGAATGATCCGCGCGAGACGATGCTCGAAGCCTGGCTCTCGCGTGGCGACCGGCGGCTGGGGAAGGTCATCTACCAGGCCTGGCGCGCAGGCGCCCGTTTTGACGCCTGGCAGGAACATTTCGCATACGACTCCTGGCTTTCGGCATTTCAGGAAGCCGGACTTGATCCGGACTTCTACACGCACCGCGAACGTCCAATCGACGAGATGCTCCCATGGGATCACATCGACGTGGGCGTTAAGAAGCAGTTCCTCACAGAGGATTTCCTCTGGAGCCTGCAGGGGCGCACCCGGATCGACTGCCGCCAGCGCTGCTTTGCATGCGGCATCCTGCCAAAGTTCGCTGCGTTGCGCCGGGTCAACCCGGGTGAAGCCTGGGAATGCCCTGAAGTGCGCTCACCTGCACGGAAAGCCGCTGACACGATCCCGCTCGTCCCGGCATAAGCGCATGAACGAGTCCATCCCGGCACGCTTCCGAATCACCTACGCAAAAGGTCCCGCCATGCGGTTCACCGGCCATCTCGACCTTCAGAGAACGTGGGAACGCACCTTTCGGCGAGCCGGCCTGCCTCTCACCCACTCGCAGGGCTACAACCCGCGCCCGAAACTCCAGCTCAGCCCGGCGCTGCCCCTCGGATGCACAAGCGAATGTGAGATGATCGACATCTGGATTGATTCACCCCTCTCGACCGATGAGGTTCTGGTAAAAACACAGGAGGCGGCACCTCCCGGAATTAAGGTATGGAGTGTGGAGAAACCTCCACCGGATGATCCTGCCCTCCAGAATCAAGTCACGTCAGTGGAATACCGCATATCGCTGCCAGAGGACGTCTCTCGTGCAGAGCTCATGACCGCAATCGAACGCTTGCTGGAAGAACAAACCATTCCACGCAGGCGTCGCGGAAAAACCTACGATTTACGGCCGCTGGTAGAGAGGCTGGGACTGTCGAGTGATCCGACGGCGGTGCGCCCCATCCTGGAGATCATCCTCGCCAGCCGGGAGGGTGCGACGGGCCGGCCGGAGGAAGTGCTGCTCGAGCTCGGGCTCGATCCGGCAGATTGCCTGATCCACCGGATACGAATGCTGACATCCTCACAAGGGTGACATTCAGAGTGAAAGAGAGCGCCCGGGCTGAAGCCCGGGCGCGCATAGCTGCTTTCGTCTCGACGATCTTACCGATACTTACAAGTCAAACAAATTCATGTACTTCATCGCCAGATTCAAATCACCTTTCAGTTCGATCTTCTTTGTGGCGATGGCCGTCATCGGATTTAGCTTCCCGGTGATCAGATCGATATAGTTGCCTTCCTCTGCCGTCAGCGTCAGGTTCGGTTGTTCTGTCTCTCCCTCTTCCACGCTGCATTTCTTGTCGCGAATGGTACAGATCCAATTCCCTCCCTCCCCGAGACGGAATTGAATCACGGCATCCACGCCCTCCGCCTTGTCGGCGAGAAAGGCACCCGGCATGCGTTCCATGAGATCCTTCACAGTCAGTGGCATTGTCTGGAGCCTCCTTCGATGGATAGCTTTATTGTAGCAAGTTTTCGAACACTCCCGCCGCGCCCATGCCTCCACCGATGCACATGGTCACCATGACCTTGCCGGCTCTTCGGCGGCGCGCTTCATGCATGATCTGAACCGTCAATTTCGCCCCGGTTGCACCGAGCGGGTGGCCGAGGGCAATCGCACCACCGTTGACGTTGACCTTTGACGTATCGAGTTCGAGCTCCCGGATGACCGCCAGGCTCTGCGATGCGAATGCCTCGTTCAGTTCAATCAAATCGATATCATCGAGTTTCAAACCGTAGCGGTCAAGTACTTTCGGGACCGCTTTCACCGGACCGATGCCCATGATCTCCGGCGGAACCCCGGCCACGGCATATCCAACGAACCTCATCCAGGGCTGCAGTCCGAGTTCTTCCGCCTTCTCGCGGCTCATGATCACCACAGCGGCTGCGCCATCCGAGAGCGGCGAGGAATTGCCGGCGGTAACCGATCCGTCCGGTGTGAAGGCCGGCCTGAGTTTAGCCAGGGCTTCAAGGGTCGTATCCTTGCGGATGAGTTCATCCTGGTCGAAGGTCACCCGCTGTTCGCCGCTGCGGGAAATGGTTTCGACTTCGAGTGGAACGATCTCTTCCTTAAAAAAGCCCGCCTCCTGGGCCCGGGAAGCCTTCTGGTGGCTTTCATAGGCAAAGGCATCCATGTCCTTCCGCTTGACGTCGTATTTCTTGACAACATTTTCCGCCGTCAGCCCCATGCTGATGTACACCTCCGGTGCCTCCATCACCATCTCGGGATGGGGGCTGATCCGGAACCCGGTCATCGGCACCATGCTCATGCTCTCGACACCGCCTGCGATGATGATATCGGCGCCGCCGGCGATGATGCGCTCACAGGATTGCGCAATCGTCTGCAGGCCGGATGAGCAAAAGCGGTTGACCGTCATCGCCGGCACGGAGACTGGGAAACCGGAATAGATGGCGATCGGGCGGGCAACATTCAACCCCTGACTGCCCTCTGGAAAGGCGCAGCCGATGACAACATCGTCCACGAGACTCTTATCGAATTTTCCAGCCCGCTCCCAGGCTGCCTGAATCGCGGCTTGCGCCATGTCTTCCGGCCGGAAGCTCTGCAGCGTACCCTTATTCGCTCTTCCCACAGCAGTGCGTGCGCCTGCCACAAGTACTGCCTCTCGGGCCATATTCTCATCTCCTTCGCCGTCGGGTTTCGCACCAGATCGACCATTTCCTCTGGTCTTTTGGTCTTTCAGGTCCGCCCGATGGCTGCTGATTCTGTCTCGCCTAGTTCCGCAGGGGCTTATTCGTTTCGAGCATATGCCCCAGCCGGTCAATTGTCTTTTGCTCGTGACAGAGCTCGACGAACACCTTGCGCTCGAGGTCGAGAACATCCTGCTCCGGAACCCAGGTGGGCCGGGTGAGATCGCCACCGCACAGCACCCAGGCCAATTTCTCCGCGATCAGCGCATCGTGTTCGGTCGCCCAGCCGGCTTCCCGCAAACCCCACACGGCCGCTCGCAGCGCGGCGAGCACGTCCCGTCCGGCGGCGAAGATCCGCTCCTGCATCGGCGGCTGGTATCCTTCGAGCACCAATGCCTGGGCCGTTCGCTTGGCCTCAGCCAGCAGGTGCTCCTTCTTCATCACGATCCGGTCGCCCGGCAGGAAAAACCCCATTTCGAAGGCTTCAAACGCTCCCGTGGCGACCTTGGCCAACGCGATCTGCTCGAAGACCTTCTGCATTACGGAAATCGGATCAGCATTTTCGATCCGCATGACCGGGTTGATCACCCGGCGGATCATCTCCTTCGTTCCGGAGCCGGCCGGGATCACCCCCACCCCCATCTCCACCAGGCCGATGAACGTCTCCGCTGCCGCCACCCGGCGGGCGCAAGCCATGCTCAGTTCCGCGCCGCCGCCGAGCACCATGCCATGGGGTGCTGCAACGATCGGCTTTGGAAAGTAGCGGATGCGCATCAATCCCTGCTGCATGGCATCGATCTGTTCTTCGATCTGATCGAATAGGCCCTGCTGGCTTGCCATCCAGATCAGGAAGATGTTCGCCCCGGCCGAGAAGTGTTCCCCCTCGTTGCCGATTACGAGCGCGTCGAATACGTCCTGCTCCGATTGATCCATCGCGTAGGCCAGCATGTCGAAGATGTCCTGGTCCAGCGCGTTGGCCTTGCTGTGGAATTCGATCAAGCCAATGCGGTCGCCCATGTCGATCAAGCTGGCAGAGGCGTTCGTCTTCAGGATTGCATTCTTCTTCGCCTTCAGCCGGGCAATCGGCAGGATGCGCTCGTCTTCTTTGAGCGGAAGGTAATCTTTTACCTTGAGATCATAGTAGCCGACCACCCTGCCCTTCTTGCGCTGGTAGAAAGTCTTGTGGCCGGAGGCGAGCATGTCTTTGACCCACTTGCCGACCTTGATGTTCATCGCCTGCATGCGCTCGACTGTCGCGGCGACACCCAGGGCATCCCAGATTTCGAAGGGTCCAATCTCGTTCGCGAAGCCCCACTTCATCGCCAGGTCAATGTCAACGAAGCGATCGGCAATCTCGGGCACCCTCCTCGAGGCATAGCCCAGGGCGTAGGCCGTTGTCTCCCACAGGTATGTCGCCAGCCGCCGGGTTTCGGCATCGGCCTCTTCATCCAGCGCCTGTCCGACGATCCAGCGGTAGCGCTCACCGAGGTCGGAGATCTTCCTGGCCGCGCTGTAGAGTTCGAAGCGAGGATTCTGCGGCGGTTCGTGCTCCATGGTCTCTGGATTGAGCACCCAGAATTCCTTGCTGCCATCGTCTTTATCAACACGCTTGTAGAAACCGACCTTGGTTTTATTCCCGAGCCACCTGCGCTCGATCATGCCCTCCATCATCTTGACCGATGGCTCGTGACGTAGAATCTCACGGCTTTCATCCTTGGGTATCAGCTCGTACAGGTTGGTACCGACATGTACGGCGACATCGTTTCCGATCAGGTCGCGCAACCGGAAAATGGCTGTCTTCGGCCGCCCAATCAGATCGCCCGTGATGGCATCGATCGCTTCCAGCGAATAACCGTGGTCAAGGGCGTAGGCAACTTCGTAGGCGTTCGTGATCGAGAACATGCGATTGGCGATGAAATTGGGCGTGTCCTTGCAGATCACCACCCCCTTGCCCAATACCTCCTCGCCGAAATGAACCGCCCGGTCGAGAACTTCCGGAAGCGTTCCCTTATGTGGAATGACCTCGAGCAGCTTCAACCACCGAGGGGGATTGAAGAAGTGCATTCCGATCAGGTGGCCTTGAAATCCTTCGCTGCGGCCTTCAGCCAGTGCGGAGATCGGGATACCGGAAGTGTTGGTGGCGATGATCGCATGTTCCGATCGAACAGACTCGATCCGTTCGAAGAGCGAGCGCTTGATCGCCAGGTTCTCGACGATCGCCTCGATGATGAGGTCGGCCTGCGCGAGCAAGGAAAGATCATCTTCCAGGTTGCCAAGCGTGATCAGCTGTTCGGACTGCTTGCTCAGAACCGCCGGCGGCCGGCTGCGGGTGACAGCCTTCCAGCCCGCTTCAACGATTCGGTTCCGCACCTCTCGATCGTCGAGGGTGAGTCCCACCGCCTGTTCAGCCGGCGTGAGTTCACGCGGGACGATGTCGAGCAGGGTTGTCGGGATGCCCAGGCCGGCCAGCAGTGCGGCTATCCCGCCGCCCATCGTGCCGGATCCAATGACAGCAGCCGATTGAATTCGATCCTTCATAGGGTCAACTCCTTCATCGTCTACGGCGGTCATTCCCATCGGCTCACAACCGCCTCCAGATGTTTCATTAGGACTTGCCGTCAATCCAGCTCGTGGCGGCTGTAATTCAGAATCCTGCGCGCCACGATCAGACGGTTGATCTGACCGGTGCCTTCGTACAGGTCGTTGATCTTGGCGTCCCGGAACCATTTTTCGAGCAGATACTCACGGCTGTAACCGAGCGGGCCCATGAGCTCAACCGCCCGCTGCGTGATCTTGACCACCACATCGCCCGCTTTGACCTTGCACATCGAGGCTTCGATCGTGTTTGTCTTGCGCTCGTCGGCAAGCCACATCGCTTTCAGGGTCAGCAGCCAGGCCGAACGCAGCATCACCTCCATGTCGATGATCTCGCGTTCGATGTTCGTCATGCGGCTGCGCGGCAAGCCGTACCGAATCTGCACGCCACGCTCGGCCAGCATCGCCTTCAACATCTCCAGCGTGGCCCGGGCAATCCCCAGAGCCGAGGCAGCCACGAGTGGCCGGGTTGCATCGAAGGTCGCCATGGCGCCCTTGAAGCCCTTCTCTTTCTCAGCCTTGGCGACTTCCGGGCTCCCGAGGATGTTCTCAAAGGGAATGCGGCAGTCCTGCAGGACACTCGAGGCGGTGTCGCTGGCTCGTATCCCCAGCTTGTGTTCAAGCTTGGTGACGGAGCAGCCGGGTGTGCCAGCTTCAACGACAAACGGCCGCACACCAGCCCGGCCGGCTTCGGGATCGATCGTCGCCCAAATGACGACAAAGCCTTTCGTATCGACGAGCGCCTTATGGCCGGCCGTGACGAAGATTTTTTCCCCATTCAAGACCCATTCGTCACCATCGCGCACGGCGGTCGTGCGTACTTCCGCCGGCATCGCCGATCCGGCATGCGGCTCAGTCAGCGCCATGGCGTCAAAGACCGGGTCATCGCCCTGGAAGCGCCCCAGGAAGCGTTCTTTCTGCTCTGGGCTTCCGGTCGCGTTGACCGCAGCCGCTCCCAATCCACCCCCGGGCGTACAGAGCCACAACCCTACGTCACCCCAGGAAAGCATCTCAGCCGTGATAGCCAACCGCTGGAAGCTGATGCTCGGACCTTCCTTCTTCCGGGCGGATGACTCCGTCAGGCTGCCCGCGCCTCCCATGGCCTTCTGCGAGGTATGCATGAACTGGATGTAATCCCACGGGATTTCATGCTCGTGCTCATCAAAGTAACGCGAGATCGGCCGCATCATGTTGTCGGCGACCGTTTCCATCAACACGCTGGCCTGTTCCAGCTTCTCACCCATCTTGAAGCTAATCATCATATTCTCTCCTGACCCTGTCCCTGCTCATCTAGACCATTGCCAGGCCGGGCATGATGGGGATCCCGCGGCCGTTGCGCATCCACATTTCGACCGGGTGTTCCCGCACATACCCATGGCCGCCGAGTGTCTGGACCGCCCGGTCGGTGACCATCATAGCCGTATCCGCCGCGCCGGAGAGCGCAAGATAGGCCGCCTGCGGGGCGTCCGGATCTCCCTCATCCAGCTTCCAGGCAGCCTCCCAGACCAGCAGGCGATTCGATTCGATCTCGATCGCCATCTCGGCCAGCATGAAGGCGATCGACTGCTTCTGGGCGATGGGGACGCCCCACACCTCACGTTCCTTGGCGTAGGGCAGGGCATAATCCAGGGCGCCCTTGCTCAAGCCGATCGCCATGGCAGCAATCGCCACCTGACTGCTTGCGACGATCCGGCTGGCGTTGAATTCCTCCGAGCCTCCGATCAATGCATCCTGATCGAGTGCGACATTTTCCAGCGTAAGCCGGTAGGTAGGCAGCGCCCGTAAGCCAAGCAGCGGTTCCCGTTCCCCGATTGTCAAGCCGGA
>JBJYWH010000210.1:0-1283 GCA_046259355.1 Anaerolineales bacterium
TTTGGACGTCCATTGCAACCGGAAAGCGGATGGAGAAGCACGGGATCATCGATTGGATGCTGCTCTCCGGGGAGAAAAAGGAAAAGGTCCTCGCCACCGGCAATGTCCGACGTACCGAGGCGCTTTGGAATATGACGACGGCCGCGGGAAAGGGGGCACAGATCATCAATTGGTGGGCGACATGGCCCGCTGAGGCGATTCGCGGCGAAATGGTCTCGAACCATTATTTCAAACCCAAGGGAAATACTCTCGAGGATGCGACCTATCCGCCGGAGCTCACCCAGGAGCTCGAGCCATTTCGTGAAATTGCCCGCGACGACGTCGAGGGTATCATGCGGGGAGCGGGCATCCCCTACGACGTCCGCCGAGCCGAGCCGTACGGCGCCTACGACCTTTTCGACTTCGACATCCCCACCCGGGACGAGGGCGACTGCTTCGGGCGGTTCGCGGTCCGGGTCCTGGAGATGGAGCAGAGCCTGCGCATCGTGGACCAGGCTCTCACCCGTCTCCCGGAGGGACCCATCGTTCCCGAGAAGGTGCCCCGGGTGGTCAAGCCGCCGGCCGGTGAGTACTACCACGCGGTGGAGTCCGCCCGGGGTCACTTCGGCATGTTCATCGTCAGCGACGGGATGGGCTTCCACGTCGAACGGATGCTGGCGCTTCATTTAAGCCCCAGGATGATCCTGTCCTTCACCCGAGGCCTGTATTTTTTCCGTGGCCGTGGAATCTTGCTTATTTTCTACCATTTATGTCCTAATTGTCAAATGCATTTTCCTGGAGGGAGTTTGTAGCCGAGCCCCACCCGGGAACGATTCGCCCTGTAATCTGGAAGGGAGGCTTCAACGGGGTGAACGCGGCTCATCGATGGCGGAACACGGTCCGCGTTCGAATTGGTCCAAGCGATCAGGACGAACGTCAAGAAGAGATACCCGACTTTCCCGAGAGGCGGCTTTCCTTCCCCTTTCCCTAATCCATCACGGCCAGCTCGCGGCCGGGACGCAGTTCGATCTCGTAGCTGAGGTTCTCGAGATCGACATGCATGCCGACCCGTTCATACAGGCGCGTCGCCCCGGTGCGGTTCTCGGAATCGACCGTCAGTCCAACCTTGCTCACACCGCGCTGCTGGAGTGCCCGGAAAGCCTTCAGCAGGAGGGCCTGCCCCAGGCCGCGCCGACGGTAGGGCTTTCGAACCGCCAGTGAGGGGATCCAGCCCATTTCCGAATCGAGGTCATAACGCTCCTGGGCATTGATCAGCCCGGCGATCTCATCGCCATCCATCGCCA